>CAQRDK010000016.1 GCA_948868795.1 uncultured Candidatus Saccharibacteria bacterium | reverse complement strand
AGCCTAACCGCTGTTTTCTCCCCCACCCCAGGCACGCCCGGAATATTATCCGACGCATCCCCCTTCAAAGCCTTCAAATCCAAAAACTGCGCCTTCTTAATCCCATATTTCGCCTCCACGGCCGCCACATCCAGCTCCTCGAGTTGCGAAAATCCCTTCAAAATCCGATACATCCGCGTATTCGCGTCCACAATCTGCAACATATCGAGATCCGACGACACAATATATGTCTCCCACTCCTCATCCTCGCTCGTCGCCTTCTCTGTTAATTCATCCGCCTGTAGCGCCAGCGTCCCAATAATATCATCCGCCTCATAATCCTCGCACTCCACAAAGCTCCACCCCAACGCCTTCACCAACTCCTCCAAAAGCGGAATCTGCGCATAGAAATCATCCCCTGGCTTCGTTCGCCCCGCCTTATACTCTGGAAAAACCTCTTTCCGTTTCGCCGTCGAACTCCGCGAATCCCACGCCACCACCACCTTCGTCGGGTCCAACTTTCGCACAATCTCCATAGCAATCGCCGCAAACCCATAAATCCCGCCCGTCGGCGTCCCGTCGCTCGTCGACAGCGCCCCCATCGCATAATACCCCCGATAAAACACCGATTTCCCGTCAATAATCACCAAACGTTTCATTCCCCCAATTATACCATATCACCTCAAAAACACCCAATTCCCGTCCTCACCCATGTTATAATTAGAATCATGAAAGATCGCAACGTAAAACTTCTCGCCATCGTCGGCATGGCCGGCGCCGGCAAATCCGTCATCATCGATTATCTCACCGACCGCGGCATCCCGAAATCCTATTTCGGCGGCATGAACCTCAAAGAAATGACCAAGCGCGGCATCGAAATCACCCCAGAAAATGAAAAAATCTTCCGCAAACAAATCCGCGAAGAAGAAGGCAACGATTGGGTCGCCCGCCAAGTCATCGCCGAAATCAACGACCTCATCGCCGCCGGCCAAAAGCGCATCGTTTTGGACGGCCTCTACTCCTGGACCGAGTACAAAACTTTGAAAAAAGAGTTCCCTGGCGACCAGCTCACCGTCATCGCCGTCGTTTCCCCGCGCCACCTCCGCTACGAACGCCTTGCCACTCGCCCCGTCCGCCCCTTCGACCATCAAGCTGCTCGCGAGCGCGACTACCACGAAATTGAAACCATCGAGAAAGGCGGCCCGATCGCCATCGCCGATTATTTCATCTTGAACGACGGCTCCATCGACAACCTCCACACCCAGCTCAAATCCATCCTCTCCGAAATCAATTTCTAACCCTCAAACTCCCCACTTCCGACCGCCCGCATCCCCAAATCTTCCCAAACGGACAATTTCAACCTTGCTTTTGCTATGTTTAGATGCTAGAATAGGATGGTATAGTTATGTTACTTTCGCTTTTTCTTAGCGAAAGTAATTTTTATCTGCAGTAATGTGACACAGACTAGAATACGTTTCAAAATTTGGAATTGTATTCGCATAACCTACCCTCCTTTCTCCGCCCTTTAAAGTTGCTTGAAGCAAAGCCTACTCTTGCCCGTATCTCCACCCTAGCATACTTCACTAACTTTTACCAAGCATAAGCACAATATTTTCCTCAACTTTTTCCCTTGGCTAACTTTTCTTCAAAAATCCGCCATTATATCACACTTTGTTCAAAACTTACAAGCACATCCGCTTACAAAATATAGCAGGAGCTAAACCGCTTCTGCTATATCTCATGCCCCCGCTTACCTCATTCTCCGCCCCAGCCGCCGCCCCGCCAAATAAGTTAAGTTCGTTGGGTGAACTTA
>CAQRDK010000015.1:20761-21115 GCA_948868795.1 uncultured Candidatus Saccharibacteria bacterium | reverse complement strand
GACTAGATAGTGTGCATCATATTCCCCACCAGCCGCCGTCTTCTTGCCGTTTTGAACATAAAAATCAGGATTCGTCGAAGCCGTTTGCCCTGCTATATTGGAAAACTGCTGCGGACATTCCGCGAAACTGCTTTTTGAAGACCCGCAATCGCTCGAACTCTCTGGATTTATAATCACATAATCCCCAAGACTCCAAGACCTTGTGCCAGTATTCACGTTGCTAACAGTCGCAGCATTCGCTATCGTTGCCGTCGCCACCGGTTTATATGCCGTGCTCGCAACATCATAATCCGACAATCTAGCATCCGGCCAACTAGACCCAAGATCCAGATCCAAATTCTGCACCATCCAACA
>CAQRDK010000015.1:0-20751 GCA_948868795.1 uncultured Candidatus Saccharibacteria bacterium | reverse complement strand
GGCATTTTCTTCACCCAATAACTTTTATCATCACGCAGATCAACAAGTTGCTTTGTATCACCAACTTCGCTCGCTTCGCAAATCTCCGGTGTCATTTCCTGCATCGACGCAATTCCTTTGAGTCCCACCACTTCCAGCGGACTACTCACCACGCTCAAAGTAATCTCATTCTCATAAGTATCGGCTGGCTTATCATTCCCAATATGCGCTGCAAAACTTAAGGTGAAGGTTTCGTTGTCCTCTTTGATGTTAGTAGAGTTATTGCTAGCGATAACGTCTCCACGGTTATTAGTTGGGACTTTAGAAAAAGTAGTACCAGCAGTTTCTCCTTCTATTGCATTATAGCCCCAAGAGTTAAGTGGCAATTCTTCATAAGTTGCCGAACTTGTAACGCCGTTAATAGTTGCGCCAGTATTCTTACCTGTTAGTTCTGATTTATTACTACCTAAATAAACCGTATAACCTCCAGAGTTTTCTACGCCAACGGTGGCTTTGATGGAATAACGAGCCGAAGCACCGTCGGCAGAGATAGGAGTTAGTGAAGCAGAACCACTTTCTGGAGTGAAGGAAATGTTGACGGTGGAAGTGATAGTTGATGAACCAGAGTCACTGCCAGTATTTCCAGTCCCGCCGTCATCCGGAGCGCTATCGAAAGCATAGACAGAAGTAGTTATGGAATTGATAAGTAAAAAAGTTAGTAAAAGCAGAAGCAAACAACTTACTTTTCCAGAAGAATTAGGTTTTATATCTTGGCGTTTTAGCATCACAGCCCTCCTTTTAGGTAATAGACGCCTGCCGGATGCCTGTTTTTAATTCCGAGAAGGAAACTAAAAAAGGCACCACAGCGGGCGTCTACTCCTTCACTACAAGTTTGTCGGGCGTTTTCACACGTTTCCTGTACTTGCAATCGCTATGGTGCCATTTCAATACAGAAAAATATGATATGCCATACAAACAAAAATTAACTTGTATTTAATGTGAAGTAGTAGACACTTTCGTTTTAGCATGGAAAAATGATTTTGTGCGAAAAATGTGTGAGTTTGGTGGATTTTGCGGCTGAAAATTTAGCGTTTTTGGTGAAGAAAAACGTGTTTTGAGTGAGTAATAAAATTGTTCAAAGAGTGATTTTTGAGTAAAAAATGTGTTCAAAACAGGGTATTTTTGGTGATTTTGGAGGATTTTCGGGATTTTAACGTGCTTGTGCTTGTTATTTTGGAAAAATTTGTATTACACTCGGAGAATATTAAAAATAACTGCGAGAAAATATGAAAAAATTACCAGTTTTGCTATTAATTTTAACTTTGGCGGTGACACCGGTGCAGGAGATTTATGCGTTAGAAACAGACATGGGAACGGACGCGCTAGAGGCGGAAGTGGATACCGCGGAGGCGACGGAACAGAGAACAACGACGGAATGGCCGGTACTGAATGATTTTGATGCGAGGTTTCATATCCAAGTAATTAAGCCGAGAGAAGGGGTAATTGAGGTGGAGATGGATAGTCCGATTGGGCAGGAGATACAGATTCAACGGGCATGGGTTGCGAGCATGGATTATGAGAATGGCTGGACAGAGGCGGAGGTGGATGCGCTACTCGAGGATTGGACGGAGCTTGAGGCGGAGTGGGCGAAGGTGGCGAAGGAACAGGTGTTGTCGAATATGGGGTTACATTCTTACGCTACGATTCCTTTGACGATTGGAAACTCGCGGCTGCAGTATGATTTAACTGAGGTGAATTTGTCGGACATTTTGTATTATGCGGCAGAGTTTAAGGATTTAGCAAATGAAGGGGCGGAACCGATTTGGGTGCGAGGGAAGGTAGATTATCGGGGGTGTGTGCATGCTTCGGGCTTTCAGAATTGGGGAACGGGGACGTGTATGGAAGTGGTGGATCGGGAACAGGGGACGGTGAAGTATCTGCCGTCGATTGGCTGGGATTTGTTTGAAGAGGAGGAGGTAGCGACTTGGGAGGAGGAGTGGCGGTCGACGCTGGCGGGGAGACTAGATGATATAGGGGTGGTTTTGGATGGGCTAGCAATGATCCCAGAGATGTCAGAGGAGGCTTTAGATTGGAGTTTGACGCAAGAAGAGGGGAAATTGACGGTGATTGAGGAACTACTAGCAAAGGCAGCAGGGGTGGAAGCTGAGATTATGGAGGCGGCGATTTTAAGAGAGCGGATTGCTGGGATGAGAAAGATAGGGGATAATGACAACGAAGGTTCTGGCGGGGCTGATTTTGAAGGCGATACAGGGGATGGCTTTGAGGGTGATTCGGGGAACGGAACTGGGGCGGGCTCAGATATGGAGGTTGATGCTGGCGGTTCTGATGATACAGATGGTGACTTGATTGGCGATTCTGGTTTTGCTGGTTCTGATAGTATTGATGGCGTTGGCAACGGTGTTTCTGGCGGGGAAACTTTTATCGAGGAGATTTCCGGAGTTAAGGATGCTAGCGGAGAGGGGATGGCAGATAACAATACTGAGAAGGCTGAAGTTGATGATAGAGATGATCGCGAAGAGGCGATAGAAGTAGAGGTACCGAAGTTGGGTGAGGTGAGGGCAGAGAGAGGATGGTTGTGGTGGGTGGTGGCTGCGGCCGGGGTTCTTTCGCTGGCGTTGGTGGCGATTTTGAAGCGGCGTTCCTCAGAGAAAGAATAAGTTTACGTCTGGGGAAACAGGGGAAAGATAGACAACGGTAAGTGTTTATGCTACAATGGAGGTATGAAAGCATGGTATGCATTAGTGGCGTTTGCTTGCGGGTTTGCGGTGGCGCAACTTTGGAAGTTTGTGACTGGAGTGGTTTCTTCAAGGAAGCAGGAAAAGCGTGATTTTAAGGAGATGGTGGGTTATCTGATGCGCTCGGGTGGGATGCCCTCTGGGCATGCGGCGAGCGTGACGGCTCTGACGGTATATCTAGGGTGCTTTTCGGGGTTTGATTCACCGATTTTTATGTTGGCGGTGGCGTTTTGGGGGATTGTATTATATGATGCAATTCATGTGCGTTATGCGGTGGGGGAGCAGGGAAAAGCGCTGAATAAGTTATTGGAGGAGGCGAGGAAGCCGGAATTGCCGGTTGTTGAGGGGCATACGATGGCGCAGGTCGTTGTGGGGACGATTTTGGGGATTATTATAGGTCTTCTGGTGTTTTGGCTGGCAGGAGGGAAGTTTTAGAAAATGGCGGGACTGCGGGTGTTTTGGGCCTAATTAAGGTTGATTTTAGGCAATTTTCGAGGTTTTTGGACGATTTGGTGGGGAATTTGGTAAAAAAGTCCCAAAAAAGTGAAAAAAGTCGAAAAAAGTCCTTGACTTTGTGTTCGAGGTGATATAGAATAGGAATATTCCACGGGAACTGCGAGAAAATCTTGAGGGATTAAATCGTAAGGTCTTGCGGAGTGAGGAATTTAACAATTTAGTTGTGCAATTATGGTTTTAGAATTATCGCTAGGCTTTGCTTAGCGGAGGCTAAAACTTATCATCGTCAGTTATTTATGAACAAGGTTCATTTTTCTATAGTTTAGCTTTGCTAAACGACTTTAATGGAGAGTTTGATCCTGGCTCAGGATGAATGCTGGCGGCGTGCCTAATACATGCAAGTCGAGCGGTAGCAGGGCTTCACCGTTCTCTTGTCGCACTTGGCCTTTGAGCAAGTGACTGATACGAGGGAACAGTGAAGCTGCTGACGAGCGGCGGACGGCTGAGTAACGCGTGGGAACATACCCCAAACTGAGGGATAACTACTCGAAAGAGTGGCTAATACCGCATGTGATCTTCGGATTAAAGGATTTATCCGGTTTGGGAATGGCCTGCGTACGATTAGATAGTTGGTGAGGTAAAGGCTCACCAAGTCGACGATCGTTAGATGGTTTGAGAGGATGATCATCCAGACTGGGACTGAGACACGGCCCAGACTCCTACGGGAGGCAGCAGTAGGGAATCTTTCACAATGGGCGAAAGCCTGATGGAGCAACGCCGCGTGCAGGATGAAGGCCTTCGGGTTGTAAACTGCTTTTATAAGCGAGAAATATGATGGTAACTTATGAATAAGGATCGGCTAACTACGTGCCAGCAGCCGCGGTCATACGTAGGATCCGAGCATTATCCGGAGTGACTGGGTGTAAAGAGTTGCGTAGGTGGCATAATAAGTAGCTAGTGAAATCTGGTGGCTCAACCATTCAGACTATTAGCTAAACTGTTAAGCTCGAGACCGTTAGGGGTAACTGGAATTTCTAGTGTAGGAGTGAAATCCGTAGATATTAGAAGGAACACCAATAGCGTAGGCAGGTTACTGGGACGGTTCTGACACTAAGGCACGAAAGCGTAGGGAGCAAACGGGATTAGATACCCCGGTAGTCTACGCCGTAAACGATGGATACTAGCAGTTTTGGGTATCGACCCCCAGAGTTGCGAAGCTAACGCGTTAAGTATCCCACCTGTGTAGTACGATCGCAAGATTAAAACATAAAGGAATTGACGGGGACCCGCACAAGCGGTGGAGCGTGATCTTTAATTCGATGGTAAACGATAAACCTTACCAAGGCTTGACATCCGAGGAAGGCTCTCGAAAGAGAACTGTGCCTTCGGGAACCTCGAGACAGGTGATGCATGGCCGTCGTCAGCTCGTGTCGTGAGATGTTTGGTTAAGTCCATCAACGAGCGCAACCCTTGCAACCAGTTGGATTTTTCTGGTAGGACTGCCCCGGTAACGGGGAGGAAGGAGGGGATGATGTCAGGTCAGTATTTCCCTTACGCCTTGGGCTAGAATCGCGCTACAATGGCTGGTACAATGCGAAGCGAAGCAGTGATGTGAAGCAAATCGCACCAAAGCCAGTCCCAGTTCGGATAGAAGGCTGAAACTCGCCTTCTTGAAGTCGGAATCGCTAGTAATCGCAGATCAGCATGTTGCGGTGAATACGTTCCCGGGTCTTGTACACACCGCCCGTCAAACCATGAGAGTCACCAACACCCGAAGTCCGCTTTGGCGGCCTAAGGTGGGGGAGATGATTGGGGTTAAGTCGTAACAAGGCATCGGTACGAGAACGTGTCGATGGATTACCTCCTTTCTAGGGAGTTTGATGCGCAGTATGTAGCAATACATATTGTAGCTAGGTCGGTCGTGATTGTGATGATAAGCTTAGATCACAATGTAGCTCGCAAGAGACACGACAAAAGCTTTTGACTTTCGATGAAAATTGCACAACTAAGTTGTTAAGTGAAGAAAAACTGGCCGTCGGTCAGTTTTTTGATGGGTTAGGGGTGATAACAGGGGATAAATAGGGTATTTATATGGTATAATTACAGGGATGGATGAAGAAAATTTAGATAGAGGTTCTATGGGGAGCGGGGAAGACACGCGGAATTTGCAAGATGAGTATAAGGGGCTGCCGAATGAGGCGGTTTTTGAAGAGCTGGCGCGGAAGCGTAATGCGTTGGAAGTGGCGATTGAAAACGTGGAACATGATTTTAATGCGGGGACAATTGTGCGAAGCGCGAATAATTTTAATGTGGCGAAGGTTCATATTATTGGACGGCGAAAGTATAATCGGCGGGGCGCGATGTGCACGGACAAGTATTTGGAGGTAGTATATTGGCCGGATGTAGAAAGTTTTTATACGGACCAGCGGGCGCGTAACAGGGAAGTGGTGGCGGTTGAAAACCATACGGAGCGAGTGAAGCCGCTGTCGCTTAAAAAATTTGTTCAGGAAACAACTTTGTTGTTCGGCTCGGAAGGGGGAGGTCTGACGGATGAGGCGATCGAGATGGCGGATGATGTGCGGGAGATTGAGAGTTTTGGGTCGACGCGGTCGGTGAATGTCGGGGCGGCGGCGGGAATTGCGATGTATGAGTGGGCGCGGCAGTGTGCTTTGGTGGTAGGGGAGTAGCGCGGGGTTGGGGGTGGTCTTGTGATTTTGGAGCGGGGGTTAGGATTTGAGATGGAGTTTGTGGGATTGTTTTTGGTGAAAAGTGGTATAATTGGGACAGCATGAGCAGAAAACGAAAAACAAAAAATCGAAAAAAGGTTACAGAAAAGACGACGGAGCCGGAGATTGTAATTCGTGAAGTGGAGCTAGGCGGTAAGAAACCGGTTGTAGAGGAGAGTGTTCATAGGGGCGAAGAAGGCGTTAATGTGGCCAGCGGGGTGGTTGTTGATGAGGAGATTTCTGAGGCGGTTGTCGGAGAAGGGGTTGACGAAGTTGTAGAAGAAGATGTTATCGAGGAAGAGGCGGGCGTCGAAGGTGACGATGAGGATGAAATAGCTAGGGAGACCGATGATGACGAGGGGCGACGGCATGTAGCGGGCGATGAAAAGGCTGGTGTGGGTGAGGAAAAGAGGCGGGGTGGTTGGTTACATCGGGTGAATGTGTATTATCCGTGGCTGAAGTTCGTGGTGCTGGTGGCGATAGTGATTGGGGTTGGTTTCGGGGCTTTTGGAGTGGGGAAATTGGTCGGGAATGCGATCTGGGAGGCGACTGGCGGTGCGAGCGGGGATGAGGTGACGACGGATGAGCCGGAAGGGAAAGAGCCTGGGGAGGAGGTGCAAGAAAAGCCGACAGATGGAACGGACGAGGAGGCTTCGGTGGAACCAGAGGAAAAACCGGAAGAGAAGCCGGTCGAGCCGGAAAAGCCAGCAGCAACGACGAATCCGCCTGTGACGGTGCCGGTGACCGGGGAAAAGAAGTTGATTGCGTTGACGTTTGATGATGGCCCTTCGACGGCGACGACGGGTCGGCTTTTGGATATTTTGAAGGCGAAGGGGGTGAAAGCGACGTTTTTCGTGGTAGGGTCGATGGCGAGCCGGGCGCCGGATCTTTTGAAGCGTGAGGAAGCGGAGGGACACGAGGTCGGAAGTCATAGTTCGTATCACCAGGATTTGTCAAAACTTTCGGCGGTGGACTTGCAGGCCGATGTGGCGAATATGGATCAGATTTTTATGAATACTTTGGGGCGGAAAGTGGCGATTATGCGGCCGCCATATGGTGCGGTGAGCGATATAATGCGGGGGTATTTGGGGAAGCCGATGATTTATTGGTCGGTGGACCCGCAGGATTGGAAATATAGGAACGCGGCGACGGTGCGGGCAAACGTGGTTGGGGCGGCGCACGACGGGGCGATTGTGTTAATGCATGATATTCACGCTTCGACGGTGGACGCGGTGGCGAATATTATTGATGATTTGAGAGCGCAAGGTTATGAGTTTTTGACGGTGTCGGAGTTGGCGGCGGCGCGAGGTGTGGGGCTGACGAGCGGGGTGGTGTATTATAATTTTAGGCCTTGATTTTTCGGGCGAAGTGGGGTAAAATGAAGGGAATGGGGATATAGCTCAGCTGGTTAGAGCGCGTCACTGATAATGACGAGGTCTGTGGTTCAAGTCCACATATCCCCACCATTCAGCTCGCTATAATGAGCTATTTTGGTTTTTCGGGTCTTCACTCGTCTTGAGACGCGTTTCAGCCCCTCAAAATCCAAACTATCATCATTCTAGCTTCGCCTCTCGGTATGTTTATGGGGTAATAGCTCAGCTGATTAGAGCGCCGCCTTTGCAAGGCGGAGGTCCAGGGTTTGAATCCCTGTTACTCCACCAAGATAAGACTCCGTGCTTTTGGCAGGGAGTTTTATCTTGCTCGATTTTTGTACTGGTTTTGGTTTTTGTGTGGTATAATGAGATTGTTCACATAATGTATCGATAGAGCAAATCTGTTTTTGCTTTTTGGCTAATTTTCGTTAGGAAAAATGGCGCCGTAAGGTACTATGTCCTGGCGAAGAGATTTGCTAGATGCATTGTGTGAACACCCTTGCGGTGCCATTTTTGTATTGGGAGATGGCTCGCCTGGGTGTTCATACAATCAAAGGAGGGTATAATGCTAAGAGGTTATAAAAACTTTAATATTGCCGGGAGCGCGAGCGGTCTGAGCTTGTTGCTGCTGGCGTTTTTGTTGGCAAATCCGTTGGTGGGGTTATCGGCAAGTGCGTTGGAGGGCGGGGAAGAGGGTGAGGATAGTGGCGGGGTGGCGGCGCAGGCGGAGGTTGTGACCTCGACGGTGAGTTTTGCGTTTGGAGATCCGGTCGGGGTGACGACGTTGACGCCGGTTTCTGAGAGCGGGGCTTCGGCGAGGTATTCGGTGAAGGCGACGGTCGGAGTGGAGAATTCGGGCGGGTATACGGTTTATTTGGGTAGTAATAAGTCGGAGTTAACAGGGAAGAATAGCGGGGCAACTATTAACGGCGTTACAAGTTCAAGTAGTTATGAGAGTTTGCCGGTGAATTCATGGGGATATAATGCGATAGAGGGCGAGACGGCGGGGACGAGTTTCTCGCGAATGCCGGAGAATGTGCGGGGAGTGGCGCTAGGCGGGAACGATTCGCCGAATATCAAGTCGGATAGCAAGGTGTTTACGCTGAGCTTCGCGGCACATATCGGGAACGATAAGCCGGCGGATACTTATGAGAATGAGGTGACGCTGAGCGTAGTTTCTTCGCCGCTGGAGATAACCGGGTTGGCCTCGTTGACTAATATGCAGGAAATGACGAGTGCGGTGTGTGAGGCGAGTGAGGTGGGAGAGACGAGGCAATTGATTGATGTGCGAGATGGGAAAAGTTATTGGGTGGCGAAGCTTAAGGATAACAATTGCTGGATGACGCAGAATTTGGATCTGGATATTCCTGCTTCGGGGTTTCCGGATAGTGCTACGGCCAGTATGTCATACCAGAATTCCGATATGAGCGCAGCTTGGACGAACCCGACGGCGGCAACGACGTCTACGATTTCTACTTCTACTATTACAACTAACGTGACGCAATCTCGCTCTTGGGACCAGGGAAAGTTTATTCTAAATACTCCTCTCGCCGGTGCTACATGTTCAAATAATAGAGGCCTGTCTAGTTGTGCTAATGTTGGTTTTGTTTTGGCTGGTAGCCGAGTGCCATCTAGCGATCCTGAGTTTTATACAAAGACAGTATATACTGGAACAAACGGAGGAACCTGCAAGAAGGACGCGAATACTGCTGTCTCTGAGGCTACATCTGGTGAGTGTGCTCAATATGATGCGCATTACGAAGTTGGCAATTGGTATACGTGGAGTGCGGTTACTGCTGGAACTGGGATTGATATAAAAAGCGTTGGTGCAAGCGGTGCAGTAACAAGTGAGAGCAATTTAGTGGATGCGCCTTCTAGCATTTGTCCTAAAGGTTGGAGATTACCGTCTTCTGGGCGTAATAGTTCTACGAGTAGTTTTGCGACGGCTTACGGTCGGAAGTATAGTTATAAGGCTTTGCTCCAGCGATACAATTCTGCCGGAACTGCGGCGTCTACTATGTCGGTGAATGATTCGGTTGTTGCTCCGCTTTTCTTTGTGCGTAGTGGAGATATTCGTGATAACGGCTACTTGAATAACTCTGGGAGCGCGGCGTATTATTGGTCAAGCACGGCCTATACTAATGTGGATGATGCGCAAAGTTTGTACATTGCAAGTAATGGGACTAATTTATACCCGTCGAGTACGGATGATCGGTATTATGGGTTATCTGCTCGTTGCGTGGCTAGATAGTTTCTAGTTTTGGGGCTTTAGGGGTTCTCCGTCTTAGCCTCCGCAACCGTCAAATGTTAGTAGTTTGCGATATAGCACATACTTATTCCTTTTTTACAATTGATATCAAAACTTGTTCAGGCCTGCCCAACGGGCTTGAAGCGGATTTGGCGGGGCGGCGGCTGGGGCGGAGAATTATAGCGAGGGTTGACAATTTGTAATACATTGTATATACTGTAGATATGATACGATGGAATGCGGAAAAGGCTTCTTGGTTGCGGCGGGAACGGGATATAGATATAACAGAGATTGCAAGATTGATTGAGGACGAACAGTTTTTGGCGATTGAGAAGGTGCCGTCTCAGGTCAATCATCCAGAGCAGCTGATGTTTGTCGTATTGCTGAATGGTTATGTTTGTTGCGTGCCTTTTGTGATTGAACCGACCGGAGACATTTTTATAAAAACCGTGTTTCCGTCGCGGAGATTAAACGCAAAATATAATAGAGGAGAAAATAATGAGTGAGTACGAAGAAGAGCGATATTTGATGGATTCTGTAGAAGCGGGATTGTCGCAACCGGTTTCTGAGGGTGAGCGGCAATCAGTTATGGCGGCTGTGCGAAATTCGAATCCGAAAGCGATCTCTATTAGGATTAACGAGAATGATTTGAATGAAATTAAGCGTAAGGCGAATAGAGTTGGTATGCCATATCAAACGCTGATTAACACGATTTTACATCGCTACATCTCTGGGGATATTGTATTGAAAGAGCAGATTTAGCTGGTTTGACGAGGCGGAGAATTATAGAAATACGGTCGTTTTGGCGGCCGTGTTTCTTACTTTTAGTGTGTTTGATGGCGGATTTTGTGGGTTGCCGTGTCCAGTGGTTTTTGACGCTTTCGTAAGGGGGATCAGGGCGTGGATTTTGGGTCTAGGAGGCATTTTAAGGCGGTTTCCAGCGCGGTTTAAGCATAAACGTATTCGGGATGGCTGTTTGGACTTGGAATGGCCGTTTTGGGTTTCTGTGGGGCTTAAAACAGCAAAATAAAGGCGGGGTGGAAGGGATTTTGGTCGAGAAATAGGGAATGGGTGAAGGACGGACGGGGGTAGGTGAGAAACGGGCCAACAAAAAAGAACCGCCGAGAGGGTAGGTTCGGCTGTCCTATTTTGTAATAGTTACCGAGCGTGAACTCAGTGACTTTTGGGTTTCGGGCTACCTCGCAGTGGCTAGCTCGAAACATTTGGCTTCGGCTTTCGAGTGGTAGCTCGATAGCCGAAGTTATCTCTATTTTATATCATGATACGAATATTGTCAATAGGTGTTTTCCACATTTGGTGGAAAAGTGGCAAGCGAGAAGGGGGTTGACGGGCTTTTTGAAAGGTGGTTTGATTGAGGTTGACGAGAAAGGGCGAAAGTGTCGGGGTAGGGAAGTGTGACTTTTGGGATTATAACATAATTTTTATGAAAAAACTATTGACAAAACGGAAGCGGTATGCTAAAATGGTTGTAACATCCGAAAGAAGGGTGGGTTTTAGCAAGTATTTGGTGGGCAGAAAAAGGAGAAAATTATGTCAGGAACGAAGGCTGGCGGCTTGAAAGCTGCTCAGACGAATCGTGAAAAGTATGGCAAAGAGTTTTACTCTCAGATCGGCCGCAAAGGTGGTCAGAACGGTCATACTGGCGGTTTTGCCGCTAATCCGGCTTTGGCTCGGATTGCTGGGGCAAAAGGCGGTCGCATTTCGCGCCGTGGCCCAGCGAAGAAAACCGACGCTTAGGCGCAAATGCTTAGCCTGTTGAGAGGCTAGCGTAACTAAAAGTAATATATCTGCTTGGCATTCATGCCTGGCAATGAAATGAGAAAATCGGCTTCTGTTAGTTCAGGGGTCGATTTTTGTGGGCGTTGGAGGGAATGTACACGGAGGGGATTGTGGGGTTGGGATAGAGAGATTCGTGAACCGAACAAGGGAAGTTGAAAAACCCGAACTGAGGGTCACGATAAACCCGAACATGGGGCGAGCGGGAGGTTCGGAAGCGGTTATGCTCGCAATATGGGGGTGGGTTTGGTATGATTAAAGTTAGGATGGAGGTGAATAAAAAAAAGGGCGCGGGTGCGCAAAAAAATGGTGCGGCGGCGCGGGCTGAATACCCGAACGAGCTGGCGGCGGGCGTTCGGGGAGGCGAGGCGCGGGCTGTTGGCAAGACGGCTGAACAAGTTTTTAATGAGGCGGCTGGAGGCGAGACGTTGGTGGCGAGGCTGGAGGCAGACTATCCGGAGCTGCGGTTCAGGGCGGGTAAAAGATTTATGTTTAGGCCGCCGAGGACGGTGGTTTATGAGGAGTTTTTGGAGGATCGAAGAGGCAATGGAGATTATGAAGAGGGTGCTGATGAGGCTTTTGATGGGGGGCGGAGAGGGTTGGAATGGGGGTTACAGCTGCTACATGAGGTCGGGCATGCGCTGTCGGGACATCGGGATTTTCGGACGGATCCGGAGCGGATTCGGATGGAGCGGGAGGCGTGGGAGCGGGCGCGGGAGCTGGCGGAGCGGTATCGAGCGGCGGGCTATAATATATATTATGATGAGGATTTCGTCGAGGTGGCGCTGGATACTTATCGGGACTGGCTGCATCGGAGGTCGGCGTGTCCGGAGTGCGGGCTGACGCGGTACCAGACGGTGGATGGGCGGTGGCATTGCCCGGGGTGCGAAGGGTTTTGAGATGGCTGGTAAGGATGGGCGTCTGGTGGTGGCTGGCGAGGCGAGATTTAAGTTCGGTTTTGGGTGATTTGTTCGGGTTGTGGGAGGTGGTTTTGAGGGTATCAAAAATAGACCGCTGTGAGAAATGGATTTGCTCAAAACTGGCCGCTGCTCGTGAAAGTTTGATTCAAAAACTGACCGCATTGGAGAGTGTTTTGCTCAAAAACAGACTTTTGAAGCGGGTTTACATAAGCAGTATATCATGCTTATAGTTAAAAGTAAAGATTTACATACTAAATCGGACTTGCGCGGCGAAGAAAACGTGTGTTATAATGAGGAAAATGGCTGAAAAGCCGTAAAGGAAGGTCTATAAGAGAGGTCATATTTCATATGTCAAAACAAATACGACGGAAATATAAGCTAGTTATTGTGTTGGCGGCGATTGCGGTGGCGGGGCTGGCGCTGATTCGGCCGCTCGCGTGGCGTTCGATGGCGGCGGATTTGAGTCATATGGCGGTGGACTTTGATGAGTTGGTGAGGGGTGACGACCAGTTTATGTATCTCTCGGACGTAGATCCGGTGCGGGCGAATGTGGGGTATGGGACGTTTTTGAGGGACCAGGCGAGCAACGGGTCGAAGATTAGCTTGAAACATGACGGCGGGACAGCAGTGTTCGATAAGGGGCTGTGGGCGCATGCGAGCTCGAATTTGTATTATGATTTGGAGGCGATCGGGGCGCGTGAGAATGGTTATGATTATTTCACGGCGTATGTGGGGCTAAATACGACGAGTACGGCGGGGAACGGGGTGCGGTTCTGGGTGTATGGGTCGAATGAAGAGAGCGTGGCGCAAGGGCAATGTTTGACGGGCTCGCAGTATTGGGATGTTTTGTACAATGCTGAAAATGAGGTGATGCTGCCGGGGCAAGAAGCGGATTATGTGCGGATTGACGTGAGCGAGTATCGGTTTATACGGTTGCAGGTGGATGCGAACGGGAGCAATGGGCAGGATCACTCTGTGTGGGCGGATGCGAAGATGGCGAAGGAGGATTATGAACCGTACGTGGTGGATACTCTGGAGGAGATTGATGCGGAGCTGAAGAAGATTGACCTCAATGTGTCGGAGAGTGACGAGCATGAGTTGATGGTGCTGCGGCGGGATTTGATGAAGAATGTGGGGCAATATACCATGACGCAGTTTATTTTGGAGAGTGCGGAGAACCGGGAGACGCTAGAGTGGCTGTATAATAATCTGGATGTGCTTAGGATGTATACGACGGGCGGGAAGCCGTCGGGGACTTATTTGCAGTCGTTGCAGGTTTTGAATGAACTGTATCAGGAGTTTAAGGATACGGATTTGAAAGATAATCAGCCGATGTTTGAGTATCCGGGGCGGAAGCGGAAGGAATTGTATCAGAGGATGATTATTGCGCTGTCGCTGACGCATTCGCAACAGGTGCGGTTCTGGATTCGGGATACTGGGGCGATTGCGGGGGGCGCGGATAGTCCGAACATTTCGCGGCCGCTGGATCGGTATTGGGTGTATAAGCGGATGTATCTGGTCGAGGGGAAGCTGAACCGGAAGGTGTTTGAGAACCTTGAGGTTGAGGAGATGCGATATGTGATGGCGACGGAAACTGGGGATGATGAAATTGAGTGGATGCGGGATTGGTTGCCGACGGTGAATAAGGGCGCTTACACTTATCCGCCATTGCCGTATGTGAGCATTGGTAACCATTATTGGTATGCGCAGAACTATCCGACGGATCCGGCGGAGCAACAAGTGTTGATTGATAAGTATAAGTTGCAGGGGTCGGCGTATGACGGGAGCGGGGACAAAACGATTTCTGGGAATTATTTGATTGGGTTTGAGGCAAATGCGCCGCACCTTTGGATGATTCATCGTTACGGCGGGGTGTGTTGGCAGATTTCTAACTTCGGTCAGAACATGCAGGCGGCGTATGGGTTGCCGAGTACGACGGTTGGTCAGCCGGGGCACGTGGCGTATATGAATTATAGCCAGAATGCGGACGGGGTCGGGCAATGGGCGCTGACGAACGATGTGAGCGGCTGGGCGATGACGAACTTCACGGGTTATACGAACATTCAGACTTATCATCAGGTGCGACAGCTGAATAACTGGGGCGCGACTGGGTCGACGTATGGGTTGATGAACGGGAAGCGGTATGCGTATCAGGGGAGTTATATCCCGATGGCGCAGGCGGCGTTGAATCAGTTTGACAAGTATGAGGATTCGCAGATTTTGGTGCGGACGGCGGATATTTATGGTGATGATTTGGTGAAGCAGGCGCAAATTTATGAGCAGGCACTCGAG
This sequence comes from uncultured Candidatus Saccharibacteria bacterium, assembly GCA_948868795.1. GTDB lineage: Bacteria > Patescibacteriota > Saccharimonadia > Saccharimonadales > Saccharimonadaceae > Nanosyncoccus. The sequence continues at coordinate 6,204 of CAQRDK010000015.1, read as the reverse complement.
AAGCTTGATATGAACTTTGATGCTTGGTATGGGCTGGTTGCGAATTATGTTGCACAGGCGAAAACTGGGGCGATTAACGGGAATGCGAATATTTATGAGGAATGGTTTGCGCTCGCGAAGAAGTTGGCGGAGAATATGAAGCGGTATCCGGTGCCGGTTTATGACCTGCTTAGGACGATTATTGCGCAGATTCCGACGAACGAGCAAGAGGCGGCGGGATATAATATCGCGACAGAGATGATTTTGACGGAGACGTTGGAATGGGCAGCGAATACGAGTGCGAGCGAGATCAATACGGGCTATTATTTGCAGGGAAGTTTGACGAATTTGATGGGGAAGTATCTGCTGGGTCGATTGGACAATCAGGTGGCGACGTTCTCGTTTGATGGCGATGAGGGCACGGCGGGGTGGCTGAAGCTGGGGTCGAAGTATATTGCGAGTAGCGCGGCATGGGAGTATAGCTTGGACGGAGGAAAAACTTGGACGGTTGGGGCGGACGGTAATGGCTGGATTACTGAGAAGGGGATTAAGCTGACTGATGAAGAGATTGCACAGATTGGAGTTGATACAGATATTAAGGTACATGTGCAAGGCGTGCCACGGGATGGGAATATTTATACGATTGATATTACGCAAGCGACGGTGCCGTCGACGCTGTATGGGAATGACCTTGAGAATCGCGTAGTCGGAGTCGATATGACGATGGAGTGGCGCGAGGTGACGACGGACGAGAATGGCGAGCGTCATGAAGGCGAGTGGGTGTCGTATAAAGAGTCGTCGCCGCAGAGGATTGGGAATGTAACGATTCAGGTGCGGGTCGGCGCGACGGGGACGCGGCTACCGAGCGAGGCGTCGCAGGATTTCGTGTTTACGCCGAATACGGACGAGGAATATAGGAAGTATGTGGCGGTGTCGCACTTGTCGATTGCGGGAGTTTCGAGCCAGGCGACAGGAGGAAACCAAAACGGGAATGCGATTTATGCGATTGACGGGAATATTAACACGCGGTGGCATTCGGCTTGGAATGCAAGCGATAGGGAACGGTGGATTGCAATTAAGTTTGATCATAAGGTAGATCTTTCGGCGATTGAATACGTTCCGGCGGCAGGCGGGAATGGACGGATTTTGCAGGCGGATTTCTATGTGACAACTTCAGATAAGCCGTATAATGAGTTGACGACGGAAGATTTTGTGTTGGCGGGACAGATTTCGAATAACTGCGATGCGTCAGAAGTGATTTGCCAGTCGGCATGGCCGAATGTTGATAACTCGGCGGTGCGGAACTTCGAGTTTGCGACGAAGAACGAGGACGGCGAGTGGGAGTATCAGCCGGTGAAGAATGTGACTTATCTAGTGATTAAGGGGCGACAGACTACGGCGGCGACGGGGAGTTTCATTGCGGCGAAGATGTTTAACTTCTATGAAGATCGGACAAATAAGACGGAACCGACGGCGAGTGTGGCTTATAGTACGATGACACCGACGAACGGGGATGTGATTGCGCGGTTGGTGAATCCAAGTACGGAAATTGAGGTGACTTCGACAACGAATACTGGAGATCCATATACTTATCGGTTCACAGAGAACGGCGAATTTACGTTTACTTTCAGGGATAGTAATGGGGAAGTTGGGCAGGCGATTGCGAAGGTGGACTGGATTAGCCGGGCGATTGCGGCGCCGGAAGTGGTGTTTACTTGCGTGAACGATAGCGGGGCGGAAAATGTGGAAGAAGTGGATTGCGGCGGGTCGCGCAAAGTAAATCGGAGCGTGAGTGCGAAGCTAGTTTTCCCGGAAGGGTCGCAGATTAAGATTTTGAATAATGGTCTCCAGGTTGAAGATGGCGACGATTATGAAGCGGTGGCGCCAAATCCGGATGCTGGCGGAATGGGCGGCGTCGAAAGCGGCACTTCTTTAGAGGGGGATGAGATGAGCGGAGATAAAGATAGTCTGGATCCGTTTACTTATCTATTCATGCGCAATGGCGAGTTTACTTTTGAGTATGAGGACGCAGCGGGGAACCGAGGTAGCACGACGGTAATTGTGCATTGGATTGATAAAGCGGCGCCGAAGGTGGAGATCGAGTATAGCCCGCGCGAAGTGACGGACGGGGAAGTGGTGGCGCGGCTGGTGAAGGTGGACCGCGAGCCGGATTTGATTGAGGATAATCCAGATCCAGATACGCCGGAGATTGATGACGATACTCTGAATGATTTGCTCGGGGAGGGTTATGGCGGGGATGACGACGATGAGATGTATGATGAGAATGGCTATCAGTATGGTGAGGAGCCGATTGTGACGAATAATGGCGGGTCGAACGAATATCGGTTCACGGAGAACGGGGAGTTTGTCTTCGAGTATCGCGATGAGGCGGGGAACCGGGCGACGGCAGTAGCGACGGTGGATTGGATTAAGAAGTCGGAGCAACCAGATAACCCAGAACAGCCAGATGTGCCAGATCCAGACAAGCCAGAGCAGCCAGACACTCCTGATAATCCAGAGGTGCCGAATTGGCCGGAAGAGCCGGATATTTCGGATTATCCAGAGAACCCGAATCGACCGAACGTGCCGGGGCAGACGGGTGGAAACCAAGCTGGCGGGTCGCAGACTGGGAATAGTGGTTGGACTGGCGGGGTTAGTAACGGAACTGGGGCTGGTGATAGAACGGAAGTTGCGGATAATAATTCTGGGTCGACGGGCGGGAGCTCTTCTTCGGGAACGGGCGGTAGCTTGACGGTCGAGGCGGCGGGCTTGCCGGAGGGAACGAAGGTGCAGAATAGACCGTTGATCCTGAATCAGGCGCAAAAGAACCAGTTCGGAACGAATAGCGAGTTTTATAAGCTAGAGTTTGTGACGGAGAATGGGGAAATTTCGGAAGAGCGACCGACGGAAGTGACGATTACGGTTAAGGCTGGGAAAAAGCTAGAGGCGGTTTATATCGTGAAAGACGACGGAACGACGGAAAAGGTAGAGTTTGAACGGGTAGATGATACGCATATCGTGATCAAGAATCCGGTGCCGGGAGATTATCTGTTTGACTATGAGGATGAACCGAAGAAGACCGATGCTGACGAAGCGCAGAAGGAGGATAAGGATTCTACGGCGGACAGACCTTGGTATACACGACCAGCTTGGTGGGTGTTGGGCGGAATTGTGGCGGTTGTCGTGGCTGGGACTGGAGCGGCGATGGTGAATAACCGGCGGCGTTAGATATAGACAGAGGCGGAAAAGTTTGATATAATTATAAGTAGATTTTGGGCTCGTTCAAGAGTACTGAAACTGCGAGAAAACTACTTTTAGATAAGTTACGAGACTTTTGGAAGTTTTCAGAGTTGTTTATAAGTTGTTTGCGAATAAGTTAGCATAAGCTTTGTATTCTCGCGGGTTTGAGTGGGTGCTTGAACGGGCCTGAAGAAAGGATTATATAATTATATGGCAAATGCCAAATTAACAATGGATGAACTGCTGGAAGGTGCCGAGGGCATCAAGCGGGCAGTTGTGGGGGAGACGGTGACCGGGCACGTCTTGTCAATGCGCAAGCACGAGATCTTGATTGATCTTGGCGCGCGCGGTGTCGGTGTGGTACCTCGTCGTGAGGTTTCGTTCGCGCGGAACTTGAACGTCGGGGACGAAGTGACCGCTTCGGTGATTGAGGCGGAAATGGGGGATGGTAGCATTCTTCTGTCGCTTCGCAAGGCTGCGAAAGAGAAGGGCTGGGATGAAATCCAGGCTCGTCTTGATGGCGCTGAAGTGATTGAGGTGACTCCATTCGACGCGAACCGTGGTGGCCTCTTGGCTGAATATGAAGGGATTCGCGGTTTCTTGCCGGTTTCTCAGCTTTCGGCGGAGCACTATCCGCGGGTTGGCTCGGCAGACAAAGATGAAATCTTGCAGCGTTTGAATTCATTGGTCGGCAAGCCGATGAAAGTGCGCATCTTGGATGCGAACCGCAAAGATAATAAGTTGATTTTCTCCGAGAAGGAAGCCGTCAAGGATGGCCTTGCAGAGCGTTTCGCTGAGCTTCATGTCGGCGACGTCGTGAAAGGCGTGGTGACTGGCGTGGTGGACTTCGGTGCGTTTGTGAACGTTGACGGAGTTGAAGGTTTGATTCATATTTCTGAGATTTCTTGGGAGCGTGTGAACAATCCATCTGATTATGTGAAGGTTGGCGAGACGGTCGATGCGAAGATTATCGCGATCGACAAAGAGCGCTTGTCACTTTCGATGAAGCAGCTGACGGAAGATCCGTGGCTTTCTGAGGTAGAGAATTTGAAGCGCGGCGACGAAGTCGAGGGTACGATTACTCGGATTACGCCGTTTGGTGCTTTCGTACAGATTTCTCCAGCGGTTGAAGCTTTGGTGCATGTTTCTGAACTTGGGAACGGCAACGATGTTGATCCTGAAAAGGTCTTCACGCTGAACGAACGCAAGAATTTCAAGATTCTTGATATTGACAAAGACGGTCGCAAGATTTCACTTACGATCGTAAAATAACGGGGCTTGATTGGGTTTGGGCTGGTTTGACTGGCCCAAATCTGGTCGGTCTCAGCGGCAGTTACGGTGCCATCCTGGCAGTCGCGCGGAAATCGCCCTTTCGAGGGCGATTTCTTGTGGTTTGTCTGTTGTTTATCTGGCTTTTGGCGGGTTATTCAAAGTATTTCTCGAGCTCTTCGTCGGAGATGTCGTCCTCGTAATCGTCGTAGGCTTTTGACTTGGCGGAGGATTTTTTCGGGGTGGATTTGGTAGATTTGGGGGTTGCGGGAGTGGGGATTTTGGCGACGGATGAGGCGGTTTCTGCGGCGGAGGATGCGGGAGCGGCGCCAGTGTTGCGGGTGGATTTTTTGCGTTTAGGAGTGGCGTCGAGGTCGTCCGTGGACTTTTTCTGGCGTGTTTTGTAGGTCGCTGGAGTGTCATTCGCGGTTTTCTTGCGGCGGCCGCGGGGGAGGGGTTTCATGGTGCTGGTTTCGTAGATGACGCGGGAAAACTCGTCGATGACGCGGGTGCGGGTGATTTTCGTCGGTTCGCGGAGGTAGACGAAGGGGATGCGGGCGGATTTGAAGAATTTGGCCATGTCTTCGGGGCTGGCGCCAGGGGTTTTGTCGGGTTTTTTGGACTTTTCGTCTTCGAGTTTGACGGCGCAGACGGGGCGAAGGGTGCGTTGGTTGCAGAGGACGAAATCGACGGTTTTATCCTTGATGAAGTTGTAGGCGGCGCGGCGATCTTGGAGCCCGACTTTGTGGCTTAAGAGGGAAGAAAGGGCGACGCCAGGGATGACGTAGAAACGCTGGCCGAAGAGGTCGTTCAAGAGTTGGAAGCAGGCTTTTTCGGCGCCGACCATGAGGTGTTTGCGGGGGCGATAACGGCAGCGTTCCAGCTCGTCGCGGGCGCGGCGGCGGATGCTGACGCCGGCAAGAACGGAGACCAAAAAGAGAGATAGCGTCGCAAGCACGGCGACGGTGATGAAAATCTTGTCGGGGCTGAGGTATTCTTCGATGAAGGCTTCCATGATGATTATTGTTTTTTGCGGCTAAGTTTGTTGATTAGGGTTATTTAACTTTGCTTGCGGTTATGCTTATTTAACTAAAAAGTGGAGCATTGACGCTCCACTAGATAGTAGTATTTTAGCATGAAAGGGGATTTTTGGCAAGAGGTATAGGTGTGATATAATAGGGGAAAGGAGGTTTTAATGAGCTATGTAGGGTCTTATATGTGGCGGTTGAGGCAGAAGGCGGGAGATATGAGGATTTTGACGGTGACGGTGGATGCGGTGGTGACGAACGAGAAGAGTGAGGTAAAGTTGGTTTATGCGCCACATGTGAACGGCTGGGCCTCGGTCGGTGGACATGCAGAATACGGGGATACTTGGCAGACTGCGGTGCTACATGAGTTGGAAGAGGAGGCAGGGATTATTGCGCGAGAGGAGGATTTGGAGCCTTTTGCGGCGATGTCGGGTCCGGAGCGGATCTTTCATTATCAGGACGGGACGACGCAGCCGTTTACGCTGTGCTTTGTGGTGCGGTCGTGGGAGAAGGAGGTCGAGCAGACAGATAAGGAGGAGATTCCGGAGACGAAATGGGTGACGCTTGAGGAGGCTTTCGAGATGGATTTGACGGAGTCGACGCGGACGCTGCTTATGGCGTATCAGAAATATCTGGAGACGGGGAAGTTTCAGATGGTGGATTTTAAGTAGGGGATTGTTAGGTTCTT
>CAQRDK010000014.1 GCA_948868795.1 uncultured Candidatus Saccharibacteria bacterium | reverse complement strand
GGCTACTACTGGTCGTCTACACCAAACTCTAACGGCACCGGCGCCTACAGCCTCTACTTCTACGGCAGCGGCACCATCCATCCGTCCTACAGCATCTATCGGTCCGGGACGGCCTCCGTTCGCTGCATCGCGCGATAGCGCGGAGGAACAAGGCTAGTTTTGGGAGTGAGGGGATTTTCCCGAACCCCAAACTACCTTGTGACGGAAGTGGGGCGCGTCTGAAAAAGCGCCCCACAGAGTTGAAGATTGTGCCCGGTCTCCGGCTAAGAAAACTGTCTCGACAGGAAACTCCAAGTCTTTGGACTTGGAGTTTTGAGTTTTGCCGATTCTGGAGTTGCCCGGCAGATTTGACGGAATGGAGCAGAATTGGAATAAGATGCTGGGACAAAAACCTACAACTCCAGCGCGGGCTGGGATGCTTTGGTTTCGGAATAAGATGGGTTTGATGCTCAAGAAAAGTGCCGTGGCGTGCTTCGTCACGAACTGGAAATTGCCATTTGCTGAATCGCTGAACCGGCTGTCTGCTCGGATGCACGGGAGGTGGACGCGAGTCAGCGTGTCTGCGCAAGATTGCGGGCACGCTTTGGGGTTCTCTGAAGTTGTTCGAGCAGGCGAGAACAACGAGGTGCGCGCCGCGCGCGGCGCGAGATTTTGACAGCGCCTTTGGCGCGGTGATGGTTTGCGGCGGCCTTGCTGCCGCAAGGAGGAGAACCCCTTGATGCTTGGCGACCGAAGTTTGCGCCGCTTGAGGCGGAAGAAGGAATGATGTCGAAGCGCGGCGCGGACGAAGGGAGCCTTCGGAGCGAGCGAACATCATTTATGATGTGAGCGAGCGACTTTTTGGCGAGTTTTATCGTGCTTGTGCTTGGAAGTGACTTGACGAATATGATATAATGGAGCGCAAAGTTGTCTGAAATTGAAAGGAAAAGGTGGAAAATGGAGGAAGTAGTGGAGAATGATTTTAGTGAGTGGATGGATCTGAAAGAGGAGCTGCATGGGGCGAATAGACTGAGAACGTTTCATGATGGGGAGATCTGGTGGTGTGCGATGGGGAGGAATGTGGGTGTGGAGATTAACGGGAAGCATGAAACATTTTCGCGGCCGGTTTTGGTATTGAAAAAGTTGAGCCGGTTTGGCTTTATGGGGATTCCGCTAACTTCACAATCACATGAAGGCGATTGGTATGTGACTTTTGTGTTTGGAGGTAAAAGAGAGATTGCGGTTTTGGCGCAGGCACGCGTGATGAGTGTGGCGCGACTTTATTCTAAAATGGGAGACGCAACGAACGGTGACTTAAAACGAGTTAAAGATGGATTTGGTAAACTTTATCTTGATTTGGAATAAAAATATCCCCTGACGCCGTGATTTCTCATGACCGGGGGTGGCGGGGGGTGTCCCGAATATGCTTCTATTGTAGCAAATGAAGGGGGAATTGTCAAGGGTAGATTCGAGTTTTTGGGAATATTTCGGTTTTTCGGAGATGGTTTTGGAAATTGGAGATCGGGCACAATAAATGCAGCGAACGGAGCGGCCGGTGTTCCGATTGTTACTGTTGGACGGATTAATGCTGTCGGTGTCGTTGAAGTTGAGGTTGTAGGCGTTGCTGGTGCTAGAGTTCGGAGTAGACGACCAGTAGTTGCCGTTGTCGCCAGCGTTGGCGAACAGCCAGCTGTCCTGGTCGACGCGGCCGCCCCTATATTGTAGGGGCGGGGTCAAAAGACCGAAAATAGAAGTTATAGGAGGTTATTGAAAGTCGTAACTTTGCAATAGATCTTGCCAAAACTTATTCCTGTTTATTGGAAAGTTAAGGAAAACTTCACGATCTCCATGTTTTGACAGTTTGTCCAGAGCGGATGCGTATCGGGCTTTGGGGTTGATGCCATGAGGTTTTATGCTCATAAAAATATTATAGTATATGATGTGAAATTTGTTGTGGCGGACTTGTCTGTGGAAAACTTAATTGTGAAAAGTTATAAAAAGTATTGAAAAAGGTATTGCTTTTATAATACTTATGATAAAATAGGGGTAGATAGTTTGAACGTACGTTTAGATTATCTAGGAGATAGTTGAGCCCCTGCGCGTTTACGTGTGGGGGCTCGCTTATGGTTTTGATTGTTTGAATTTATAGGAGATCGGGCATAACTAGGGCAGCGAACGGAGAGGCCGTTGTTCCGATTCCAGTTGTTGGACGGATTGATGTTGGTGGTGCCGTTGAAGTTGAGTTCGTAGGCGTTGCTGCTGTTAGAGTTTGGAGTAGTTGACCAGTAGACGCCGTTGTCGCCGGCGGCGCGGAACAGGTTGCTGGTATTCTGCTGGACGTATCCGCCCCTAACACCGTCCCGATGATAAATCTGCCAGTTTTGGATATGACGACAATTAGCTTAAAAGAAGTTGCTTGGAAATAGTATTAGTCGTAACTAATGTATTTTAACAAGTCTGGAGCTATTTTATATATGAGAGATAGCCCGAGAGAACTTCACGATCTCCTGATTAAGCGATTGGACTGCGGCGGAGTTTGTGCTCAGGCTGCAGTGTTTGCGCCGCGAGTTATTAGGCTCGTAGCATTATTATATCATTGTGTGGAGATCGGGCACAATAAGGGCAGCGAACGGAGTTGCCGTTGTACCGATTGTTGTTGTTGGACGGATTGATGCTGCTGCCGAAGTTGAGGTTGTAGGCCTGGGTGCCGTTAGAGTTTGGAGTAGATGACCAGTAGTAGCCGTTGGCGCCGGCGTTGCGGAACAGGTTGGTGGTATCCTGGTTGACGCGGCCGCCCCTTTGGACGACGCATGCTACTGGTAGCTGTTTCGCTAACCGCGTTTAGACTGGAGGTACAAAACGCAAAGAAGATGTTTAGTGAATTATCAAGTCGGAACTTGATAATTGTATACTGGGCTGAGATGTTTTTTGTCAGAGCAATCTTCACGATCTCCTGAAAAAGTTTTGGCAAAGCCGGAGAATGAACTCGGGCGTTGTCTAGACTTTATGGAGTTTTATGTCCACATGTATATTATAGTATATTGATGATGGTTTTTGAATTTGGAGATTGAGCACAAGTATAAGGCAGCGAACGGAGTTGCCGTTCTGCCGATTGTTGGTGTCGGACGGATTGACGTTGTCGGTGCCGTTGAAGTTGAGGCGGTAGGCGTTGCTGCTGTTAGTGTTCGGAGTAGACGACCAATAGAAGCCGTTGTCGCCGGCGTATCTGAACAGGCTGGTGCTCTGGTTGACGGCGCCGCCCCATAGTAGGTATATGCGTCGTTATGAGAAGCGAACAACAGAAGCCGTTAGAGTAATGAATAGGCCGTGACCTATAAATTGTAAAACTGACCTGCGCTATTTATATATGTTAGCTAGAGGAGGCTTCACGATCTCCATGAAAAGTCTAGGCAAAACTGGAGTTTCTAAACTCAGAGTTTTGTTTCGACTATATGGACTTTTAGATCCACAATTTTATTATATCATTGTGCGGAGATCGGGCACCGAAACGGCAGCGAACGGAGTTGCCGTTCTGCCGATTGTTGTTGTTGGACGGATTGACGCTGGCGGTGCTGTTGAAGTAGAGGTTGTAGGCGTTGCTGCCGTCGGAGTTTGGCGTAGATGACCAGTAATACCCGCGGTCGCCGGCGTTGCGGAACAGGTTGCTGGTATTCTGATTGACGTAGCCACCCCTAACAATAATCGACGACGATAAACCTGATAAAATAGCCGTAATGGAAAGAAGCCGTTTTATTAAAACAGAAGTCGCAACTTAAGTTTTTGCTAGCCTGTAGTTTTTATACTGCGAGGAGGCTTCACGATCTCCATGAAAAGAACTCGGCACGGCTGGAACTTTTGTGGTTCGGAGCGGCGCTTTGTAGCTTGTGGGTTGTTATGCCCATGAGATAATTATACTATGATTTTGGTTTATAGGAGATCGGGCAGAGTAAAGGCAGCGAACGGAGCGGCCGTTGTACCGATTGCTGGTATTGGACGGATTGATGTTGTCGGTGCCGTTGAAGTTGAGGATGTAGGCGCTGGTGCCGTTAGAGTGTGGAGTAGACGACCAGTAGTTGCCGTTGTTGCCGGCGTTGGCGAACAGGTTGCTGGTTCTCTGGTCGACGTAGCCGCCCCTGGAATACCACGGGTTGTTTTCGGTCAAGAAACCTTTTATATTTGCGACGCAAGCCGTAGCTTGAGTGATAAATCTGACCTGTAGCGGTTATTTGTAGGCTTGAGGAGGTTTCACGATCTCCTAGATTGGCGGTTTCGCTAAAGCGGATTTGTATCAAGCGTTAGCTGTCGGCGCCATGAGGTTTTATGCTCATGAAAATATTATAGCATTCCGGAGCAGCGAAATAATGATAATGAGAGACTTGGTAATTTATAGGGATCCTTGGAGGAGATCGGGCACAGTAAGAGGCAGAGGAACGGGGAGCTGGTCTTTCGAAAGCTGGAGGGGAGAAGCGGGAGGCAGGAGGGAAAGAGCGTGCGAGAGAGAAAGGGAAGAACCAGTAGTTGCCGTTGTTGCCAACGTTGTTGAACAGGTTGTTGGTATTCTGGTTGATGGTCGACTGGACTGACGGTTTGGCGTGTTGATGGTTTGGCTAATCTGATACTACGGTCAGAAAGTTGTGCTAGAAACCACTTATACTTATTGCGGGCCAGGGCGCGCGATAATTGACAAATCTTGGGCTGGTTGCTTTTGTAGGTGTTTGGATTGGCACCTTTATTATGCAACTTTTTATGTTTTATTTTTAGCTCAAGCGGGTTTCACGATCTCCATGAAAAGAACTCGGCGCGGCCGGGGCTGGTTTGTCGCCCGGAGCGACGCTTTGTAACTTATGGGGAATTACTCCCACGAGAATATTATAATATAAGTTCTTTGGCTCATACTAGGTCGCGTGTGAGGTTTTCGAAATAGTTTGTAAGATTTGGGAGATTTTTGAAGGAGGGGTTTGGAGAGATCTTTGGAGGAGATCGGGCACCAAAAGAAGGCAGACGAACCGGGGAGCCAGTAGGCCGATTGTTGTTGTTGGACGGATTGATGTTGTTGGTGTTGTTGAAGTTGAGACTGAACGGGCCGTTGGGCCATGGTCGGAAATGTGCCAGGGAGAGGTTGCTTGAACTTCACCGGGGCCGGAGCGGCGGCGAAGGGACGAGCCTGGGATCATCTTGCTGATTAACGATTCGAGGGAACCTCACGATCTCCTAGGTTTGGCGAATTAGCCAAGGCGGAGTTGCTCTGCGGTTTTGGTTCTATACAGAGGCTCGGCGTTGACTTTTTGGCCGTGGGGGTTTAGCCCCATGAGTTTATTATAATATATTCTTGGATTTTGGAGATCGGGCACAGTAAGGTGCAGCGAACGGAGCGGCCGTTGTACCGATTGTTGCTGTTGGACGGATTAATGTTGTCGGCGCCGTTGAAGTTGAGGTTGTAGGCGCTGGTGCCATTAGAGTTAGGGGTAGACGACCAGTAGTTGCCGTTGTCGCCGGCGTTGTTGAACAGGTAGGTGGTACTCTGATTGACGTTGCCGCCCCTCCTCGAGAGGAAGGATACGGTGACGTCACGGGGAGGGGCTGTCCAAAGCCGGTCGACTGGTGCGATTCGCGACACACGAATCAGAAGGCGCTTGATGATGATTTTGCCGTAGCAAAGAAGTTTTCTAGTCTGTAAACTTTGTTGATGGGTTTTTGAGAGGCCTTCACGATCTCCATGATTGGCGGGTCTGCTCGGGCGGACTTTTGTCGGGCCTGAGATTTCCAGCCGTGGGGGTTTATGCCCATGGGATAATTATAACAGTTTTTGCTTGTGGCGGGTTTTGGGTTTATTTGGCTGTGGTTGTGTTTGGGGATGAGCTGTGTGTGGAGGAGATCGGGCACCAAAAGAAGGCAGACGAACCGGGGAGCCGTTGTTCCGATTGTTGGTGTTACTGGGATTAACGCCTGTAGTAAAGTTGAGGTTGTAGGCGTTGTTGTTGTTAGAGTTTGGAGTAGATGCTAAAGAAACTGCTTATGGTTTAAGGAAGTCCGGGGACTAACTTAAAAACGTATCTTGCGGCGCGCGGTTTGTTGGCGGGGCAAGAGAGTTTCACGATCTCCTTTTTTGACGAGCCAAGTCGAGGCGGGAGTGATGCGACACAAGCTCTGCGAAGACTTGTGGCGGCATGGTCCAGGCCTGCGACTTTCTAGCCATGGGGGTTTAGCCCCACAAGTATATTATAATATATGTGGTTTTGGGGCGGTTCGGGTTTTTGGGATTTGGTGGAGATCGGGCAGAACAAAGGCAGCGAACGGAGAAGCCGTTCTGCCGATTGTTGTTATTGGACGGATTGATGCTGCTGGTACTGCCGAAGTTGAGGTTGTAGGCGTTGGTGCCGTTAGAGACTGGGGTAGATGACCAGTAGTAGCCGTTGTTGCCGGCGTTTATGAACAGGTTGCTGGTATTCTGGTTGACGTCGCCGCCCTTTCTGACAATTAGCTAAGCGAGAATAGAGCAACAGAAACAACTTAATAATAAAACTAGTCGGAACTAATTTCATGTGATCTGGTCTGTGCTATTTTAAAAGTTCGAGAGTGTTTCACGATCTCCATTTGGCGGTTAGCTTTAAGCGGAAGCTGAGTTCAGGCTTAAAGTTTGGCGCCGTGAGTTTTAGGCTCATGAGTATATTATAGTATAAGTTGTTGGGCTGGCAGAAAAGTCAATGCGACGCTCGCGTCGCATAACGAACCTGAAGTGAGTAAATCTGGGCTAGTTACGCAAGAAAATACCTCCGCGGGGAGCGGAGATACTTTCTTGGCTGGGCCGGCAGGATTCGAACCTGCGAATGCTGGGACCAAAACCCAGTGCCTTACCACTTGGCGACGGCCCAATATGTTTGTATTGTATCACGTTTGGCTAGAAAAGGGAAGGGCTAGAGGCCGGCTTCGCGGAGGTTCGGGTATTCTTCGAGGACGACCTTGATGCAGCCGGCGATGGGGATGGCGATGATGGCGCCGACGAGGCCAAACATATACATACCGATAACGATGGCGGTGAGGACGAGGGCAGTCGGGAGGTTCAGAGCGTCGCCTTGGAGTTTCGGGGCGATGAAGTTGTTTTCGATTTGTTCGTAGATGATGTAGAAAATGAGAAAGATGATGGCGGCAACAGGGGAGCTGAAGAAGAGGAGGAGGGAAATAAGGACGCAGCTGATGATGGGGCCGAACATTGGGATAAGATAGAAGGTCATGGCGATCAGACCCATGGGGAGGGCGAGACCGCTGGAGAAGCCGCAGGTCAGCGAGAGGAGAAGGACGGCGACGGTTGTGACGCAGCCGTCGAGGACGGCGACGGTGACTTGTTTCGAGACGTAGGTGGAGATGACGCCGGCGAGGCGCTCGGAGAGACGTTTCCAGGCGCGGAGAGCGGAGTTTTTGCGGCGGCCTTCAAGGGTGGTCCAGAAGGATTGGATGATGGCTGGTCCTTCAATTGAGAAGAGGAGGGTCAGGATGAGGGTTAAGATGCCGCCGGTGGCGACTTGGGAGACGGCGCCGATGCTGTTGACGAGGATGCTGCTGAAATTGCCGACGAAAGTGTTGGAGAAGTTTTGGAGGGCGGTGAAGATTTCGTTTTGGAGGTTATCAATACCGAGGCTTTGGCCGAAAGTGTTGATACCTTCCCAGCCACCGAGGGTGTCTTCGAAGGTGGCGGGGAGCTGGCGGACGAAGCGGACGGTCTCGTCGATGACGACTGGGGCGACGACGGCGATAATGATGCCGAGGACGAGGATGATGATGACGTAGGCCATGACGGAGGCGAAGGAGGAGTTTTCTTTTTTGGTCAGGCGCTGGATGCGGGCGGCGAGAGGCTGAATCGCAATCGAAAGGAAGAGGGCGATGCCGACGATGATGAGGCCGGGGAGGGCTTTCCAGACGAAGAGCGCGACGAGGCCGAGAGCGAGAATAACGAGCCAGAAACGGACGAAGGTTTTTGTATCAATATCAACGCGGTAGCTTTTCTTATCCATGAGGCTATTATAGCATAGATTAGGCGTTTTTGTAGTAACGGCGGAGGAAAGAGTCGCGGAATTTGAAGAAGCGGTCGTCGAGGATGCTTTGGCGGATTTCTTCGGTGAGGCGGATGATGAAACGGAGATTATGGGCGGAAGCGAGGCGGTAGTATTGCGCTTTTTTCGCGGGGTCGCCGGAACGCCAGAGGGCGCGAAGGGAACCGAGCGTCCAGCCGGCGCGGCAGGTTGCGCAGTCGCAGCCGGGCTCGAGGGGCTTTTCGACGCCGGTGAATTGGCGGAGGTTAAGGTTGCCGTCATGGGTATAAATTTTGCCATGGCGGGCTTCGCGGGTAGGGGCGACGCAGTCGAAGGTGTCAGCGCCCATTTCGGCGCCGATGAAAATATCGTCAGGATGGGAAAGGCCGAGGAGGTGGCGAGGTTTGTTTGCGGGGAGTTCTTCGTTGCACCAGCGGAGGATTGCGCCGAGGTCTTCTTTCAAGAAGGCGCCGCCGAGGCCGAAACCGTCGAACTCGGTCGGAGTGCCGGTGGCCGGGTCGGGGACGGTCATTGCACCGAGAGTTTTCGCGGTTGAGCGACGGAGGTCTTCCCAGCGGCCGCCCTGGAGGACGCCGTAGAGATGCTGGCGGTAGCCGAGATCGTCGCGATGTTTGAGATGTTCGCGGAGGCTGCGCTCGGCCCAGCGTTCGGTGCGGGCCATGGCTTCAATATTATATTCATAAGTGTCAGCAAGGGAAGTAAGCTCATCGAAAGCCATATGAATATCCGAGCCGATTTGGCATTGGATGCGCATGGATTCTTCGGGGCCGATGAAATCGGGCTGACCATCGAAGGGGTCGGTGAAGTCGACGCCTTTTTCGGAGACGTGGGCGAGGCGTTCTTTATGGGCGGTGTTGGTGACGCCGCGTTCTTTTTCCATGGAGACGACTTTGCCGAGACCGGAGCCGAGAGACATGACCTGGAAACCACCGGAGTCGGTGATGGTGGGTTTTTGCCAGGGGTTATTCGGCAGCCCGTCTTGGCGATCGGGGCGCCAATTGGCGAGACCGCCTTGGCCCGCGATTTCGGGAGCTTCGCGACGGAGGTGATAGCCGTTGGAGAGCATGGCCTGGGCGCCGGCAGCATTTAGGTCGTCGGCAGAGAGAAAGCGAACGTAGCCGTGGGTGCCGACGGACATGAAAGCAGGGGTCTTGATATCGCCGTGGGCGGTGTGAATGACGCCGGCGCGGCCGAGGGAACCAGGGATTGATTTTTCGATTTCAAAGAATGACATATATATTATTATATTATAGCATCTAATCGGTCGTCAGAGTGGAGTGGCCGTCTTCAAAGTGAAGGCGGGATTTGAGGGTTTTGGCGAGGTAATTTGTAAGCGGGAGGAAGATGGCTTCGAGGATGAGGCCAGCGATGAAAGCGAAGCCGGCTTGAGTGAGAAATTCCCAGAAAGTGAGGCGGCCGATGAAAGCGGCGGTTTCAAAAATGACAGAGTCGAGAAGGTGGGCGAAGAAGGAGGAGCTAAGAGCGCGGAACCAGAATTTGTTGAGGTGCTTCGGGGAGTTTTGACGGATTTTGACGAAGAGGAAATTGTTGAAGCGTTGACTGCACCAGAAGCTGAAGATGCTGGCGAGGAAGATGCGGCTAGCCATGCCGGAGATAGCGACGAAGGCGGAGTTGTCGGCGCCGGGGTAATCGGGGAGAGCGGAGACGATCCAGAGGAGGATACAAGTCAGAAGGCCGAGAGTGAGCCCGCAGGTCGCGACGGTGTCGGCGGTGCGTTTGCCGTAGATTTCGACGATGAGGTCGCCGAGGATGTAGGTGATAGGGAACATGATGATTCCGCCGTCGACTGGGATGCCGAAAAGATTCCAGAGTTTGATGGCGGCGAGGTTTGCGACAACGACCATGCAGCTCATGATGGCGCCCATGACCATAAGGTAGCGGGCGGATTTGGCGGGCATTGGGGCGTTGTCGGAATTAGATTTTGTAGTTTTCATAGATATATATTGTAGCATGGTTTGGAGGTTTTGCAAGGGAAAAGGACGCCTCTTTTGAGACGTCCTTCTTGCGTTTTCTGCGCTTCTTGCGCGAGATGCGCGGATGTTGAGGGGAATGCGGTGTGAATGGCAACTACTGGACGATTTGGTCGGTGTCGGCGGAAAGATAGTAGGCAAGACGGCCCAGGCAGGGATGAGCGATGAAGCTGAGCGCAAATTCGAGTGCGGTCGCAAAGCAGAACGTGCAGACCATGAACCAGACAATCCAGAAAAAGTCACGCTGTCCGCCGAAGGCGAGGGGCGCGAAAATCAGAAGTTCGATAACGCGACCAGCCATAGATGCGCCGAGGGTGCGGGATTGGTAGGACTTGCGGTCGTCGTCGAAGTCGCGGAGTTCTTGGGAGCGGCGGACAAGCTGGAAGATCCAGTTGCTGATGAAGCTGCCGACGAGAAAGGCGAAAACTTTGGCGAAGACAGCATGGAGCGTGCCAAGGCCGAGGAAACAACAAACAAGACTGGCGACGAACCCGGTGGTGCAGGCGGCGAGGCAGGCGAGGTTGGTGAATTTGCGGCCGGCGCGGTCATGGATAAGATTGCGCAGGGTGCAGGCGAGAACGTAGGGAACGAGGCCGGAACTGACGATGATAAGCTGATCGCAGGCGAGCCGGGTATCGCTGGCAAGGTTGCTGGCGATGGCGATAAAAATAGCCATGAAAGCTGTCAGGACGGCGAGGCAGACTTTTGTGCGATGGACGCTGTGATAGTCGATCAGGAATTGATCGACGCGTTCAAGGGCGGTGGTAGGTTTGGCGTTCTGGGAGAGGGCGCTGTTTGGAAAATCGTGGGCGTCGAGGGGTGGGATAGTGCTTTGGCTGGATTGGTTGGCGTTGGCGGAGCCGGTGCTGCTGTTGAAACCAAAGTGGGCAAATAAACCAAAAATGCCGCCGCGGCCGCCAGGACCTGGGCCACCGGGGCCTGGGCCACGACCGCCGCCGTGAAAGCCTCCGGGGCCGTGGCCGCCGAAGCCTCCGCCATAACCTCCTCCGTGTCCTCCGAATCCGAATGGCATAATACATTCCTCCTTTTTAAGGTACTGTGATGTTTGAGGGATCTTTGAATATTTTTGAGGCATTTTGAGACATCTCAAACGAGCCTCAGGTGAGACTTAATATCATTGTAGCACGGAATGCGAGAAATGTCAAGACGGTAATGGTTTTTGGGTTTGGGCAGTTGTTGTGTGGGATTAGTTGGGCTGTAGAGGGCTGGCAGGGAAGGTCGGATTTTTTTTGGGGGGGGGTGGTTTTGATGCAGGGTGGTTTGATGTGGGATTTAGGCGGGGTTGACAGATAAAAATAAACGCGATAGAATGGTAGTCATGCTAAAACTTTTTCGTTATCTTAAACCTTATTGGTGGCAAATAATTATACTCTTATGTGCGGTGGCGGGGCAGGTCTGGTCGGCGTTGCAATTGCCGGCGTTGATGGCGAGCATCGTGAATGACGGAATTGTGGCGGGGGATGTAGATTTTATCTGGGGCGCGGGGATTAAGATGGTGCTTTATGCGCTAGTCGCGGCAATGGGGGCGTCGCTAGCGAACTTTTTGTCAGCGAGGATCGGGACGGCGTTTTCGCGGGATCTCCGACGGGATATTTTTGCGAAGGTTTTGAGTTTTTCGGTTGCGGATATGAATAAGTTTTCGACGGCGTCGCTGATTACACGGACGACGAACGATGTGTCGCAGGTGCAGCAGGCGGCGGTGATGTGTATGTCGATGTTGCTCCGGGCGCCGATGACGGCGGTGCTTGCGGTCGTGCAGGCGATTCGGACGGCGCCGGACATGACGTGGATTATTGCGCTGGCGGTCGGGGTGATTGTGCTGCTGGTCGTGGTGATTTTGGCGATCGTGATGCCGAAGTTTAAGATTATTCAGCAGATGATTGATAAGATTACGCAGCTGACGCGGGAGAATTTGACGGGGCTTCGGGTGATTCGGGCGTTTAATAATGAGGGCTTGGAGCAGAAGAAATTCGACCGGACGAATACTCGTTTTAAGAAACTGGCGATTTGGGTGAATAATGTGATGGCGCTGCAGGATCCGTTGATTAGCATGGTATTTAACGGGGCGTCGCTACTGTGTATCTGGATCGGGATTTCGTTGATGACGAAGGATTTTGCGTATCTTGGGAACATGATGGCGTTTATGCAGTATGCGATTCAGGTGATTATGTCGTTCTTGTTCCTGACGATGCTATTTATTATCTTGCCGAGGGCGAACGTGTCAGCGAAGCGCATTAACGAGATTATGGATACTCGCGAGGAGATTACTTGGAAAGAGAAGACGGTGGGGAAGCCGGAGCTTGCGCCGTCGGTGGAGTTTCGGAATGTGAGCTTCTCGTATGCGAAGGCGGAGGAGAAGGTGCTTGAGGATGTGTCGTTCGTGGCGAAGGCAGGGGAAACGACGGCGTTTATCGGGTCGACGGGGTCGGGGAAGTCGACGTTGATTAACCTGGTGCCGAGGTTTTATGAGGCGACGACGGGGGAGATTCTGGTGAACGGGATTGAGATTAAGAACTATGCACAAGAGGATTTGATGCGACGGATCGGGTATGTGCCGCAGAGAGGGGTGTTGTTTGCGGGGACGGTGGCGTCGAATATTAAGTTTGGGGCGCCGGAGATTACGGAGGAGCAGATGCACGAGGCGGCGCGGATTGCGCAAGCGTCGGAGTTTATTGAGAAGCTGGAGAAGGGTTATGATTCGCACATTGCGCAAGGGGGAAGCAACGTGTCGGGCGGACAGAAGCAGCGGCTCTCGATCGCGCGGGCGGTGGCGAAAAATCCGGATATTTATATCTTTGACGATTCGTTCTCGGCGCTGGATATGAAGACGGACGCTCGGTTGCGCAAGGCGTTGAAGCCGGTGACGCGAAATGCGGTGACGTTGATTGTGGCGCAGAGGATTAGCACAATTAAAGATGCGGAGCAGATTGTGGTCTTGAATAACGGGAAAGTCGTGGGGAAGGGAACGCATAAATCGCTTTTGAAGGATTGTGAGGTTTATCGAGAGATTGCGAAGTCGCAACTTTCGGAAGCGGAATTTGAGAAGGAGGTGGCGGGAGCTTCAGGAGAATCGACTGGAGTGGAGGTTTTGAAAGGGAAGGAGAGTACGGGAGCTGGGAAGGTTTCTGCGAGAAAGGAGGTGAAAAATGCCTAGGCCAATGAGTGTGGCGACGAAGCCGAAAAACTTTGGGAAGACGGTGCGGAATTTGCTGACGAATCTGAAACCGTGGCGAGTGCTGATTATTGCGTCGATGATTTTGACGGTGGCGTCGGTGATTTTGGCGCTGTTTGGGCCGATGATTCTCGGGCAAGTGACGACCGAGGCGGTGCGGAGTTATACGGAGACGGGGGCGATTGATTGGGGTGTGATTTCAAGTTTGATGATTCAGTTGATTTTGCTCTATGTTGGGTCGTCAATTCTGAACTACTTGCAGGGGGTGGCGCTGTCGGTGGTGACGGAAAGTTACGGTAAGCAGCTGCGTGATGAGATTATTAAGAAGATCGGGCTGTTGCCGGTGTCGTATTTTGATAAGCATCAGTTTGGCGATACGCTTTCGAGGATGAGCAATGACGTGGACGCGATTACGCAGTCGATGGCGCGGATTTTGTCGGAGGTGATTTCGGACATCGTGAAGCTGATCGGGATCTTCGTGATGATGATGGTGATTTCAGTGCCGCTTTCGCTAGTGGCGTTGCTGATTTTGCCGTTGTCGTTCTTGTCGATTAGTCAGCTGGCAAAAAAGGCGCAGGCATATTTCCGGACAAACCGGACGACGCTGGGCGAGCTGAACAGCTCGATCGAGGAAGATTATGCGGGGCAGTCGATTATTAAGGCGAACTCGCACGAGATGTTGTCGGCGAAGAAATTTGAGGCGCAGAATCAGCGGTTGTTCGAGACGGGATGGAAGGCACAGTTCTTCTCGGCGTTGGCGTTTCCGATTATTCATGTTTTGACGAACTTAGGGTATGCGGTGATTTGTGTGATGGGTGGCGGAATGGTGATTTCGGGGAAGCTGGCGATTGGTAGTATCCAGGCGTTTATTCAGTATGTGAGCCAGTTCAATCAGCCGATTCAGGGGGTGTCGCAGATTGCGTCGAATATTCAGTCGACTTTGGCGGCGGTCGAGCGGGTTTATGGTTTCCTTGAGGAGCCGGATGAGACGCCAGATCCAGAGCCGGCGCTGACGATTTCTGATGTGCGCGGGGCGGTGGAGTTTAATCATGTGGACTTTGCGTATGATCCGGCGAAGCCGATTATTCGGGATTTCTCGGTGAAAATTGAGCCGGGGATGCAGGTGGCGATTGTCGGACCGACGGGGGCGGGGAAGACGACGATTATTAATCTTTTGATGAGGTTCTATGATTCGCAGTCGGGGTATATCGCGATTGATGGGGTGCCGACTAGGGAAATGAAGCGCGCAGATGTGCGAAAGTTGTTCGGGATGGTGCTTCAGGATACATGGCTATTCTCGGGGACGATTGAAGAGAATCTCCGCTATGGGCGACCGAACGCGACGCACGAGGATATTCTGCGGGCGACGAAGGCGAGTAGTATTCATCACTTTATTGAATCGTTGCCACACGGGTATAAGACGGAGATTGCCGAGGATTCGGATAATATTTCGGCAGGAGAGAAGCAGTTGCTGACGATTGCGCGGGCGATGGTGGCGAATCCGCCGATGATGATTCTCGACGAGGCGACTTCGAACGTCGACACACGGACAGAGCAACTGATTCAGGATGCGTTTGCGAAGCTGACGAAGGGGAGGACGTCGTTTGTGATTGCGCACCGGCTGTCGACGATTCGGAACTCGGATCTGATCCTAGTCATGCGGGACGGGGCAATTGTCGAACAGGGGAAGCATGAGGAACTCCTGGCGATGGATGGGTTCTATGCGGAGCTGTATAATTCGCAGTTTGCGGATAGCTAGGGTTACTCCCCGGTCCTAGCTCCTAAATTGCGCAAACCCACGGCAGCGCCCGTCTTTACGGGGCTGCCGTTCAGCTCGTCGAGCTTCTCCTTGCTTTAGTTTGCTCAATTCAGAAGTCTAGCCCGCGAAGAGCAAACCTAGCTCCTTGCTAAAATATTTTAATTTTTTGGCGTGAGCGGATTTTGTGTGGTATAATGAAAATGTTACTACAATTTATTATTGAATGACCGGATTTTTTATCCAATGAGTTATGTGTTCTCGAGTAGGCACGGCACCGTAAGGAGCAGTTGTTCGAGAACCATAACGGCCATTGAATAAATTGTAGTAACACCCTTGCGGTGTCGTTTTTATATGAAAAGTACGCACGGCATGCCGTGGCTTTTTGTTGCAAAAAATGAGCAATCGAGGATCGCAGGGTGTTATTAACCTAAAAGGAGGGCTGTGATGCGAAAAAGCCAAAGTGTAAAAGTTAAGGATATAGGGAGGATTGTCGGGAGCGCGAGCGGTTTGGGCTTGTTGCTGCTGGCGTTTTTGTTGGTAAATCCGCTGGTAGGGAGTTCAGCGAGTGCGTTGGAAGGCGGGGAAGAAGGTGAGGATAGCGGCGGGGTGGCGGCGCAGAGCGATGACGGAGTGGTAATTTCTTTTTCGCCGGCTTCTGGCGCAGCTTCGCTTACTCCGACGACTGCTGATGGAACATCTGCTAAAATAAATATTTCTGCTAATATTAAAATTGCCAGTACTGGAGGATACACAATATATCTTGGCGGGAAGAACGCGGCACTAACTGGAGAAAGAACTGGAGAGACGATTGCTGCTACAAGTTCACCGGTAACTTTCGATGCTTTAAAGACGAATACTTGGGGCTATGCGGTGGCCGAAGGCTCTGCTATTTCGGATACCGCAACTTATTCTGCGCTTCCGCAAGGACAGGGAACTAGCCTAGAAAGTAAGAGTGGCAATCAGAAGGATATTACAAAAACTTATACAATGAGTTTTGCGGCGAGGATTGGTAATGACAAGCCGGCGGATGTTTACTCGAATCAGGTAATGTTGAGCGTGACAAGTAGTCCATATGAAGTGGTTAGCTTGGCTGAAGCAACAGAAATGCAACAGATGAATAGTACTGTTTGCGATAGTGCAAAGATTGGGGATACAAAACAGTTGAAGGATACTCGTGACGGTAAGTATTATTGGGTGGCGAAGCTTGCTGATGGCAAATGTTGGATGATGCAGAACTTGGACTTGGATATTACGGAGGGTGTATGGCCGGACATCAATAAGACCGATGTTGGGTATGATGAAGCTACTGGACGGTACGTTACGCCAGCAAATTGGGATGCAGTTTCTAGCTACAAACCTTTGGGAACTGCGAAGGCGGCTTCTTTAGGTACGGTTAGTGGTAAACGTGATACGACGGGTTCTTGGGATTTTGGCAGCTATGTGCCTATGAACCCGGAGCGTTCTTTAGATTGCGGCACTGGGAAATCGAGTTTGTCGGATTGTGCATCTATGTTTTTTGACGTCAGTAGAATGAAGCGGTCAGATAATCCGACTTTCTATTACGACAATTATCAAAAGACGGCGACGGGCGGGGAATATGATGCTCATTATTTGGTGGGGAATTACTATTCTTGGAATACGGCTACTGCAGGGACTGGAGAAGCGGCAGATGATCATGCGCTGGCTAGTATTTGTCCAAAGAATTGGCAGTTGCCGGGTGTTGATATATACCAGACATTGATTGGTGCTGCGGGATTTGCTGGTGATGTTACGAAACCAACTGGCAACGGCTTCTTCTTTGTTAGGGGCGGCTTCGTAGGGGATTCCTCGGTTCTTTTAGGGTTTGCCGGTGATCATGGTAGATATTGGACTTCGACACCAAGTGATAGCGATCTTGATGATATTCCTGCTATTGAGCTAGCTCGAAATTTTACGTTTTTTGGTAGTAATACAGTTGGCTCTAACTTTCTGGTTTACAAGTTTGTTGGTGATTCTGTGCGATGTGTTGCTAGATAGTCTCTAGTTTCGGGGCTTTGAGGTTCTCCGCCTTAGCCTCCGCAACCGTCAAATGTTAGCAGTTTGTTGATATAGCACATACTTATTCCTTTTTACAATTGATATCAAAACTTATTCAGGCTTGCCCAACGGGTTTGAAGCGGGTTTGGCGGGGCGGCGGCTGGGGCGGAGAGGGAATTATAGTCTAAGGACGGAAAAACGGCGCCTTGTTCGGGCGCCGTTTTGGGGCTGGATGGTTTTTGGTTAGCAGAGGAGGGCAAAAAGGAGGAGTCCGATTCCAATCAAGATGGTCAGAGCGCCACGGATGAGCCCGCGTGGGGTGAGGCCGAGAAGGGCGAGGGTGACGTAGATCGTAAGAGCGGCTTGCCATCGGCCGGAGAAACTGAGAAATAGTGTGAATATGAGGAAGAGAACAACGGCGATGGCGGTGATTCGGCGTCCGAATTTGGTGCGGCGGGCGTCGATGAGATCGAGGAGTGCAGTCATGACGTTGAAAATGAGGGAAACGATAAAATGGCGCAAGAGGAAAGCGGCGAGCAGGAGGCCGCCGGTGATGCCGATTGGGAGTAGGGGCTGGACAGGAAAGACGACATGGAGAACAGGCGAGACATGATTTTTACCAACCTTTCTGAGATGATAAAGAACTTTTGGCTTTGGGAGTGGCTTCTAGAGGATTCTTCGAAGCCGGGAATTTTGCGCACAAAAAGGGTCTATGTTACCATTGTAGCACAGATTATTGATTTTGTCAAGTGTTTTGTGATGGCGGAGAGGGAATTAGGGAAGGAATAAGCGTGAGAGGATCGGGTTAATGCCGCAAATGTGTAGATTTTGCGACATTAACGGGTCGGGGACGAGGAGAGGGAAGGTTAGGATTTTTGAAAGGCGAGGTGGGTTTGGGGGTTGGGCTTGGTTGGGATTCGGAGCTCGTGGGGCTTGTTTGGTTGGGCATGTTGGGCGGATTTTGAGTTTTAGGGGTGGAATGGGGTATAATATGAAGTATGGATGCTGGAAGGATTTTGTCGATTTGGGCGGGGATGATTGGGGTTTTCTTGGTGATTGTGGCGATTTTGTTGGTGACCGGGGTGCTTTCGATAGAGATCGATATGGAAGATGATGGGTATTTCGGTCATGATGACGATGACGAGGAGGACGATGAGGGGCGGGGCGGGCGTTTACAGGGGTAGACATGAGGTTCAACAGGAGTGGAGAGCGCGGACTTTGACGGTTCTGTAGTTCTCGTTTTGTTCGGGTTTAGTTCGGGTGGGTGGGGAGTAGAAAAAATGAAATGTGCGTAGGTACGGCTGGCGGTGGGCGAGTGCGGGCATTGTTTGTGCGTGAAAATAGAGGGAAATAGGGAATTTGTGAAATTAAAAGTCGGCGACAGAGGCGGCGGCCGGCGGGCTGCGGACTGGCTGGGGTGGAGGCTTGATTGGCCGGTATAGCCCCTTGGGTAGTGTCGTAAAATCTATATTGTGCGACATTGGAAATCTCCGGAAAAGACGGGTGTTCATGCGTCTTTTTGATTTGCTTTTGTGGGTATGTGTTTAGTTCTGGCTGCGTTTATGCCTTATTGTCCGTGTGTTTTTATGCGTGAGATAATGTGCGCGGGATGTTTAATGTTGTGGCTGGAGAGGCGTATGGCGTAGGCTATGAGATGGCTTGGAGCGGGATAGCGATGAAGCTTGATAAAAATAGGAGCGGGAACGATGAAAAACATGGGTAGGGGAATTACGGAATTAACAATTCCCTCTCGCTAAAATGGCGCGTGGGAGGGCTATGAGTGTCCAGAAATAACTAATTTTAGGCGATTTCGGCGAGTTTGTCGAGGAGCTGGGTTTTGATCCAGTCGGTGAGTTCGATGTGGGCGGTGTCGGTGGCGGCGGCGTGGATGGCGGAGTGGTAGACGCGCTTTTTGTCGGCGTTGTTGCGCGGGAAACCGGCGATGATGGGGACATAGCCGAGGGCGACGGAGAGTTGGTCGGTGACGACGCGGGCGATGCGGCCGTTGCCGTCGAAGAAGGGGTGGATGCGGATGAAACTGTAGTGAAAATGAGCGAGAAAGCGGCAGGCTTCGTCGATATTCGAGGTTTCGACATATTGGACGCTGCCGGTGAGGTCGCGGGCGAGGCCATAAAGCTCATTGTAGACCTCGGCGCCGCCGCAGGGAATGTGATGGAGGTCTTCGTCCCCTGGTGCGCCGAAGCGGACGTCGTGGCCGCGAGGTCGTAATTCCCCAGTTTTGCGGTAGACGTGGCGGAAGAGGGTGTTGTGCATCTGCTTCCAGTCGTCGATCCAGTCGGATTCTTTGCGCATCGAAAGCGAGACGCGGATGTCAACGGGGCGCTCTAGTTCCCTGACGAAGCCGAGAATGACGTCGGCGAGGCCTTGTTCTTCTGATTCCCTGACGAGCGGGTGGACGGAGCTGATGGAATAGCGGCGGCCGGATTTGTATTCGGGGGTTTTCTTGTATTTGCGCCAGAGTGATTTAGCGGCGTCTTCTTCGGCGATTTCGATACGCTCGGGAGTGCTCATTTCGTTCCCTTCGGGGGTTTGTTCTGGTTCTGTTCGGGTTTAGCGGCCGGCTTTTCGGGGGATTTTTGAGGTTTGTCGGCAGGTTTGGTGGGTTTGACCGTGATATGCTTAAGAAATGGCAGGGCGGCGATGAGACCGAGAGGAGTGAGTTTGGGAGTGGGGGTGGCGGATTCTGGGGTGGTTTTGGACTGTTGATCGGGGTATTCGAGGTCGGTGCTTTCTTTGACGATGTCCTGCATCATGCCGCGGAGAAGATTGGCCTGGAGAGCGCCGAGCTCATTTTGCGGAGCGCGCTTGATGCGGATTTTGACGCGGATAGTGTTGAAGGGGAAGGGATTCTTAAGGTCGGCGGGGGTGATAAAATAGCGGGCGCCGTTGAAATTGGCGATCCAGCTGGGGTCGGAGTGGCTGGCTTGGACGAGCTCGGGGGTGGTGTGTGCGGCGAGGGCTTTCAGGGTGCGCTCGACGGCTTTTAGGACTTCACGATATTGCTCAAGCATGGTCGTTTCTTCGTCTTCTTCGGCGTCGGAGAGTTTGATGGTATATTCTTCGGCGGCGAAGGACGGGCGGTCGGAGGCGGGGCAGGCGATGATATTGGGGTGGTCGAGGGCGAGTTTTAGCATGCCGTCGGGGACAGGGCCGAGCGGGGAGCGGAGATAGGCGATATCTTCGGCAGACATGAACTTTTTGCGGATGAGCTCCTTATGGACGAAGTAAATCACGCGAGCGAAGCGCACCTTGTTGATGGGCGCTTTGTTGAGTAGGAGGATGGTTTTTGAAAGTTGATAGAGGTTCATGATGCGGTTGGTTAGTGGCGGATAGTGAATTCGTTGTCGTCGCTGTTAGTATATGGGTTATTGCGGGTGGATCCGAGGCGCGGGCCGGAGTTGTAGCCGGTGTCGTAGGGGTTGGCGTTATGGCTGTAGGGATTGTGATCGCTACGAACAGAGGTGCTGTCGGTAGCCTTTAGGGCGGCTTTGCCGGTGGCTTTTAGCTTTGGGTTGGCAACTTTGCCAAGAAATTTGGATTCGGCGTTTCTGGCGGCCGTGCGGGCGTCAGGGGAGGTTTGCGGTGTTTTTGAGGAGGAATTTGAGGTAGATTTTTGGGCAATTTCTTGTTTTTGGCTGTTTTCCGGCGATTTTAGAGATTTTTGGGATTTTTGGCTATCCATGAGCGGTTTGGGCTGTGCGGGCTTGTTTTGGGCATCCTGACGCGTCTGAGAGGGGTTTTGGCGAGGCTGTTGGGTGTTGCGAGATGACTGTTGAGAGGTTTGAGGTTGGTTTTGGCGTGATTGCTGGGGTTTGGACGCAGGTTTGGGCTGGGAGGCCTGTTTTTCGGCAACGAGAGCACCGAGGTCTTTCAGGCCGTTTCTTTCCTTCCCTTCGGCGGCGTTGGGGGAGAGTTTTAGTTTCTTGAAGTCAGCTTGAGGGGTGGGAGTGTATTGAAAGACGGGTTTTTTCGAGGGGGCGGAACTTTCGGCGGCGTAATTCCCTACTCCGTTGTCGCCAGCCATGTAACCAGCGCCGTAGCCGCGGGTGGTGTAGCTGTTGTTGATCTGGCGGTTGATGAGGTCTTGTTCGCTGCCGGCGCGGCCGGAATCAGAGAGTTCCTTTTTGTATTTTTCGGATTGCTCGATGGTGGCGCGGATTTCGGCTTCGACTTCGGCGCGAGTGCGGGCATAGCCGCGGCGGGACGATTCGACGATTTTGTCGAAGTTGTCTTGTGGGGTGGTCGGGAGGGAGAGGGTGGTGGCGGAGAAAGCGGGGACTTTTTCGCCGTTGATGATCATGGAGATAACGAAGTGGCGGTTGTTCATCTGGATTAGGTCAGATTGGTCGAAGACGGGCTCGAATTGTTTGGAGAGGATTGGGGCGTCGTCGGCGGAGACGCGGAAAGAGATGGTCGTACCGACGTTGCCGAAGACGGCGTCGCGGACGGAGTCGGTCATCTGGGAGATGTATTGGTTGGCGACGGTGAGATTGAGGCCGTATTTGCGAGCTTCGGAGAGAATGACAGCGAAGGAGTCGGTGGCGAAGTTCTGGAACTCGTCGACGTAGAGGTAGAAGGGGCGGCGGTCGGCGACGTCGGGGATGTCCGAGCGGGACATGGCGGCGAGCTGGACTTTCGTGACGAGGAAGGCGCCGAGGATGCCGGCGTTGTCTTCGCCGATGAGACCTTTCGAGAGATTGACGACGAGAATCTTGCCTTCGTCCATGATTTTGCGGACATCGAAGCTGGATTTTGGCTGGCCAATGATGTTCCTGATGATAGGGTTGGCAGTGAAGGCGCCGACTTTGTTCAGAACTGGAGCGATGGATTCGTTGACTTGTTTTTCGTTCCATTGACCAAATTCGTGCTTCCAGAACTGGAGGACGGTGACGTCGGTGCAATAATCGAGGGTTTCTTTGCGGAAATCTTTGTCGGTGAGGAGGCGGGAGATATCGAGGAGGGTGGTTTCGGGGCGATCGAGGAGGGCGAGAATTGTATGACGGAGGATGTGCTCGAGACGCGGGCCCCAAGAGTCGCCGAACATACGTTTCAAAACGCCGATAACTTCGGAACAGACATTTGGCTTTCTCGAAGGATCGGAGATCTCGAGCGGGTTGAAGGCGACTGGATAGGCGGTGTCGGCAGGGTTGAAGTAGATGACATCTTTAATGCGGCTTTCGGGGACGAAACGGAGGTTATTAATGGCGAAGTCGCCGTGCGGGTCGATGATACAGTAGCCTTGGTTATAGAAAATATCAGAGAGTGCGAAAAGTTCGAGCATACCGGATTTACCGGCACCGGTTTGACCGATGATGTAGACGTGGCGGGAGCGGTCGCGGCGGAACATGCCGAATTGGTGGTTGATGCCGCGGAAATTGGTTAGGCCGAAAGCGGAGATGTTTTCGTCGTGGGCGGGGTTGCC
>CAQRDK010000013.1 GCA_948868795.1 uncultured Candidatus Saccharibacteria bacterium | reverse complement strand
GTTTTGCAGCTAAAGTTAATGACCAAAAACCAGCTGATACTTATAAGAATACGATAACTTTGAGCGTGGTGAGTAGCCCGGTGGAAATCACGAATGATTTCGGCATCGCCACTATGCAGGAAATGACGTCAGCCGTCTGCGAAAGTGCTGCCGACCTCGACAATGATGGAGAAATCTCTGCTCAGCTCGAAGATGTCCGCGACGGAAAATACTATTGGGTGAATAGACTGGCTGATGGAAAATGCTGGATGACACAAGATCTGAAACTTGACCTCGCTACAACATGGCCAGACGCAAGCCTGTCGGACTACAACATGGCAACTACGGCCTATAAACCGGTAGCAACGGCGAGTTCTGCGATTTCAAGTACTATAAGTAACTCTAATACGAGTACGCGCTCTTGGAATCTCGGAGAGTATGTAATTACGAATCCATTAGGGTCGTCGGATTGTGGAGCAAAAAAGAATACATTCAGCAATTGCACGGGGCAACTGACTGCAATAGGAAATAGAGCCCCATCGAAAGACCCGGACTTCTACGCCAAAAACAATAGCACTTTTTCGGCGACAGAATACGATGCTCATTACCTAGTGGGTAACCAGTATCAATGGAATACGGCAACAGCTGGGACTGGAGCCTCTGTCTCTAGTATGGAGGCAAATGGCAGCATCTGCCCTAAAGGATGGAAACTACCAACCAGCGGTACGAATACTCTTGGAAGTTTTAGCTATTTAGTGAATGCTGGAAGCGTCGGCACTCAAACCAGTAGTTTAACTAAAGCTCCGTATTATTTCATAAGGGGTGGCAGCGTCCGTCAAGATGTAAATTACCTGCTGAGTAACGTTGGTTCTTATGGAGCTTATTGGTCATCGTCGCCGTCAGGCGCTAATAATGCGTACTATTTGTATTTTGGCGCTACTTCGGACATTGATCTATCTGCCAATTTTGTCCGTAGCGGAGGCTTCGCCGTCCGCTGTATCGCCCGCTAAACCTTAGGTTTCTCCGCCCTAGCCTCCGCAACCGCCAAATAAGTACACATATATAATATATACGTCGATATAGCACATACTTATTCCTTTTTTACAATAAATAGATATCGCGATATTAATTAATCTCATAAGTCTACCCCACAGACTTAAGAACTTATTTGGCGGGGCGGCGGCTGGGGCGGAGAACTAATCAACGTAATTTATCCTCACGACAAAAAGCGGTAAAATCTAACCATAGACAGAAAAACACTAATCACTACCGTAATAAAACTTAGCAGAAGCATTATCGCTTCTGCTATATTTTATAAACGCCTATGCTTGTATCTAAGGAACAAAATATGATATAATACCCAATTTTC
Source organism: uncultured Candidatus Saccharibacteria bacterium (assembly GCA_948868795.1). GTDB lineage: Bacteria > Patescibacteriota > Saccharimonadia > Saccharimonadales > Saccharimonadaceae > Nanosyncoccus. The sequence continues at coordinate 27,105 of CAQRDK010000013.1, read as the reverse complement.
ATTCAAAGAACTCCCAGCCCAAAATCCCCCTACAATCTTCGTACTTATGCTTGGTAAAACTTCTCAAAGTACGCTACGCTAACCTTACGGGCAAAAGTAGGTCTTGATCTAAGCAACTTAAAAGGGTAAAGAAAGGAGGATAGAGTTATGGTAATACGCTTCGAAACTAAACGTATGAAAGTTCGTATCTCCGTGTCAGTACACGGCCTGCAAATGAAAATTACTCTCGTCAAAGACAAAGAGTAATTAACAACAACTAGCTCCATTCTAGCATCAAACAATAGCAAAATCAAGACCAAACTTACCCGACCAAGGTCCATCGACCATGTCTGACCAATAAAACCCGCATCAACTCCCCAATTCCATGGTATAATACCCCTATGAAGCATCACTGTCATTGCGGTTTTAAGAAACATCGCGACTTGTCGAAAGGTAAGCGCCTCGGCGCGCTTGGCGTTACTTTTATGGTTCTACATCTTCTTTACCACGTTGCCGAATGCTTAATTCTCCCAGCCGTCTTCATGGCTTTCAGCAACCACCATGACGATACTGCCGTTGCTGTCTCTGAGACCGAAATCATCTCCGAGCAAATCAACCTCGACGAGACGACCGCGAGCGACACCTCTCTAATCCTAACGAACCTAAAATCTCAACCTTATCTATATACGAACTTTTTTGAGACTCTTTACTAGCTCTTTATCTGCGTCCGAGACTCGATATGATTCGCGGATTTTCTGAATTGCCTTGTTTTGCGTCCACGGCAGCATATTATCGCCCCGCAGAAACTCCAGTCCTGCCTCGCGAAACTTAATAAAAACTTCCGCCACCAGCCACGCCTGTGCCATCTTCACGTAATAACTTTCTGAACGCACCGCCGAGACCGCCGCGAGAACCCCGTCAATATATTCCGCCTTCATAAAATGGTCTAGCATCATCACGAACATAAACCTCAGCTCAAACTCCCGATCGCTTTGGAGATAACTCGTAATAAATCGCCAGCCCTCCCCGAACTCATCCGGCCGGAACCACAAACTCGCACAGACCGTGTCGCACGTCGCCCAGCTATTTATCTTCGGCACAAATCTCCGCAGAAGTTCTAACCTCTCCTGAAAACCAATCGAAGCCGTCGCGATCACTAGCCCTTCGACTGTCAGTTCCTCATAAAACTCCCCGCGTGCCTCACGCAAAAACTCTGCGAAATCCCCGCGCGCTATTTCTGCCGCCAGCCGGCGCTGCTCCGGTATTCGCACTCCGATAATATTCGCCGTCCCCGGACATAGTCCGCTATGAAAGTCTCGATATTTCACATCCTGCTTCGCCTTCAGTCGTGCAATCACTTCATTCCGTTTCATAAAACCATTATAACATCCCCTCCCTTTCGCAAGACTCGAAAGTCTTCCTCGAACCTCTGAAAGCCTCTCAAAAACCCGAAACCCTCGCAAGAAACTTCTTGCCAAAACTCCTCTCATCAGTTATTCTAAACTCATAAGGAGGTTATCAAAAACGATGCGGCTTTATTTTTACGGTTGTCTGATGCTGATTCAGAAGTTTTTCCTGCGCCGCAGCACCGGCCGCGTGATTTGTGACTTCGCGAAGCGTATGGGCGTCGTCTACATTAAAGTCGCTCAGATTCTCGCCATGCAAAACATCGGCAATATCTTCACCGAGCAGGATCGCACGGAGCTCGCCGCGATTTGTGACCATTGTAACCCGCTCCCGTTCTCGAAAATCCGTCAGAAACTTGAGCAAGAATATCAGCGTCCACTCGACGAAATTTTCCAATCTATCGACGAACAGCCGCTCGGCTCCGCTTCCATTTCCCAGGTTCATCGCGCCGTTTTGAAATCTGGCGAAGTCGTCGCCGTGAAAGTTAAACGCGCCGACGTCACCCACCGCATCGAGCGTGACGTGAAGCAGATTCGCCGTCTCATCCATCGCTTCGGCCGCTTTGCCAAATTCCGCAATTTTCTCGGCAGCGACAAGGCACTCAAATATTACGTCGACTGGATTTACCAAGAAACCGACTTTATCAAGGAGCGCCAGAATCTCGCTCGTTATGCTGAGTTTGCCGCGAGTGTCAACGGCCGCATCAAAAACACCGCCAACATCGTCGCGCCAAAAGTTTATCCCGACTTTTGTACGAAGAATATTATCGTCATGGAGTTCATCGCGCACCCGACTGTTAATCAGCTTGAACTGTCTGCCGACAACAAGCAGAAGATCACCCGCGCCGTCAACGATTATCTGCGCCTCTCTTTTTACGCCCTCTTCCATAATCTTCCGGTAGTTTTTCATGGCGATCCGCACGGCGGCAATATTTATCTCGATCAAGCAGGGAATCTCGGTTTTCTCGACATGGGCTTGATTTTTGAGTTCGACGCCGACGAAGCTGACTTTATTCGCAAACTTTTTCTCTATTCCTATACCAAAAAGTCCGCCGAGCTTGTCGACCTTCTGATCAACCGCAGCGATTATACGAACTTTGACCGCGAACAGCTCGTCAAAGATATTTCCGCCGAAGTTGAGCGACTCCAAACCATTCCGGTCACCCAATATTTCGTCGAAATGATTGGCGTTTTCACGAAATATGACATCGCCCCGCCGATTCTGCTCTTCAAAATGGCGAAGGCTTTTCTCGCACTTTTCGGTATTAATAATTTCGTCGAGAACTTCACCGACACGAAAGAACTTCTCGCCGCGCAAGTTTTTGAATTTTATCTCCACCGCACCGCCGAAGATGTCCAAGATATTTTCAAAAGTGGTCTTGCCCTCGTCCCGAATTTCCTTCGCACGACTTTGCAGAACGGTCCTGCCGCCGGCTTCTCGAGCCAAATCCTCGCCCTTTCCAACCTCAGCCGCCAGGCTCAAACCGCTCTAGCGAACTGTCGCGAAGTTCTCGATTTTATGCTATAATAGTATCGTGAATTCCTGGACTTATGAGATATTTCTGGGTGGTGGCGATTTAGATGCGGCAAAATGGCGTGAGTTTTTGTCGACTGTTGCTGACTATCTCGGTCTTTTTGCGTCCTGGAAAATTATTATCAAGCTCGACGCCACGACTCTCCACTATTATCTCGAAAGCCCTAAGCCTCTCCCGCTCAGTTTCGGACTTGCGGATTTTCTTCTGAAAGAATTAAAAACCGAAAAAGAACTCGCGAAAGCCGCTGCTCCTGATGCTATTCATAAGAAATCACCCTACCTCAACCACCAAAACGAAACTTGTCTTCACCTCGTCCGCAAACTCCAAAAGTCCGGTACGAGTTTCGACTCTCTCATTCTCAACTTTCACACCATGAAACAACTTCTCGCCGGCTCTGCCTATTTCGTTTGCCAAACAACTTCCGACGCCGAGAAACCTGTCGCTCGCCGTCTCGCACTTTTCAACCCTGCAACTTTGCTGGCTGTGAATTTTAATAAAACCAAAAATTATACTTTCAAAAAGTTTCCGAAATATTTGAAAATCGAAAAAGTTTTAAAATTATTAAATAAAACTGAAAATAATTCGCTTTTCGAAATTGACACTTTTCCGTATTATAAAATAAACGCATTTTTACGCCACGATTCTTACGATTTTGCGAAACATTCTCTGGTGCTCGGAGGTAGTGGTTCCGGCAAGTCGAAGTTTCTCGCTTCTTTCATCGACAAGATCTACCGCACCGCGCCAGACCAATACAAAATCGTCGTCATCGATCCGCATGATGCTCTAAAAAATGATTGCGCTGGGATCGCGAGTCAGAAAGTTATCAATTTTCAATCGCCCGCCGAAAGCATCGACCTTTTCCAAACTAATGCAGACGATATTAATGTTGGCGTCGAGCTAATGTTGACTTTGTTCCGTTCGCTCATGGGCGGTGATTACAATAGCGAGCTTGAGCGCGTCTTGCGTTATGCCAGTTTTCTGCTCATGACCGCTGGCAGTTTTTCTTTCCTCCACCTGCGCGAACTTTTGACCGATGTCGAATATCGCAACGGAATTATCGAACAGCAAAAAGATAAAGTTCCAACCAGCGTCACGCGCTTCTTCCTCGCCGATTTCAACGAACTGCGCACTCGCGCTTATGCTAGCGCCATCGCGCCGATCATCGTCTTCATTGACGAGATGCAGATGGTTCCAGTTTTCAACGATGAGACTTCGGCGAGCAACCTTGCTGACCAAATCACGCACAACTTCCTCACGATTTTCTCGCTCAGCCGTCCGCGTCTCGGTAATAAAGTCACCCAGACCATCGCCGGCCTCCTCCTTCAACAACTTTTCCTCTTCGCCCAAAAATCCCTCATCGATCAACATCTTATCGTCATTATTGACGAAGTTGCCATTATTGAAAACCCGATTCTCTCGCGCTTCCTCTCCGAACTTCGCAAATACAAAACTTCCATTATGCTCGCCGGACAATATTTCGGCCAGTTTAGTGCAGAACTTCGCTCAGCGATCTTTGCCAATACCTCGAACTATTATATTTTCCGCGTCTCCAAAAGTGACGCCGAACTTCTCACGCACAACCTAAACATTAGCCTTGCGGGCAGCGATAAAACTGAAGACAAACAAGCTCTCCTCACCGGTCTGAAATCTCGCGAATGTTTCGTCCAAGTCAGCCTCGGCGATGAGACTTATCCCGGCTGCAAAGGCCGCACCCTCGACTTCCTCCCGCCAGCAATAACTCAAACTCCGTCGACACCAACTCAAACTCCGCCCGTCTCACAGCCGAATCAACTTCCGCCGAATCTCTCGCCCCGTTCAACCGAAATCCCTTCTCTCCCGCCAGCCCAAATCGCCGACAATCCGCCCATGCGTGCCGAACCTGTGCTACAATTAAACCAGACCAAGCAATTTAGTTTTTCGTTTGATGCCTCCGCTAGCGCCGCCGACGTTCTCCGCGCCGCCAGCACCAGTCGCAAGATCTCCGCTCCCAACCAGAAACCCGCATCCGCTTCTCAAAATCCATCGTCGGAAAACTAAAAAACAGGAAAGGAAATCATGCTCGCCCCCGAAGCTCTCGCCACCGCCGACAAAATCTTTCAGGCTGTTTTCGGCCAGGATAATCCATTCACTCTTGAAAAGCTGAAGGAAAAGTTTGCCTTCGACATTCAACTTCCGACCGAAGTTAAAGATAGCACGACTGGTGAAATAACTTATACCGCCGCGCCGAACGCTAAAAAGTTTATGATCGACAAAAATACTTGGGATCACGAATGGGAACGCCCGCACCGTCCGCTTTCTAGCATGAATGATATTCTCGCCGCTTGGGACGACATCAACGATATGTCGACCGAGCGTGTTTATCATAGCGAAAATGTTCACGCCAGCGACCCGATTTATGATTCGGTGAATATTTACGGCTCGACCAACTGCGGTCGCGGCAAAAACTTACTTTATTGTGACGATAGTTATGACTGTAGTTTTTGCCTCGCCTGTTCGCGTAGTGGCACGTTAAACTTCTGCATCCGCACCGACGACTCCAGTAACTGCTCTAATTCTTATGGCGTCATTTGCAGCAACAAAATCACTAATTCGCTTTTCATCCAGGACGCCAATACACTCCACGAATGTATGTTCTGTTCGCACATCGAACAAAAAGAATATTGTATCGCCAATATGCAGTTTGAAAAAGACGAATACCTTTTCCTAAAATCGCAGGTCATTAAATGGCTTCTTGAAAGCTAACCAGTATGATTTATTCCGTCACCGTGAAACCTGGCTCGAAAAAAGGTCCGCTCGTTGTCGAAACTTCACTCGCCGACTCCGCGTCCGCCGAAAAATCGCTCACCGTCTATCTCCGCGAAAAGCCAGTCGATGGCGCCGCCAATACCGCACTCGTCAAACTCCTCGCCAAACATTTCGACGTCGCGAAATCTTGCGTCGTCATCAAGTCCGGCGCTAGCTCCCGCCACAAAATCGTCGAAATTATTGGCCGCTAGATACTGTCGCTGCGAAATCTGCCAGCTAAAATCGGCACAATCTTCACACAACTCAAGCCTTTTATGCTATGATAAGAGCAAATAGTGAGGTAAAGTCGGTCCGCTAACTTTTTGTCAACTCGCATCAAGAAGATTGACGTCAGTCCAGCGGCCCGTGCCACGGGAGGCAAAATGAAAATTAATAGTATCTATATCGGTGGCTGGTTCCAACGCACCATGCTACAGTTGTCGGAGATTTATGACTTTCTTCGCGACGGCTCGTCGCAGCTCAAGCTAAACAAACGCAAACTCGAAGAGTTACACCGTGGACTTGCCATCGGCAGCATTGAGTATGGTGTCGCCGGCGAAGAATTCGTTCAGTTTTTGACTAGCGAACAAATCCAGGTTAAAATCTGCGAAGACGGCTTGATTATCGTTAGTAGCGACCAGGTTAGCGAGGAGACCATGTTTGCCGATGTCGAGCGCCTAAAAGATTATTATGAGAATCGTCTCTCCCCTGCTATTAACTATATCTTCAGTCTTGGCGCGCCAGTCCCGAAAGAGCTTGCTCACATCGAAAACATCTACCCATACTTTATCGTCTGCGATAATGCTAAGCGCGAAGAAATCGCCGAGCTTCTTTCTCGCACCGAGCGCCAAAAATATTTTGAGTTCGACAACAAAAACTATAGCGTGCTCCGCGGTGATAAATACTATTTCGTCAACAACAAGAAAGCTACGATGGTAAGCATTGAACGCTACATCGAAGAGCAAGTCTTCATTCGCGAATTCAAAGGCCAGTTACATCGCTATCTTAACCTCCACCGGATTATCTGGGAGCGCATTGATAATGTCAAAGACCGCGCTAAGGTTCGTGGCAGCGATATCGTGAAGTTCTCGACCAAGCTTGAAAGCTACGCGAAGACTGTCACCCTGATCGACGGTCGCATTGAACAAATGTCGACTTATATTTCTACCCGTGAGCGCATCGCGAAAGAAGACCAAGAGTTGACCGACTTCCTCGCCATCTCCGGCTATCGCTACGAAACGCTACGCGATACACTCGAGTATATTAAAGATCTTTGGGATATGACTCAGCACTATGTTCAGTCCGCCCAGAAACTCTTCGACGGCATCAAGCAAGATGTTACTTCTAGCTCTATCGACAGCCTCACTATCGTAACCTCTATGTCTGCTGGCGCCGCCATCCTCAGCCTCTTCACCGAATCCGAACCGGAGTTTACAACTTTCGGCGTAGTCTATTTCTTCATTCTTGCCTTTATCGGTTGGGGTGCGACCAAACTTCTTGCTTACATCCAGCAGCGTCGTAAGTACGAAATTTCTGATGTTGAAATTGACAAACATATTAAATAAGTGCAAGGAGAAAAGAATAATGAAACTACGCAAGATCTTACTCGCATTGTCCGCCAGTCTGTTGACCGCCGGCATTGTCACTACGCCAATTTTCGCCACCTCGAGCAGCCCGTCCGTCTTGGCTGACGTTGAAGTCCAGCCGCGAACCATTGATGAATCTCAGGCCACGTCTGACGACCCTGAAAAAACATCCGACCAGCCCACTTTACCGGCGCCAACTTTTGCGGCTGAAGAAGTAGCGGACGACGCTGGAGCTTTCTGGTTTGGTAAAAACTTGCTCTATGCCGGCAACAATGTTTCGGTGAAAAATATTTCCCGCGGGCTTCTGTTCGCTGCCGGCAACAACCTCCAAATGTCTTCCGAGTCCGAATATGCCTTCGCGGCCGGCAATTCCATTTCCTTTAGTGCCGCCACCGAGAAGGATTTATTCACCGCTGGCAATACGATTGCTATTACCAAAGACGCTAAAATCGGCCGGGATATATTTGCCGGCGCCTATAGCTTTGCGCTTGAGACGGATGTTCCGGGCGATGTCTCGGTTGCTGCCAGTCACGTCGTTCTTAAAGACACGATCATCAAAGGCAACGTTAATCTCGATGCCGAGATTATCACTTTCCAGGGCGAGGTCAAAATCGACGGCACGCTCAGCTATAACGACGATGCTTCTGTTTCCGGCCTGACAAATGTTAAATACGGCAAGCTCGAGACTTATACTCCGACCAGCCGCACTACTACTGCTGGTGAGATTTGGCTGACCAAAATGATGAGCGTCATCGGACTTTTCTTCACGATCGCCATCATCTTCCTCGTCTTCCCTCGCGCGAAGAAGAGTATTGCTCGAGAGGCAACCGTTCAGCGCTTTGGCGTTGACCTCATGCTCGGCATTGGCTTCGTAGTTATCGTTCCGCTCCTCTCCATGCTCTTCCTGCTCAGTTTCTTTGCCGTTTCTACCGGCATCTTCCTCATCGGCGTTTATTGCCTTATCTTCTATCTCGCTAAAGCCTTCGCCGGTGCTTGGCTCGGCCACGCCATTGTCGAAAAACTTTGTCATTGTACCTTGCCGATGTTGCTTGAAGCGCTGATTGGTATTCTTGTCATCACCTGCGCTAGCATGATCCCGGGCTTTGGGCTCCTCGTCACGACGCTCACTCTCATTCTCGGAGCCGGCCTAATTATTGCCTGCCTCCGCCCAGGCGAAAAGCAATCCGCCGAAGATAAACAAGTATTCTACGCCGCCGAAGAGGCTGGCGAAACGACAACTCCTAAGCAAAACTCTGCCAAGCTAGCTGCCGCCAAATCCACGATTAAGTCCACCCGCAAAACTTCTACCACTAAAGCTCTCTCGACAAAATCTACCGCCAAAAAGTCCTCACCGAAAACTAAAACTAGCGGTGCTAAATCCAGCTCCGCCAAACCTAAGAAATAACTATCTCTAACCTTATCAAAGAAAGGCCGTCATGCACGAAAGTTGGAAAGAGTTCCTCGATTCCGAGTTCCAGAAACCATATTTTAAAGAATTAAGTCAGTTTTTACATTCTGCCTACGAGACTAGCCGCGTTTTTCCGGCCAAAGTCCAGGTATTTCGCGCCTTCACAACTGACTTAAACTCCGTAAAAGTTGTCATTCTCGGCCAAGATCCCTACCATACTCCCGGCGCCGCGCATGGCCTTGCCTTTTCTGTCCCCGACTCTCAGCCCATCCCGCCTTCGCTCGTCAATATCTATAAAGAAATCGACGCTGAATATGGCTCGCATGCGAACCAAACTGGCAATCTTAAATCCTGGCAAGAACAAGGCGTTCTGCTCCTCAATAACGTCCTTACCGTCGAAGCACATAAAGCCGGTTCACACCGCGGCAAAGGCTGGGAAATTTTCACTGAAGCCACCGTCAAATACCTCAATGAGCATTGCGACCATCTTGTCTTCTTGCTCTGGGGTCGCGACGCACGCAGCAAGAAACCGCTCATCGACCAGACGAAGCATCTCATCCTGGAATCCGCTCATCCCTCTCCTCTTTCCGCTTACAATGGCTTCTTCGGCAACGGCCATTTCCTAAAGGCTAATGATTTCCTCCGCTCCCACGATTTGCCCGAGATTAACTGGTAAACTTTTTCAAAACCGCCTACGCTAAAACTAAGCAAGACGGTTTCCAAATTAAGCAGAGCGCTTTCATATTTAAGCAAAGCTTTTTACGCACTTAAGTAAACCGTTTTCAGAAATAAGCAGACCACTTTCAAAAATAACCAGAGCATTTTCGCACAAAATCGACTTTTTATCGTGGCTGTGCTTGTTATTTTTGAAAAAATTTTGTTATACTCCGCCTATTACTAATTTTTATGCCCCGCGGAGGACAAATGTCATTAAAAATCATTCCTGCAAAACTCTATAATCTGGCTGTTGCGCTCGCCCTCATTCTGACGAGTTGCTGCGCTAATCTCGCTAGTCCGCCAGGTTTAGCGCAAGCTAAAACCCAAGGCGATTGCCGCGACGTCCATTTTATCTTCGCTCGTGGCTCCGGAGAATCTCTGGATGGACCGAGCATGTCGGCCTGGCGCGACGAAATCATCGCCGCCATCAGCGACAATTTCAGTTATACCTTCTACGAGCTTGGCAGCCAACCGCAAAACGGTCATCAATACCCCGCCGTCTCCGTTAGCGATAATCTTGATGGCTATATTAATCTCGTCGGTGCCTACTTTAGCGCCGGGGAAGCCTTTCGATTTGGCGCAAGCGTCGAAGAGGGAATCAAGGAGCTCCGCGCTTACGTCTCCAACGTCGAAGCCTTTTGTCCGAATGCTAGATTCATCCTCGGTGGTTATTCCCAGGGAGCCATGGTTCTGTCCGCCAGCCTCCCTGCTTTCGACGCCGGCAAAATCATCTACGTCTCGACTTTTGGCGACCCGAAACTCTACCTTCCCGAAGGCAAAGCCACTATTTTCGGCGCCATTCCAAAAATACCCGACGCTTGCCGCGGGATCAACCTCTCCTCCTACCGCATCTCGGTCCCGGATTGCCGTGCCTATGAAGGTATTCTCGGTAGCTACCGCCCCTATCAGCCCGACGACTACGCCGGCAAACTCGGCACTTGGTGTAATGAAAAAGACATCATGTGTAGCTCCGGCGCTAGCATTTCCGATCATACCTCCTATGCCTCGAGTAACCTCTATCGCGACGCCGCCGCAGTCATCGCTCGCAAACTTACTCTCGCCTTCCCGACACACTCTGCCTGGCCGAGCGCCCTAAAATTCGCCAAACATAACGTCGCCTTCGTTGTCGACTCGACCTACTCCATGAGCAGTCATATCAAAAAATACCGCACCCAGGCCAAAGAACTTGCCTCGCGCGTGAAATCTGACGGCGGCTCAGTCGCTCTCATTGAATATCGCGACCTGAACGAATCCTACCGACCGCGTTCACTTTGCGATTTCTCCGGCAATCTCGAAGATTTTGGTGACAAAATTGACAATCTCAAGCTCGACGGTGGCGGCCGGACTTCGAACGAATCGGCGCTCTCGGCCATCCTTTTTGCCATGAACAGCCTCGATTGGCAATCTGGCGCCACTAAATCTATCATTCTCCTGACCGATGCCGGCTATCACAACCCTGACTACGACGGCACTACTCTTGCCGACGTCGTCCAGCGCAGCCTTGAAATCGATCCGGTTAATATCTTTGTCCTCTCTCCGACTCAGCAAACTCTTAAACCTGCTAATCAAAAACTCGTCGAAGCCACCTCCGGCCAAGTCTTCGCGCTCGATGCCGCCGATACTTTGCTCGACATCGTCCTGAACCGCCCGGTCGCTCGCCTCGCCCTCTCGTCTTATTCCGGTCAAGTTAGCGACGAATTCATCTTCGATGCCTCCGCCTCATACACTCTCTCCTCAGGCGTCGCCCAAGAAACTGGCAATGGCCTTCGCTTTGACTGGGATCTTGACGGTGACGGAGACTTCGAACTCCTCGACGCAGACTCTGTCATCAGTCACACCTACGCCAGAGAAACCGAGCATTTTCTCCAAGTCCGCGTTACCGACTCGTCCGGAAGAGTCAGTACCATGTCCGCCAAAGTCTCCGTTTCCAATCAGCCAACAACCCTCCCGAGCATCACCGACCTCGAAGCGAATCGTCAGTCTGACGACGCAGTTGCAGTTTCATTCCGGTCTGACGCCACAAAAGCTCTTCTCTCGGTCAATGACTACATTCAAGGCTTCGTCGAAATCAAAAACGGCGCCGGGTCATTCATCCTTCAGGACGCCCCCGAAGAACTCTCCGAGGAGCTTACCGTTACCTTAACCCCTTATTCCGCCGCCGACGAGCGCGGTCTCGCTAGCTCCATCACAATCTCTATTCCTGAAGGCCCCACCCCTGAAACTCCGGCGCCAGATCAATCCACTCCAGAAACAGCTAGGCCGTCTCCTGACATAACCTCTCCAGAAAGCCGCCCGACCGCTAGCCCGGTTCCTACGACGCCACCAGAAGCCTCCCTGCCATTGAGGCGCCCAGCCGTTCCAAAAGCCCCAAACACCGGCCTCGTCAGCCGAAAGTATCGTTAACGCATCCAACAAAAAACAGCCCTAATTCTCCTAGTGTCTATCGTGCGAACTTAAATGCCAATGGTCCCCAAACTCGCATTTATAAACCCCTAGATGCGGCGCGCCGTAGTCATGCTCCGCCACCAGCGCCGCCGCCTCTGCCTCTTCGCGCGTCGCATAGCAAATCTTCTGGTGCTCACCGACCCAGCATTTCTTCGGCACATGCTCGCAATAGTTCATTCTTTTCATCAAATCTGTCTCTTAAACCCCCTAAAATCTACAACCCGCCTCCGAAAACCTCATGAATCCCCGAAAACAGTCTCAAAATGGCCGCCAACCCCCCGAAACCACACAAAACCATCCCTCCATGAGGGCTATAAAACCAGTATAGCACACATTTCCACAAAAGTCAAGCATTTTCAAACTATTCCGCCTGTGCTATGATAGTTATAGATTAAACAGGTGGGTTTTGGTGAGCAAACTGGCAGAATATTTGAATAGGCACATCCTCGGTAATGTTTTTGATCGCCTCTCGATCCGCGAAGCCTATTCGACCGACCGTTCTATCCTGAAGGTCACCCCCCGTCTCGTCGCTGTTCCTGAATCGGCCAACGACATCCGCAAACTCCTCCGTTTCACTAGTCAACTCGCCAGCCGCGAATTTGAGCTTCCGGTCACCGTTCGTGGCACTGGCCTCGACAAAACCGGCGCCAGCATCGGCTCCGGCCTGATCATTTCCACCGAAAAACTCAATCAAATCGAAGAAATCGACCTGCGCGGTCGCCTTGTTCGCGTCCAGCCGGGAATTACTCTCGGCAGCTTAAACACCGCGCTCCAGCTCCAGGGTCTCTGGCTTCCTATCGACTACGATCCCGAGGCGACGATTGGCGGTCTCATCGCCAACTGTCCGGTCGATGGTCTCGCTAGTCGCTATGGTGGTATCTATCATTTTGTCGAGCGCGCTGAGATTATCCTTTCGAGCGGCGACCTTGTCCAGCTTGCCCCGATGAGCCTCCGCGCCATCGAAGCGAAAATTGCCGAAGATACCGCCGAGGGCCGGCTCTATTGCGAAATCGAGCGCATCCTCGACGAATACGCTGACACCATCCTCGACCGCACTATGCGCCCCTTCGATGCCATTGGCTACGCTAACATTACCCATGTCCGCACTAGCCGCTCGCTTAACCTTCTCCCGCTCATCTTTGCCTCGCAAGGCACGCTCGGGGTTGTTTCCGATGTCATCCTCCACGTCGAGCCGCTGCCCTCTGCCCCCCGCCGTCTGCTAATTTCTTTCCACGACCTCAAAGCCGCCCAGCGTTTCCTGAATTATGCGCGCGACCTCGACCCCTCGACCTTGAAAGTCTACGACCTTCGTATTCTCGAGAAAGCCAGCGAGCATGGCAAGAAGCCCGACCTCTTCATCCGCAAACTCGGTAAAGGCCTTGCCGTCACCATCACCTTTAACTATGGTCGCCTAAAATCCAACAAGAAAATCCGCCAATGCCTCGAAGCGCTCCCGACTGGCACCTTTTACGTCGAAGAAACCCCCGATAACGCCGAATCTTTCCAGAGCCTAAACAACTCTCTCCTCAGCTTTCTCAATGACGACAATCGCGGCGAGCGCACCCCGATTCTTGATGACGTTTTCATTCCGAGCATGCACTTCGGCGACTTTTTGGACGGCCTGAAGAATCTTGAGAAAACTCTTGGCGCCGATTTGCCGGTTTATGGTTCGTTCGCGACTTCCAGCTACACCGTTCGTCCCGATTTCGACTGCACGACTATCGACGGCCGCAAAAAAATCGTCGATTTTCTCAAACTCTATAGTGAATTAGTCGATAATTGTCAAGGCTCAATCACCGCTAATGGCCCCGAAGGCCGCGTCAAAGCCCTCATGATGTCAAAAACCCTCGGCGTTGGCGAACGCCAATTATATAACAGTATCAAAGAAGCCTTCGACCCGCTCGGCGTCTTGAACCCCCGCGTCAAGCTCGGTGCCGACGTCCGCGACACCATCCGTCACCTCCGCACCAGCGAAAAGCGCGGCATCGTCACCCCCTAGTGCGAAAGTATGCTATAATAACGAGCGGCGAACGAAGAACATGTTAACATGTTCTTCTGAGCGCGAGGCAATTACAGTATAAATCGAAGATTTATGCTATAATAATATACTATGAAGACTACAACTAAAAAATTATCCGATACTAGGGTGGAAGTGAAGGTGACGCTCGACAGCGCCGACCTCAAGACCGCGCGCGAGCAGGCTTTGGCGCGCCTCGCCGCCAATTTGAAAGTTCAGGGTTTCCGCAAGGGTAAGGCTCCGGCCTCGCTCGTCGAGAAGAATGTTGATCCGAACGAAATCACGAATGCGACGCTCGACATTGCCGTCCGCACGACCATGCCGGCCGCTTTTGAAAAGGAAAAGCAGAACCCAATCGCTATCGAGAACGTCAACGTCACGAAATATGTCCCTGATGACACCGTTGAATATACCGCTACGGCTGACATTTTGCCAGATGTAAAACTTGGCGATTATAAGAAGCTGAAGGCAAAAATGGACAAAACTGAAGCCTCGACGAAAGATGTTCAGGAAATCCTCGACAATATCGTCAACGCTTATGCTGAAAAAGTCGTTGCGAAAAAAGCTGCGGAGTTGGGCGATGAAGTCATTATCGACTTTGTTGGCAAGAAAGACGGCGAGCCGTTCAATGGCGGTAGCGCGAAAGATCACCACTTGACTCTCGGCTCCGGCCAGTTTATCCCTGGTTTTGAAGACGGCATTGTCGGTCACTCTGCTGGCGATAAGTTCGACCTCGATATCACCTTCCCGAAGGACTACCCCGAGAAAACTCTCGCCGGTCAGCCTACGGTCTTTGAGGTTCTCGTCAAGCAGGTTAACGAAATCAAGAAGCCGGCTCTCGACTCTGAACTCGCGAAGAAATGTGGCAATTTCGAGACCATCGACGACCTTAAAGCTGACATTAAGCACAACCTCGAAATTCAAAACCAGCATCGCGCTATCGAGAAATACCGCGAAGACCTCGTCGCCGAGCTCGTTAAAGCTTCGAAAGTTTCCGCCCCAGAGATCCTCGTTCGCGACCAACTCCGCTTTATTAAAGACGATATGACCCGCAACGCTGCCAGCCGCGGCATGACTTTCGAGCAATATCTTGAGCGCGCCGGCCAAACTGCTGAGGAATGGGAAAAGGAAGCTCGCAAGATTGCTGAAGCTCGCGTGAAGTCCTCCCTCATTCTCCAGATCCTCGCTCGCGACGAGAAAATCACCGCCAGCGACGAAGAGGTTGACGCGAAAGTTAACGAACTTCGCGACGTCTACCAGCGTTCTGCCGAAGCTCTCAAAAACCTGAAGAAACCGGAAGTTCGCCAGGATATTCGTAACCGTCTTATCATCGATAAAACCCTCGACTTCCTCGTCGAAGCAAACGGCGGCAACCAGGAAGCTATCATGAACAAACCTGCCAAAACTTCCAAAAAATCCGCCAAAGAATCCGACACCAAGACCGAAAAGTCCGCCAAAAAGTCGACTAAGGCTAAGACCGACAAATAATCTAGCCTAGCAAAAAAGGAGCGTTCCGTCTGGAGCGCCCCTTTTGCGTCGAAACCCCTTGACCTTTCCGCCTGACCGGAGTATAATAATACGCAGAGTTTCATGCCCGAAAGCTATTGCTGTAAGCCGGACGGCAAATATTAAAAGTTAATCAGGGAATTAAATCGTGCCAACTATCAATCAGTTGATTCGTAAGCCACGCCAGAAGTCCGCAAAGAAGTCAAAGGCTCCGGCGCTCGGCTCCATTGTTAACACGCTTAAGACTGAGCGTTATGAACAGGCTGCCCCGCTTAAACGCGGCGTCTGTCTTAAAGTCACTACCAAGACCCCGAAGAAACCGAACTCCGCGCTTCGCAAAGTCGCTCGTGTTCGCTTGACTAATGGTCAGGAGGTCTGGGCTTACATCGGTGGTGAAGGTCACAACCTCCAGGAGCACGCTGTCGTGCTTGTCCGCGGCGGTCGTGTGCCAGATCTTCCAGGTGTCCGCTATCATATCGTCCGCGGGACTCTCGATCTCCAGGGCGTTCAAGGTCGTAAACAAGGCCGTTCTAAATACGGCGCGAAGAAGGGAGAATAATCTATGCCACGCAAAGTTACTACGTCTCTCCAGCGCAAAGTTGTTCCAGATCGCAAATATCAGTCGGTCTTGGTTCAGCGCTTGATCAACAAATCTATGCTTGACGGCAAAAAGCAAGCCGCTGAGCGCGCTGTTTATGCCGCTCTCGAAGGTGCCGCGAAGAAATTGAACTCCGAAGACCCAGTTGCCGTTTTCGAGAAGGCTATCGCTAACGTTTCGCCGGATTTTGAAGTTAAATCTCGCCGTGTCGGTGGTGCCAACTATCAGATTCCGTTCCCAATTTCTGGCCACCGCCAGCAGCACTTCGCCTTCTCTTGGCTCGTCCAGAGCGCTCGCGCTCGCCAGGGCATGCCATACGCGAAGCGTCTTGAAGCTGAAATTGTCGACGCTTACAACGAAACCGGTGCCGCCTTCAAGAAGAAGGAAGACTGCCACCGCATGGCTGAAGCGAACCGTGCCTTCGCGCACTTCGCCCGCGCCTAAGCGCCAGACTCATCCAGCGTAAACAAGCATTTCACAAGAAAAAAGAGCCTCCTAAGCGAGGCTCTTTTTGAGCTCACTTTCATTATAGCACACATCGCCGTAAAAGTCAATACCTCTTGTGCTAAAATTGTCAAAAATCCCTCTCTCATTCAACAAACTTATGCTATAATAAGAACAAGTATGTTCCCAAATAGATTATCATTGGCGCAAAGCCAAGCGGACACCTAGTCAGGACAGCATCAAATCCGCCACAGGGAACAATAGAAAATAAGCGAGGTAACATGACAAGGGAGGCAAAATGGTAAGACTAGCGATAAACGGTTTTGGGCGAATTGGACGCTGCGCGTTCAAGATCGCTTTCGAGCGCCGTGACGCCGAAATCATCGCACTCAATAGCCTCGGCACCCCTGAAGTTTTTGCGCATCTCTTGAAATACGATTCCGCCTATGGCGTCTATGACCACGAAGTCAGCTTCGACGACAAACATATCATCGTCGATGGTCACAAAATCCTCTTCCTCTCTGAGCCGGATCCTTTGCGCCTGCCCTGGGACAAGCTAAAAATTGATACCGTCATGGAATGTACCGGCGCCTTCACGAATCCTGCTGACGCCCGCGCCCACATCAAAGCCGGCGCGCGCAAAGTTGTCATTTCCGCCCCGGCGAAGGGCCCTGGCGCGAAGACCGTCGTCCTCGGCGTAAACGAAGAGGTTGTCACCGCTGACGATGAAATCATCTCTTGCGCCAGCTGCACCACGAACTGTATCGCTCCCGTCATGAAAATCCTCGAAGACAATTTCGGTATCGAAAAGGCCATGATGACTACAGTCCACTCTTACACCGCCTCTCAGAAGCTCGTCGACGATCAGGCGAAAGACCTCCGCGAGGCCCGCGCTGCCGCCGTCAATATCGCTCCGACCACGACCGGCGCCTCGAAAGCTGCCGCCCTCACCATCCCGAGCCTCGCCGGCAAGTTCAACGGTCTCTCCGTTCGCGTTCCGTCCCTCGTCGTCTCTCTCGCCGACATCACGGCCGTCTTGAAGCGTCAGACCACTGTCGAGGAACTGAACAAGGTCTTCGAGCAGGCCGCCCGCGAGCCATATTATGAGGGCATTCTCTCCGTCAGTCACGACGCCCTCGTCAGTTCCGACTTCCGCGGCAACTCCCACTCGACCATCATCGACCTTCCTTTGACCGATGTCGTTGGTGGCGACCTTGTCAAAATCATTGCCTGGTACGATAACGAATGGGGTTATTCAAGCCGTCTCGTCGAGCTGTCTGTCGATTTCGGCCGCTAAGTCAAACGAGAGTTAAGCTAAACTCAACAAAAAGCCAAGCAAAAGCCAATAATCCGCAAAGAACCCCGAAATATAAGCCAAAATAAGTTAAGAAAGGAGCCAAAATGCCAGAATCCAACAACTTCCCGCCCGAATACACTATCTTCATCGCCGCCGACCACCGCGGTTTTCAGAAAAAGGAGGAACTCTTCTCGCTCCTGAACGAATGTCATGAAAACGTCCGCGCCGAAGACCTCGGCCCCGATAATTACGACGAAAACGACGATTATAATGATGCTGCCATTGCCGTCGCAAAGGCCGTCCTTGCCGAAAATGCAAAGAGCGCTACGAATGCAAAGAACCCCGAAAACGCCGCAAACGCGAAAGCCTCTGAAACCGCAATCGGTGTTCTGATTTGCGGCTCCGCCCATGGCGTCACTATGCAAGCAAACCGGTTTAAGGGCATCCGTGCGGTGAATGTCGATTCCGTCGAGAGCGCGAAGCACGCCCGTACCAACGATTACGCGAATGTTATCTGTCTCTCGGCCGACTATCTCGACCTCGATACGATGGAAAATCTCATCAAGACTTTCTGCCACACCCAGCCAATTCCGTCCGAAAACTACCAACGCCGCGCCGCCAAGCTTGATCTCGACTACGACGCTCAGACCGGAGACCACGCATAATGGCTATCATCTGCCCCGCAATTTTGACCGACGACCCGGCCGTCTTCCAGGCTCAGCTCGAAGAGTATAAGACTTTCTCGCGTCGCGTCCAGATCGACTCTTCTGACGGCACTTTCGCCCCCTCGACCACCGTCCCCTTGAATGGCGCGCAGTTTCCGGAAGGGCTCAATGTCGACGTTCACGTCATGTCCGCCCGCCCTAGCGAGCATCTCTCGACCATCCTCGCCTTGAAGCCATCGCTCTGCATCATGCATGCCGAAGTCGACGACAATCTCGCTGGCCTCACGACCGAGCTCCACGCCGCCGGTATTAAAGTCGGTCTCGCTTTGCTGAAAGGCACTTTCCCAGGCAAGATCAAAGATCTCATCGCAAACGTCGACCATGTAATGATTTTTGCTGGCGACCTCGGTCATCAAGGCGGCAATATTGACATGCTCCAAATCGAGAAAGTCCCGCTCATCCGCGCGATTAAGCCAGATGTCGAAATCGGCTGGGACGGCGGCTCGAATCTCAGCAACGTCCGCGCCCTCGCTCACGCCGGTATTGACGTCATCAACGTCGGCAGCGCCCTTTCTCGCGCCGCTGACAAGTCCGCCATGTATCAGTCGCTCGTTGCTGAATCCGAGAAGAAGGGAGTTCTCGTATGACGCGCCATGCCTCGAGCTTAGGAGATATTTTATGAGTCGCATCGTTTCTATCGGTCCCGCCTGTCAAGAAATCTATCTGATCGACCGCGACGATTTTGAGGGTCTCGAGACCGAGGGCGGTCAGTCGATTTTCGGCAAAATGATTATCGGCACCCACGTCGACATCGACAAAACTTTCTTTGGTGTTGGCGGTAGCGGCGCGAATGCCGCCGTCACCTTCGCACGTTGCGGCCACGAGACTATCTTTATCGGCAACCTTGCTCATGACGCCGCCGGCGAAAGCGTGCTCGAATGCTTTGACAAGGAAAATATCGACAGCAGCTACGCCAGCATCGTTCGTGCCGCGACCGGCTGTTCGGTGATTCTGCTCGACGCTAAATCCGGTGAACGGACTACCTTGAGTTTCCGCGGCGCCTCCGCGAAATCGGATAATCTTTCTGCTGCCGACCTCGACACGATCCAGCCCGATTGGATTTATGTTGGCACCCTCCAGGGCAACATGGAAAAACTTCTTGAATTCTTTGAAAAAGCCCATGCTCTTGGCGCAAAAGTCATGTTTAATCCAGGCCCGGCCGAACTTAAACATCCGCAAAAACTCATCGGGCTGCTCGAAGACGTCGATGTTCTCATTGTCAACAAGGAGGAAGCCGCCCAGATTGTTCCTGGCGTTCTCCTGACCGAGCTTCTTGCTCATCTCTCGAATTATTGCGAAACAGTCATTATCACAGATGGATCAATGGGCGCCATCGCCACGAACCACCAAGATACTTATCGCCTTGGCGTCTACGAGCAAGCCCGCGTTCGCGACGCGACTGGCGTCGGCGACGCTTTTGGCTCCGGCTTCTTGGCGGAATTTGCGAGGAGCGGCGACTTCGAAAAATCCCTCCGATTCGCCTCCGCAAACGCTTCAAAAGTCGCCCAAAGTTATGGCGCCGAAACCGGCATCCTGACCGGCGAAGAAGATTTTCATCTCATGCCGTTCCAGAAAGTCGAAGATTTGGCCGGCTAGACCTAATAAATAATATATACAGAAAGGGAGTTATGCTCGACGAAGAAATCCTCAAACAACTCGAACAAGCCGATATTGAACGCGCAAAGGCTTATGCTAATGATTTGGAGCGTGGCCTCAAAATCGTTCGCACTTATCCGCAAGGCGTTACGATTTTTGGTTCCGCTCGCCTTGACCAGGACAATAAATATTGTAAAAAAGCTAGGGAACTAGGCCAGCTCCTCGCCCAGAACGGCCATGCCGTCATCACCGGCGGTGGCCCTGGTATCATGGAAGCCGCGAACCACGGCGCCTTCGAATATGGCGGCCGTAGCATCGGCCTGAACATCACCCTCCGCCACGAACAATTCCCGAACCCCTATCTGACTGACACTATGCAGTTCAAATACTTCTTCGCCCGCAAAGTCATGCTCGCCATGTCCGCGAAAGTCTACGTCTTCTTCCCAGGCGGCTTCGGCACTCTCGACGAACTTTCCGAGATTATTATCCTCATGCAAGAAGGCAAAATGCCGAAAATGCCCGTCTTCTTCTTCGGCAAAAGTTTCTGGCGCCAGCTCGACAAGTTCTTCCATAGCAAAATGCTCCCGCTCGGCCTAATTTCCAAGAACGACCCGAAGATTTACAAACTGACCGACGACGTCAACGAAATCGTCAAAGCTGCTAACAAAATCGGCCATCCGCCCATCAAGACGAATTATTACGACGGTTTCAGCGCTCAGTCCGACATTCCTGATCTCCCGAGTCACGAGCAGCTCGTCAAATAACCCCGGTACGCAAAGTAATTGCGATACTGGCTAAAGGTTCATGCTATAATAAAAGGTGCGCCCTCTCCCTCATGCGCCGGGAGCGCACCTTTCGTGATTAGTTATTGCTAAGACCATAGACCGTCGCCCTTCGAACCAGCTTCAGAATCTCTCAGAAAGGAGGCACTTTTTGTGTACTCACCCATCGCAGACCAGCGTTTGCGCGTCATGACCGCCGCCGAAGGCTGCCAAATTCCGACACTCGACGTCGTCCGCCAGCTGCCAATTATCCAGATGAGTCTCGCCGAGATTTATCGCTCCAGCGAAAAGAGTCGCGCAAGCGCCCATGACGTTTTGCGCGAATCCGCCATCCCCCAGCCGAAATGCTGTCCGGATTTCGGGCGGAAGCTGCCGAAAATCATCACCGGCGAGGACGAGAGCTGGCAACTCTGGCGCGTCGACTTTTACGTCGCCCGCCTGCAGCTCTATTACATCGAGTCTGCCGTCCGCAGCGAAGGCTACCACTTGACCGGCGGCACCGCCCTCGACTCTATCGGCCACTTCCGCAGCTGCGCCGCCGCCTACCTCGTCTCGCCTGTCGCTCTCGGCCTCAATTTCGACCTCCCCGAGCTTGATTGGCATATCAGCTACGACATGAACTGCAGCTCAAAGAATGGCTCCCATTCCGTGCGCTTCGTCGAAACCTTCGGCGGCGCCCCGTCTGGCAACTTCGACTACAGCGTCCCGTCCGTCGAGTCGTTCCAACCCGAAGCGCCCTATTGGCTCTAACTATCACTCCCAGAAAACCGTCCAGCCACCTCAAAGCGCTGGGCGGTGTTTTCGACCCAAAACCATCAAAAACTATCAAAAACGCCAGCCCCCGTTCAATCGTAGCCGGCCCAGCTCTTCCGTCGCCCTGCCTGCTGAATTCCCCAGAGCGCAATCCCCGTCGCGACCGACACATTAAACGATTCCTTCCGTCCTCGCATCGGAATTTCCAAAAAGAAATCCACCTCCCGCCGCACTTCCGCCGGAATCCCGTTCACCTCCTCCCCCAGAATCAGTACCACCTTCTCTAAATCCCCTAGCTCCATATCTTCTGCCCCGAGCACCCATCTTTTCGCCATTTCTTCCGGCACCAAATTATTCTCCAGCCCGACAATCGTCCAGCCCCCACCACGTTTCGCCGCCAGCCACCCCGCTAAATCCTCGACCGCTTCTTGCGGCACCATTTTCTCCGCCCCGAGCGCCGATTTTTCGATCTGCCGATTCAATTTCTCTCGCAAATGCGGCAACAGCCCAGTGTCCTCATATCGTGGCGTATATCCAGAAAACACCGCTTCGTCAATCCCCAGCCCTTCGCACGTCCGGAGAATCGCTCCGACGTTATAAACCGACCGAATATTATGCAGCACGACGATAATTTGAGACACAAAAATCCTCCCTATTACACCCATTATAGCACACCTCACCCTAAAAGTCAAGAGAACTTAGCCCAAGCGCAATAATACAACGAATATTTAGCATGAAAAAGGGCGGCAGATTTCTCCGTCGCCCTTCGCAGAATATCGGACGGGGTCAGTCCTCAATCTCTGCAAGATAGTCGTATCGCCGGTCAATAAGCCAAAAAGCCAGGAAACAAACCAGGGTAATCACGATAGGCGTGAGCCTCACCCAAACTTCCCAACTATCGTGCCAGTAGCAGTATCTTGCCATCCAGCCCGCAACCAGCGGGTATCTCTCCATAATTAGCAAAAAATCCGGATGGATACAGAATTGCTCGGCAAACTCGTTGTAGTGCGCGCATGGCACTAAAAGGTCTGTCCACTCGCGCAAGATGATGAACCAGCCGATGCCAAGTTGGTAAATTGTTTCACAGCGCCAGAAGATCCGATCAAAGCGAGTTTCGATGTCGTCGGGTTTCGGTTCGCGCCTAGCGGCGTGCCGAATAAACAACAAGCCGACCAGGGGTACTATGCCTCCGTAGAAAACCAAATCCGCTTTCGTCGGCATTGACGTCAAATCAATCCCAACCTCGTCGGAATACCGGTCCAGGAAGTAGTAGCCCTCCTCTTTGAACGCGCCCTCCGGCAAAGGCAGCTCCGTCGCCACCCAGTAAAAGACAAGCGCGGCCATCATAGCGACTATTGCCGCTGCGAGATATTTTGCAGTCGCCCTTTTCATTAAGCATCTCTCCTCTCAAAATACTAAAGTCGCAGCTATTGACCAAACAGTACTGAAATGTGCTATTTTACCCCTATCCTTACATTATAGCACACATCGCCATAAAAGTCAAGTAAACGGAGAACTATCTCGGAATCCACTCCTCTCCCCTAATCCCCAGTTTTGTGATATAATACCACCATGGATAGATATGACCCGCTGAAAATCGAACAAAAATGGCAAAAAATCTGGTCTGAGACCGAGGCTTTTAAGGCTGGCCCCATCGACGAGAAACTCCCGAATGGTAATCCGAAGCCGAAAAAATATCTCGCCGAGATGTTCCCATACCCTTCTGGCGCCGGACTTCACGTCGGTCATGTTCGCAACTTTACTATCGTCGACGTCCTCGCTCGCTTCTATACTCAGCAGGAAATGAACGTCCTTCGTCCCTTTGGCTACGACACTTTCGGCCTCCCCGCCGAAAATTATGCCATAAAAACCGGCATTTCGCCACAGTCCGCCACCGCGACCAACATCGCCAACTTCCGCAAGCAAGCCCAGAAGCTCGGCTATGCTATCGACTGGAGCCGCGAGATCAACACCTCCGACCCGGAATATTATAAGTGGACGCAGTGGTGCTTCCTTCAGCTTTATAAAGCCGGTCTCGCCTATCAGAAAGAATCCTACCAATGGTGGTGCCCGGTCGACCAAACCGTCCTCGCCAACGAACAGGTTGAAAACGGCCATTGTTGGCGCTGCGGCAGCGAAGTCGAAAAGAAGAAAATGAAGCAATGGTTCTTCAAAATCACCGCTTACGCCGACGAGCTTCTCGACGGCATCGACGCCCTCGATTGGCCCGACAAAATCAAAACCATGCAGAAAAACTGGATCGGCCGCTCTGAAGGTGCCGAAGTTGACTTCCAGATTGCCGACAAAGACGAAAACACCACCGTCTTTACCACCCGCCCCGACACTCTGTTCGGCGCGACCTTTCTCGTCCTCGCCCCTGAGCATCCAATGGTTTCCGAGTTGGCTACGCCTGCGACCGCCGAAAAAGTCAAGCAGTATTGTCAGGACGCCCTCAAGAAATCCGAAATCGAGCGCCAAGAAAACAAAGAAAAGACCGGCGTCTTCACCGGCAGCTACGCGATTAACCCGGCTAGCGGCGAGAAAATCCCGATTTGGGTCGCCGACTACGTCCTCATCGGCTACGGCACCGGCGCGGTTATGGGTGTCCCCTTCGGCGACGAACGTGACTTTGAGTTTGCCGAAAAGTTCGACTTGCCCGTCATCCAAGTCATCGAAGCTCCGGACAACAGTCCCGAGAGCAGCCGCTTCTATCACGGCGAGGGAACTTTGGTCAATTCCGCCCAGTTCAACGGCACTCGCACCGAAGATGCCCGCGAGCAGATTGTTGCTTGGCTCGAGGAACGCGGTCTCGGCCGCCCGAAGGTCACTTATAAGATGCGCGATTGGCTGATTTCTCGCCAGCGCTACTGGGGTTGCCCGATTCCGATTGCCTACGACAAAGACGGCAACGCTCACCCCATCCCCGAAGACCAGCTCCCCGTCATGCACCCAGAAATCGAAGATTACAAGCCCGATGACACCGGCCGTTCGCCGCTGGCAAAAGCGGAAGATTGGCTGAAAGTCACCCTGAAAGACGAAAACGGCAATGATATTGAATGTATCCGTGAGACCGACACGCTCGACGGCTATGCCTGTTCCTCCTGGTATCTCTGGCGCTACGTCAGCCCGCATGACGACCAGGCCGCCTGGGATCCGGAAGCCATCAAATACTGGGCTCCGACCGACATCTACGTCGGTGGCGACCACGCCGTTGCCCACCTTCTCTATGTTCGCTTCTGGTGCAAGTTCTTCGCTGACCAAGGCTATCTACCTTTCCGCGAGCCGATCAAGAAGCTCCTCTACAACGGCTACATCAACGCCCCCGACGGCAAGAAAATGTCCAAGTCGAAAGGCAACGTCATCGACCCGCTCGAAGTTATCGAGAGCGGCTACGGCGCCGACACCCTCCGCACTTACGAAATGTTCATCGGCCCTTACGACCAAGACGCCGCCTGGAACACCGAAGCTATCGGCGGGGTCTATCGCTTCCTGAACCGCTGCTGGACCATCGTCTTCAACCCAGAGAAAAATGCTGCCGACCTCTCCGCTGACTATCTCGCCGCCCGCAAGACCCTCCGCCACAAAACCATCAAGAAAGTCACCGAAGATATTCATCGCTGCAGCTTCAATACCGCGGTTGCCGCGCTCATGGAATTCGTCAATAATATCTTCGCTGCCCCGCTCGACGAGGACAAGATTGCCCTCGCGAAGCTTCTGAAACCGTTCGCGCCGCACCTTGCCTCCGAGATGCTCGAAAAACTCGGTAGCGACGACGTCTGGCCGACCTGGGACGAATCCGCCCTCGCCGCTGATACCGTCGAAGTCGTCGTCCAGGTCAATGGCAAGCTTCGCGCAAAGCTCTCCGTCTCTCCTGACCTCCTCTCCGATGCCGACCAGCTCCAGGCTCTCGCCCTTGCCGACGCCAACGTCCAAAAATTCACCGCCGACAAAGAAATCCGCAAAGTCATCATCCCTAAAGCCGCCAAACTCATCAGCATCGTCGTCTAATTTAAAACCAAAGGTCAGAACAAGCAAACAGGGCCTCCCTCGCGGGAGACCCTTGTTTTAGCGCACGTATTCCGTTCGTACCTCTGAGATAATCGCATGACATAGCGACGCAAATCGCTCGGCGCGGTCTATTAGTCGGCAGAAGTGGAGGTGATAGTCGAGGTTTCCGCCTGCGTAATCGGCAAAACCATCGAAAACTCCATCTCATCCAGCCATTCCAGGCGCAGATGCCACTCGCCGTAAACCGCCTCATGCAGATCATTACAGATCTTGGCCAGCTCGTCCTCGGTGAAGGCAAGCATCAGAGATCGCGCATCAGTCTTCTCCAGCTCCTGCAACGGCGCCAGCGCTGCAGCCAGCTTCTGGTATTCTTCCGACTGCAGGACCTCTTCCGCCGTTGCTACTAGCTCAGACCGGCTGACATAGTGATAGTCCGGGCCTCCGCCGGCATTCAACAGCAATTCATTCAGGATATCCTGGACATTCATGATGGCCTGTGCTTTGATATAGTCTGCCGCGTCTCCGGGATCCTTGACAATCGCCAAGCTCTCGCTCAGCTGGTATGCCGGTCGGCAGTATCTCAGCAGCGCTTCGATCTTGCTGGCGTCGCTCAGTTTGAACGTGGCGACGATGCTGTTCAGCTCGCTGTCGTAATGACTGGAGTTGTACTTCATGCCGTACTGGTTCAGCGTGCCAATCTTCAGTCCGACCGTTGTCGGCAGCTCGCTCGGCGCATCCGGAACATCGTCCGTGGCGGCGGGCTGGGTGGTGCAGGCGTCCGGCAGGGCAACATCCTCAGACGAATTAGCCGCATAGGCGGCGCTTGCCAGGCATAGTGCCATCACCAGACAGATCAACAGGGAAACAGGTTTTCTCAGGTTCTTCATACTTTCGACTTCCTCTCATAAATATTGTAGGAACAGTGCTCGCAAAGTTCAAGGCAGCAGCCTCGCAACTCACGAGACTATATCCTCACTTCGCATTCTAGCACACAATAGCATATTTGTCAATTGCGCTCGCGACTTGACTGTCTGGCTATGCTTGCGTCACACTTGATTTTAGCATAAAAGTATTGTCTAGCGAGGATAGCGAACAGATAGGAGACTGTTTTTCTCCCCTGAGCGGCGTAACTAGCCTAAGCATTTTGTGTCAAAATGCTTGACAAAAAGGTTATGCTGTGCTACAATGGTAGTATAACCTTGAAATAGGTTATCGAAGACTTTACAATTTCGTGCTTTCAAATCCGTGGAACCTACTCAAATATCATAATTTCCCAGAGTAGGGGACAAGCCAAACCACAAGAAAGCCATAATGTAAATCATGTAAAGTCTGTCCGTCAGCGGCGAGATCTCTTGCCTCAAGCTGAAACCAAAGTTAATTAGGAGAAATATCAATGCGTAAAATTACTAAACTAGCTGTTGCGCTTTCTGGAGCTGCAGCCGTGGCGGGCGTCGCAATTATGACTCCCTCCCTGGTCTCAGCCTGGGGCGATGACAGTGGCCTTAAGAATGGTCGCCCA
>CAQRDK010000012.1 GCA_948868795.1 uncultured Candidatus Saccharibacteria bacterium | reverse complement strand
TGCGTGGGGTGGGTGAGAAAACAGAGGTTAGGCTCTTGAATGAATATGGGGATTTCGAGGGGGTGTATAAAAATATTGCTCAGATTTCGGGGGCAACGCAGAAGAAGCTGATTGAGGGGGAGGAAAGCGCGAGAATGTCGTATTTTTTGGCGAAGATTATGACGGATGCGCCAGTGCGCCTTGAGGATTTGCCGGATTTGGTGATTGATGACTCGCGGGTAGTGGCGGCGTTGAAGAAATTGGAGTTTAAGACGTTGATCGGGCGGTTTTTGAAGGCTAGGGAGGCCTCTAGAGGCGATTCTGGGGCGTTTGAGGGTTTTGAGGGGAAACAGGGGGAGTTGGCGCCTTCGGGGGCTAAAGACGGTTCTAAAGGGTTGCTAGAGGCTCAGGAGAAGCGTTCTGAGGGGTCTGAAAAAGGTAGTGGCTATGATAAGGCTCCAGCGGCAGAACGGGCCTTAGAAGTCGCGAAAAAGGCTTCTAAGGCGAAAATGGCGGGGGCTAGAGGGGCTTTCGGGCAGCAAACGCTGGAAATCCCAACTTAT
The DNA here is from genome assembly GCA_948868795.1 of uncultured Candidatus Saccharibacteria bacterium. Taxonomy (GTDB): domain Bacteria; phylum Patescibacteriota; class Saccharimonadia; order Saccharimonadales; family Saccharimonadaceae; genus Nanosyncoccus. The sequence continues at coordinate 34,191 of CAQRDK010000012.1, read as the reverse complement.
CTAGAGGATGGGACGCTGGTTTCTTGGAATGTGAAGGATTTGATGCATAAGAACGCGAAGGTGGCGGCGGGGGTGCTCGGGGGCGGAAAGTTCTGGGATTTGGCGCAAGGGGCGTTTTTGCTGAATCCGCTGGCGCGAGAGGTGGAATATTCGGAGGAATTACAGGAATTTGAGCGGCAGAAGCGGGAATTTGAGGGGAAACCGGAGCTGTATAAAATATTTACTCAGTTTGATTTGCCGCTGATACCGGTGTTATATCGGATGGAACGGGATGGGATGTTGATCGACCGGAAGTATTTTGCGAAGCTGAAGACAGAATTTTCGGCGGAGGTTGGGGGGCTTGAACAAAAAATTTGGTTGCTCGCCGGGCGGGAGTTCAATATTAACTCGCCGATGCAACTGTCGGAGGTTTTGTTTACGGATTTGGGGTTGCCGACGAAGGGGATTAAGAAGGGCTCGAGGGGGTATTCTACAGGGGTGAAGGAGCTGGATAAGTTGGAAGGGGAGCATGAGATTATTGGGGCGGTGAAGGAGTATCGGGAGGCGGCGAAGCTGCTGTCGACGTATATTGCGCCGTTGCCGGAGCTAGCAGACGCAGAGGGGCGCGTCCATACGACGTTTAACCAGAATGTGACGGCGACGGGGCGGCTATCTTCGACGAATCCGAATTTGCAGAATATTCCGGTGCGGACAGAGGTGGGGCGGCGGATTCGGACGGGATTTATTGCGCCGGCCGGGAAAGTCTTGGTGAGCGCGGACTATTCGCAGTTCGAGCTGCGGCTGGCGGCGGCGTTGGCGGGGGATGAGGATTTGATTCGAGACTTTAATGAGGGGGTGGATATTCATACGAAGACGGCGGCGGAGGCGTTTGGGGTGCCGATGGAAGAGGTGACGAAGATACAGCGGCGGGCGGCGAAGGTGATTAATTTCGGGATTTTGTATGGGATGAGCGTCAGGGGGTTGGCAGAGGCGGCAGATATGCAGTATTATGAGGCGAAGAGCTTCATCGAGAATTATTTTGAGCTTAGGAAACCGATTAAAGAATATCTGGAAAATGTTTTGAAACAGGCACGAGAACAGGGGTATGTCGAGACGATGTTTGGGCGGCGGCGGCCGACGCCGGATGTTTTGTCGTCGAATTTTATCGTGCGGACAGGGGCGGAACGGGCGGCGCAGAATATGCCGATTCAGGGAACGGAAGCGGATCTGATGAAGAAGGCGATGATTCGGGTGTCAGAGGTACTGGGGGAGAAGTTTGGGCTTTCTGACGGTTCTGGGGTGCGGATGGTGATGCAGGTGCATGATTCGTTGATTGTGGAGTGTCCGGCGTCGCAGGCGGATGAAGTGGCGGAAGTTTTGAAGCGAGAAATGGAGGGGGTGGCGCCAGAGCTGAAGGTGAAGCTGGCTGTCGATGTGTCGGTGGGGACTAATTGGGGTGAGTTGTAGACTTTTGGGGAATGAGGAAGTCGGTATAGATGACGTCGGCGCCGCGGGCGCGTGATTGTTCGGCGCGGGAGTAGTAATTGAGGGTATGGGTGGCGATTTTGAGGCCGGCGGACTTCCAATGAGCAATATCTTCGGTCGTGAGGCGGTCGTTTAGCCAAGTATCCCAGAGAGTAATGAACTTGACGCCACTTTCTGCGGAGAAGGTAAGGACGTTTTCTGGGGTCCAGGTGGTGTTGCCGTATAAGGTATAAATAACTGATTTCCAGGGGTAAATGTCCATAATCCAGGGGAGCATGTCGGTTTGGTAGATTTGAGGAATGAAGCGGTCGAGAAGGGTGAGATCGATGGTGCTGGCGGTTTCGACGAAGGCGGAGAATTGCTTGCGGACGTTTTCTTCGTCGGAGAATTTGGTGTCGGTGACGATGTAGACGTCGGGATATTCTCGGAGAATCTCAAAGAGAAGCTCGAGATCGACAGGGTGGTACTTGTTTTGCCAGAGAGAGGACATGAAGTTGGCGTAGGTGAAGTCGGTCGAAGATATGTCAGAGGGGCTGATTTCGGCGTCGTTTTGGATAGTGGCGGCGTTTTTCCAGTTGTCGGCGTCGTGAGCGGCGACGGTTTTGCCGTCGTCGGTGAGGAAGAAGTCGACTTCGAAGACGCGATGACCGAGGCTATAATTCAAGAGGAAAGCTTCGTAAGAATTGGTATAGGAATCGCCGAGGATGCCGCCGAAGGCGTGGGCGATGCAGAGGTTATTGTCGGCCCAGCTGTAGTCGAAGTTGTAGGGCGGTTCGGAGCCGGGAACATCGGCTGTTTTTGGGGCGGTGTCTTGGGTGGAGTTATTGTTGTGGGCTACGAAGAAAATAGCTCCAACCACTCCGAGGACTAAGATGAGGATGAGAAGGCTAATAATTAGGATGTTTTTCTTGGGGGGGTGCTATTATTGTGTTTCATAGATCTATTGTAGCATGTAAGGAAGCGGAGTGGTATAATAAGGGTATTATGCCAGAGTTACCAGAGGTAGAGACGATTCGGCGGGGGCTTACGCCGTTGATTGTGAAGAAGAAGATTGTACAGGTTGAGGTCGATCCGACGACGAAGAAAGCCTTTCAGGGGGATGAAGGAAATGTGGTGGATGCGAGCGTGTCGGAGGTGAGGCGACGAGGGAAGGCTCTGCTGCTTGATCTCGATAATGGGTATACGATGATGATACATCTTCGGATGACAGGGCAGCTGATTTGGCGAGGGGCGAATGAGGAGGATAACTTCGCGGCGGGGCATCCGAGTAAAAATTTTACAGATACACTCCCTAATAAACAGACCCGAGTAATTTTTGTGTTCGAGGAAGGGGTGCTATACTTTAATGACCAGAGGAAGTTTGGGTTCGTAAAAGTGTTGCCAACAGGGGAAGTTGAACAGGAAAAGTTCATTGCGGAGCTCGCGAAAGAGCCGTGGGAGATGGATGTAAAAGAATTGTTCAGCAAGTGTCAGAGACATAGGAAGTCGCCAATTAAGGCGGTGCTACTGGACCAGAAGGTGATTGCGGGGTTAGGGAATATTTATGCGGATGAATCGTTGTTTTATGCGAGCGTGCATCCGGCGACGCGGGCCGGGGAACTGAGCGAGGAACAAGTCGGGTTGATTTTGGAGGGGGCGCGGAGCGTGATGATGGCGTCGATTGATTCGGGAGGGTCGACGATGGCGACTTATGTGAAACCGGACGGGACGACGGGAAATTATCTCGAGAACTTTGCGCAGGTGTTTCGGCGGGAGGGGCGGCCGTGTTTGCGGTGCGGGGAGACGATTTTGAAGACGAGAGTGACAGGGAGAGGGACGCATTACTGTCCGAAGTGCCAGAAAGCGCCGGAGTATTTTAAGGATGCTTAGGGGCTGGGGATGCTAAGGATTTTTTATGGGGAAAATCGGCTAGAAGCGGAGAAAGCGGTCAAGCGGACGCTCGGGGAGGGTTATGAGGTGTTTGAGGGGGAGAGTTTGACGGCGGGGGATTTGCCGAGTATTTTTCAGGGGACGTCGCTATTTGGGGGCGGTTTTGGCGGTGGCGACGGTTCTGGGAGCGGCGCTGGGGGTCTTGGCGGCGGGGTGCGGCGGATTTTGTTGAAGAATTTGGGGGAGAATGCGGAAGTTTGGGCGAAATTGGCGGATTATATAGAGACGGAACATGAGGTGGTGGTTTGGGAGGGGAAGATTGATAAGAGGTCGACTGGGTATAAGCAGCTGAAAGAGGCGGGGGTGGAGATGGAGGAGTTTGCGACGCTGAAGAAGCCGGATGCGGGGTTAGTGTTTGGGGTTTTGGATACGGCGATGCGAAATGGCGAGAAGGCGGTGCGAGATTTGGAGAAGATTGAGGCAGATCAGGATCCGTTTATGTTTTTTGGACTTTTGGTGACGCAAGCGCTGAAGAAGTATGAATATTCGGGGGGAGGAGCGAGGGAGCGAAGGATTTTGAAGGAGCTCGCGAAGGTGGATTTGCAGATGAAATCGACGGGGGTGGAGCCGTGGATGTTGATAAAGAGCTTTTTGTTGCGGGTAGGGAAGATTTAGGACAGAGTTGGTTTTTTTGGGGGGCGGGGTTGTTTCGAACTTGTAAACGGTTTACTAGTTCGATTTGGCTTTAACAGGGGTGAAGTGAATGTGCGGGGTGGTTAATTAAAGAAAAAGACCCGGCTTGCGGGTCTTTTGTAGACTACCTGGATGTGAATTATTTTGCTGCCTTGGCGAATTTAGCGAGGGAAGCCTTGCGGCGGGAAGCGGTGTTTTTCTTCATGAGGCCTTTTTTGACAGCTTTGTCGTATTCAGACTGAATCTTCGCCATGTTTTCAGCAACAGGACTTTCCTTGAAGGCTTTGAGAGCGGATTTGATGTCCTTTTTGATTTGCTGGTTGTGAGCGGTGCGCTTTTCGGCTTGGCGCGCAGCTTTCTTTGCGGATTTGATAATCGGCATTAATATTTCCTCGAGGTTAAATAATATTTTGATAACTCTTTGGTTGATTATACACGATTTGAGGTGAAAAGTAAAGAGAGAAATTGGGTTCGGGGTCGGAGTTTTCTGGTTGAATCGCGGTTTTAGGGCTTGAGGGTGGTATAATGAAGTTATGTCTGGTGGTTTTACTTATATTTTGTCACAAATTTTGACGGTGGTGGAGTATGGACTGTTGGGGCTGTCGTATCTGGCGAAGAATCGGAAGGCGGTGGTGGTGCTGGATATTGCGTCGATGGCGACGGGGATTGTGGTTTTTCTATTGCTCGGGGCGGATCTGGGGATGGCGATGTCGGTCGTGGTGCTGGTGGCGAACTTTTATTATCTTTGGGATGAGCATAAACACGGGAAGCAAAAGCGGTATTTTGTGCGGGATTATGTGGTGCTGGCGGTGGTTTTGCTGGCGATTTTGGTGCTTGCGATTCTGACTTATGACGGACCGTTGAGTTTATTGTCGGTGGCGGCAACGACGCTGTATGAGATTTCGATTTGGCAGAAGAGCACGAAGATATACAAGTTTTTGGGGATTCCGGTGGCAGGGTGTTGGATGGCGTATAACGGGGCAGTGCGGTCGATTTTTGGAGTGATTTGTGAGCTGGGGATGCTCTCGGCGGCGATTTATGGGTATGCGGTAGAGGTGAGGGGGAAGAGGAAGAAAGGCGCGGGGAAGAAGCGAAGGGTGTGATAAGATAAGTGTATGATTGTAGTTACGTCAGGGAAGAGATATATTGATATTGATGCGTATGCGAGCTGTGTTGCGTATCGGGATTTTTTGAGGTTGCAGGGTAAGGATGTGGTAGCGGTGACTGGCTCGGTTATTAACGAGAGCGTGGCGCCGAGTTTACGCGAGTTGTCAGGTTTTGACGATTATGCCTTTTTGGGTGATGAAGAGTTCGCTGTTTTGGATTTGTCGAATCCTGATTTTTTGGATGAGTGTGTGGATATTGAGAGGATAGTTGAATTGATTGATCATCATGCTGGTTTTGAGAATTATTGGGATGACAAAGTACGACGGGTGCGGATTGAGAAGATTGGGGCGGTGGCAACGATAGTTTTTGAGCGGTATCGTGATGGCGGGGCGTTAGGTAAGTTGCGACCGGGGTTGGCGAAGTTATTGATGGCGGCGATTTTGGATAATACGTTAAACTTTAAAGCGAAGATTACGACGGAACGTGACGTGGCGGCGTATAAAGAACTGGTGAAGATTGCCGGGGAAGATGATGAGTTCGCGGAGAAGTATTTTTTGGAGTGCCAGGCGGAAGTTGAGAGGGATTTAGCAACGGCGATTCGAAATGATGTGAAGTCGGAAAAAGTTGATTTTGCGTTGCCGGAGACAATTGCGCAGCTGCTTTGTTGGGACGGGAAGGAATTTTTAAAGCGTGAGGACGAATTGAGGAACATCTTGAGCGGGTTGAGTGAAAATTGGATGATGAACTTGATTTCTCTGAAGGATGGACGAAGTTATGTTTTGGTTTCTGATGACGCGGTCGCGAGGGAAGTATTGCGACTTTTTGGTGGAGTTAGAGAGGGCAACGTGGTGATTTTGGACGAAGTTTGGCTAAGGAAGGAGATTTTGAAGCGAGCTTTGGAGGATGCGGGGAAATAACGAACTCGCGCTGAGTTCTGAACTTGGGCTAAGATAGAAAGAACCCGTGCTGATGCACAGGTCCTTTCTATGGTGGGTCGCGAGGGATTCGAACCCCCGACTTTCTCGGTGTAAACGAGACACTCTAGCCAACTGAGTTAGCGACCCGTGAAGTTATTATAGCATAAGTCTTCGACTTATACTGTAATTTCCTCGCGCTCAGAAAAACATGCTAGCATGTTTTTCGCTCGCTGCTCGTCATTATAGCATAAAATTGGAGAGGGCGGGAGGTTTTCCGGCGGCGAGAGAGTTTTGTGATATACTTGGGGTAGAAAATAAGTGGAGGAATTATGGCAAAAGAGTTTTTCGGGACTGGTGATTCGGCGATTCGGGATGATAAGCCGATGACGGAGCGTGAGGTTGTCGTGGTGGCGATGAAACATCCGACGGAGGAGAAGTATCTCTGTGTGAAGAATCGGAAATTTGGGTGGATTGATTTCGTGATGGGCGGGATTGAAGGGGAAGAAAAACCGATTGAGGCGGCAAAGAGGGAAGTTGTCGAGGAAACTGGGTATGATGATTTCGGAGAGCTGAAAGAACTCGACGAGGTTTGTTACGATAACTTCTATGCGGCGCACAAGGACGTGAATCGGCATATCACAATTCATACGGTTTATGGCAGTTTCGAGAGTCTGCAACAGGAAGAGCGTTCGGAGGAGGAGAAAGAGATTGCGGAAGTTTTGTGGATTTCGGCGGAGGAATTGGCCGAGAAATTGACACAAGAGGCACATAAGTATATTTGGGGACGAGTGAAAGATAGTTTTTACAGGGAATAGATACTATTTTGGCTATTGTGTAGTATAATTATATAGATATAACATATTTAGAATATCGGAAAGGATAAAGCCATGAGCGAAGAAGTTGAAAAGATGCGGCATAGCTTGAGCCATGTTTTGGCGGCAGCGGTGCGGGAGCTTTATCCGACAACAACTTTTGGAATTGGACCGGCGATTGAGAACGGTTTTTACTATGATATTGATTTCGGAGATACGAAAGTTTCTGATGCGGATTTAGCAAAGATTGAGAAGAAGATGCGGGGGATTATTACGCGGAAGTGCGAGATGGTGCGGCGAGAGTCGTCGCGCGAGGAAGCCCTTGAATGGGCTCGCGAGAATGGGCAGAGATTGAAGACGGAGTTGATTGAGGAATTACCAGAAGATGCGACGATTACTTTTTATGACCTGAAAGACCCGCGGACGGGGGAGGTCTTATTTACGGATCTTTGCAAAGGGCCGCACATCGACGATTTGTCGAAAGTAGGGGCGTTCCAGCTTGCGCGCGTGGCGGGCGCGTATTGGCGGGGCGACGAGAAGCGGGAGATGTTGACGCGGATTTACGGGGTGGCGTTTGAAACTCAAGAGGAATTGGACGAATATCTAGCGCGACAGGAAGAGGCGAAGAAACGTGACCATCGTAAGCTAGGGAAGGAATTGGATTTGTTTTGCTTCTCGGATTTGGTCGGGGCAGGTTTGCCGCTGTTTACACCGAGGGGAACGGTTTTGCGCGAAGAGATGTCGGAGTTGTCGTTAGGGCTTCGCGGTCAGGCTGGGTTTAAGAAGGTTTGGACGCCGCATATTACGAAAGTTGACCTCTATAAAGCTTCGGGGCATTATGCGAAGTTTGGCGATGAGCTTTTTATGGTGCACTCGCAGGTGAACGGGGAAGAATTTGCGCTGAAACCGATGAACTGTCCGCATCATGCGCAGATTTTTGCGTCGCGACCACGAACTTATAAGGAAATGCCGGTGCGCTATATGGAGGCGACGACAGATTATCGTGACGAGAAGACGGGGGAGCTAGGCGGTTTGTCGAGGGTGCGATCTTTGACGCAGGATGATTCGCATGTTTTCTGCCGGAAAGATCAGATTAAGCAGGAAATCCAGACTTTGGTCGGGATTGTGCGGAAGTTGTATACGACGGTGGGGATGAATAAATTGCGCGCAAGGCTTAGTTATCGGGATTCTTCGGATAAGTATCTAGGGGATCCGGCACTTTGGGAAATGGCGCAGGCGCAGATTAAGGAAGCGGCGATTGAGAACGGGTTGGATTACTTTGAACAAGAGGGGGAGGCAGCATTTTATGGGCCGAAGATTGACTTCATGGCGGAGGATGCAATTGGGCGCGAGCATCAGGTCGCGACGGTGCAGCTCGATTTTGTACAGCCGGAGCGGTTTGGTCTTGAGTTTGTGAATGAGAAGGGCGAGAAGGAGCGGCCGGTGATGATTCATCACGCGACTTTGGGTTCGATTGAGCGGTTCTTGAGCGTCTTCATCGAACATACTGGAGGTTGGTTTCCGTTGTGGTGCGCGCCGGAGCAGGTGCGGATTTTGACCGTGAATGACCAAGTTGATGAGTATGTTTCTGAAATTGAGGCGGTTCTCTCTGGGATGGAATTGGATGAGCCGGTGCGTCATAATGTGTTAAGGTTTGAGATGGACTTATCGAATGATTCGTTAGGTAAGAAAATCCGCCGCGCAACAGAGATGAAGATTCCGGTAGTTTTGATTGTTGGTCCTAAGGATGCTGAGGCGAAGGAAGTGAGCGTCCGGCTGCGCGATAAGGAAGAAAAAGTGAAGCTAGCGGACTTGGCAGAATATTTGCAGAAGTTGAATGCGAGTGACTTTTGATAAAACAGTAGTGATTCTGGGGCCGACGGCGAGCGGGAAGACGGGGGTGTCGATTGGGATTGCTCTAGAACTAGAGAAGCGGGCGCGGGAGGGGCGCCCGTTGGGTGGTTTTTCTGGGGTGGAGATTATTTCGGCGGATTCGCGAGCGATTTATCGGGGGATGGAAATAGGCACGGCGGCGCCGTCGCTAGAGGAACAAGCAGGGATTCCGCATTGGGGGATTGGGATTGTGGAGCCGGGAGAACGATTCACGGTGGCGGATTGGAAAAAGTATGCGGAGGTTAAGATCCGGGAGATTCGGGGGCGGGGGAAATTACCGATGGTGGTAGGGGGAACTGGGCTGTATATTGATGCGCTGGTGTATGATTATGAGTTTAGCGAGGAGAAAAAGACTTCGCAAGAGGATCGACAGGGGGATTGTTCAAATTATTTACTCATTGGCGTTAAAACTGACCCGGAAGTTCTCAGGAAACGGATTACGGAGCGGGCGAACAAATTATTTGTTCAGGAACTTTTCGAGGAAACGCGAAAGTTAGCGGAAAAGTATGACTGGAATAGTCAGGCGATGAAAAGTAATATTTACCAGTTTGCGTGGGCGTATTTGCAGGATGAGATGAGTTTAGAGCGGGCAAAAGAATTGTTCGTTTTTGATGATTGGCATTTGGCGAAACGACAGATGACGTGGTTCAAGCGGAATAAAAATATTAACTGGTTGCCTCTTGCGGAAATCAGGGAATACGTGATAAAATGTATACAAGATGAGCAAAGAAACTAACACTCCAGTAGAAAAATTGTTCGGCTCGAAGACGCGAGCAAAACTTTTGGAGTTGTTCTTTGCGAATACGAATAAGTCTTTTTATGTGCGCGAAATTACGCGGGTGATTGAAGAGCAGATTAACTCGGTGCGTAGGGAATTGATGAATCTTGAGAGTATCGGGATTATCCGGAATGAGACTTTTGATAATAAAGTATATTATGCGGCGAACATGAAACACCCATACGCGCATGCGTTTCAGGAGATTTTTGGGAAGAAGCCGGTGCCGGTATTAAAAACGCAACAGGATGTGCGGCGTCGGCCGTCGAATACTTGGGATGAGTATATTCGACCAGTATCGAAGTATCTTCGGGCGATGGTTTTGTTCAATCGAGTGCCTGGGCAGGATGGGATTGATCTTTTGATTGTGGGGGATGATCGGACGAAAAAATTGACGCGTTGGGCTGAGGTAGTGGAGAAGAAACAGGGGAAGCCGTTGGATTATGTGATTCTTCGACGTGATGATTATTTGTATCGGCGGAGCGTGAAGGATAGATTCGTGATGGACATGTTGGATATGGAGATGGCGGAAGTTTATGACCCAGAGGGGATTATTAAGACGAACGGGCCGGTTGAGTATTAGGCTGGCATTAGCATAGTGAGTATTTTGTAGAATAAACCGAAAAGGAGGTAAAATGTTTGAAATTGAAAGTAGAAATCCTGATGAAATTATCTTGACGACGAAGAAAACAGAGATTAAGTTTAATGTGGCGGAGGAGACGATTGATGCGAAGTTGGAGGTAGGGAAGATTGTCGGGCCGGGTGAGTTTGAGATTGGCGATGTAGCGATTCGGGGAATTGCGGTAGGGGCGCCATCTGTTAAGGACGATGCTGCTAGCGCTTCTGTTGGTGCTGTTGGGGGGCGGACGATTTATGATGCGGTGATTGGAAATACCCACATTGGGATTATCGGCGGTGTTGAAGATGCGAAAGCGCTGGATGATTTGGGCATGTCGGATGTTTTGTGCACGTCGTCGGTGCGAGCGGTGCGGGAGATTGAGCCGAAGGTGGTGATTGCGATGGGAAATGTGGACGGGATGGTGACAGAGCTGAAGCTGACGCCGCGAGCAGAGAAGAAGTTTAAGATAAAGAATCGCGAAGCTTTGCCGATGGCGCTGGAAGTTGTGGCGCTTGCGTCGTAACTTGGCGGTCTGTTTGCTTAGGTTTGAGCCGTAGATTTCGTTAAAGTTTTGGAAGGACAAGATGTTTAGCTGGGAAGGGATTTTGAATTTAGTGGTGATTCTGGGGGTGATTCTTTTCTCGATGGTTTTGCACGAATTGGCACATGGGTTGGTAGCGTATTGGTTGGGCGATGATACGGCGAAGGATGATGGGCGGTTGACTTTGAATCCGGCGAAACATATTGATCCGGTGATGTCGATTTTGGTGCCGGTATTATTATATATGTCGGGTGGACCGATTTTTGGCGGGGCGAAGCCGGTGCCGGTTGACACGAGGAATTTGAAATTTGGGGCGTGGGGGATGGCGTTGGTGGCGATAGCGGGGCCGCTGACGAACTTTTTGATTGCTTTGGTGAGTTTTTTGATTGGATATTGGACGGGTTGGTTGAATATGCCGGGGATTGTTGGGCTGATTTTTACGGAGTTAGTTTTGGTGAATTTGGGTTTCGGGATTTTCAATTTAATTCCAATTCCGCCGCTAGATGGATCGAGGGTTCTGTATGCGCTGGCGCCAGACGCGGTGCGAGAGGGAATGGAGAAATTCGAGAAAATCGGGATTATCGTGGTGATGATCTTGGTGATTGTGTTCCCGAGCGTGATTTCGACGATTATGCTGGGTGGGATTCAGGGGATGTTGACCGGGTTTTATTGGCTGGTCGGGGTGCCGGTTTAGGATTCGAAAGGTCTAAAGGTTGGCGCGGTTTCGGTATTTTGTTGGGAAATTAGGGGAAAGGGGATGGGTGTGGTATAATGGAGGTAACCCTAGTGGCGGCATGATTTTCCTGAATAATCATGTTTTAGGGACTTCGTGGCACGTTTCCGTGGAAACGGCGCATAAGATTTTACCCACCTTGTATATATTACAGGGAAAAACATCGCCACTGGGGGACACATTTTGAGCGGATATTACTGCGTTAGCGATTGCGATACTCAGTCGACGTATATGTAATACGTCTCCTTGCGTTTCTCATTGCTGCCTTGTACTATCTCACTCAAAATGTATCCCCTGACGGTAGGGCTAAGATTTATTTAGGGAAAATTGTGAAACAGAGAATTCGAGTAGCTGGTATTGTGCAGAACGGGCGGGAGGTTCTGATCATGAAGAAGGCGCAAGGCCGTGTGGACGGGGCGCCGATGTGGGAGTTGCCGACGGGGAAGATTAAATTTGGTGAACAGCCAGAAGAGGCGATGGACCGGATGTTGGAGGAATATCTGGGCATCGAGATTACGGAGAAGACTGAGTTGAAGGATGTGATCACTTTTTTGGCGCCGCAGGGTTCGAGCCAGTTGAGCAACTTGTATATTATATATAGGATTGTGTTGCCGAAGGATGCGAAGTTGCAGCCGGCAGAGCGATATACGGCATATAAATATATCAAGCCGGAGGAGTTGGGGAGCTATCGGTTGGACGAGGCGAGTATTACGACGCTGGAAATTGAGGTGCGGGGCGATGCGCGGTCGAATTATAAGGAAGTCGCAAATAGCGCGACGGTTTATGTTGACGGAGCGAGCCGAGGAAATCCGGGGCCGTCGGGAATTGGTTATCATATTGTGGGGGAAAATGGAGCGGTCTTGGCGTGCGGGGGCGAGTTTATTGGATTTGCGACATCTCGTGTGGCGGAATATTATGCAATGAAGGCGGGGATTGAGAAGGCGATCGAGCTTGGGCTTCGGACCGTGAGGGTTGTGGCGGATAATTTGATGATGGTGAACCAGATGAAGGGGATTTATAAGGTTAAGAATCGGGACCTCTTGGCGATATACGATGATATTCAGGGGTTGCTTGGGAACTTTGATGCATGCGCGTTTGTGCATGTGATGCGTGAGCAGAATCAACAGGCAGACGCGCAGGCGAATCGGGCGATTGATAATTATTTTGAGAAATAGCTTTTCAGGGGTGTTGAGTTGTTGTCTTTGCGATAACAGGGTGTTTGATGATTAGGCGTCAGTTGGCTTGCTAGAATAGGCGGTTTTTGGACTTTTTGAAGAGATTATGCTATACTGTTAGGGAGCTTGAAAGGCAATCGCTTGGAAAACCAAGAGGAAAGTCCGGGCAGCACAAGGCACGGTAGTCGCTAACGGCGACCGCCCGCGAGGGTAGGGAAAGTACCACAGAAACTTATACCGCTCGACGTCCTAGAATACTAATCTTGCGATTTTTCCGCACTTGCTCGTCGATAAGGACGCGCGGCGTGCGGAGAAAACGCGCAATCTTGGCATTCTAGGGCGCCGAGTAAGGGTGAAAAGAGTGAGGTAAGAGCTCACAGCGTCGGATGGTGACATTCGGCGAGGGCAAACCCTACCGGCTGCAAGGAGTGCTAAAACACCTTCGCCTGAGGATGCACGCTTACCGCTAGAACCGAGAGCAATCCACGGTCTAGATAGATGATTGCCGGCTATTTCGAGAGAGGTAGCTACAAAACCCGGCTTACTGATAGCTCAAAAAGTCCGCCTCTCGGCGGACTTTTTGGTGAATCTATGTTTTATGCGTAGAATAAGTTATTTTGCGGACTTGATGAGACCTTTTTTCTTCAAAGTGCGGAGGGTAGAAGTCGCAGCGTTAACTTTGACTTTGCGTCCGTCGATGATAAGGGTCTTTTTCTGAATGTTTGGCTTAAAAACTTTGCGGGTTTTGCGTTGCGAGAACGAAACGTTGTGACCATACATCTTGCCTTTGCCGCTAATTTCACAGACTGCCATTATTTTGTCTCCTTCACGGTGTTAACTACGGCTTTGAAGGCCTCGGGTTGGTTGACGGCAAGTTCCGAGAGGATTTTGCGGTCAATGGTGACACCTTTTTGCTTCAAGCCAGCCATGAGCTGGGAATAAGAAAGGCCGAGTTCGCGCGAAGCGTTGTTGATGCGGGTGATCCAAAGCGCACGCAAGTCGCGTTTGCGGTTGCGGCGATCGCGGTAGCTATAACGCAATGATTTGATGACGCCTTGCTTAGCGAGGCGATAACTCCGGGTGCGGTAGTGTTGCATCCCCTTGGCGGAGTCTAAAGTTTTCTTATGTTTTGCCCGAGCAGGCACGCCACGTTTAACTCTCATATTAAACTCCTAATGCAGTCTTAACGTTTTTCTTGATTTTGCCATTCACAAAGGCAGCAGTTTTCATGTTGCGTTTGCGGGCTTTGGACTTTTTGGCAAGGATATGATTGCCATAGGCGCGTTCGCGAGCGAGTTTACCGGAACCGGTGATTTTAACACGCTTTGCGGTGCCTTTATGCGTTTTTAACTTCGGCATATAGGTTTTCCTTTAGTTAATGCGATTTGCTTGGCGCTTATGTTTAGTGAGTGCTAAGTATCGCGGTTAATATTATTTTGAAGCTGAGATTTTTGCGTTTGTTGCCTAGAATCGTTCGCTTCGAGGTGCAGTCAGGGAACCGTGGAAGTAGGAAATTACTTCTTCCGTATTCCGATTGACAAGTTGCGGCCCGCAAATTGAGATTTGCCTTCCTGGACGATTTCTACGTCTTCGGAAACGAGGGCGAGAACTTTGTCTAGGATAACTTGACCAAGTTCTTTGTGAGCCATCTCGCGGCCGCGGAAGATAATCATAATCTTGACGCGGTCGCCGTCTTCAAGAAAACTCTTGATTTTGCGGACTTTGATATTAAGGTCGTTGTCGCTGATTTTGAGGCCAATTTTCATTGTTTTAAGCTCGGATTGTTTTTCACGGGCTTTTTTGCGATTCTTGGCTTCTTCTTTCATCTTCTGGTATTGGTATTTACCCCAGTCGATGACTTTGACAACTGGCGGGTTGGCATTGGCTGCAATTTCAACCAAGTCAACACCTTGTTCTTTAGCGATCATCTGCGCGTCGCGGCTCGACATGATGCCGAGTTGCTCTCCATTAGCTCCAATTACGCGGACAGAAGGGTAGCGGATTTCTCCGTTAAGTTTAGTGCGTGTAGTTTTACTAATGGTTGGCTTCCTTTCTCGTTATTGAACTCTCTTTATTATAGCAAATTTCTCTCTGATTTACAAGGGTTTTCTCTGGTTTTGGGAGGATTATCAACGGGTATTGAAGTGCAACAGGTTGGTTAAATTGTGTATTCAGGGCATAATTTTCGTGTTCGGAGGGCTAGCGGTTTAATTGTTCGCGGAGGGCGATTGATTCAGAAATGTGTTCAGCATTGACCTCTGTTTTTGCGTCTAAATCGGCGATGGTTTGGGCGACTTTGATGATTTTGAAATAGCTTCGTGCGGAGAGCTTTAGCTTTTCGGCGGCAGTCTGGAATAGGCGAGTGGCGTTTGGTGTAAGGTGGATGTAGCTAGATATGTCATGGGGAGAGAGGGAACTGTTGTAGAGACCGGTTTGCCGATATCGTCGAGATTGTATCTGTATGGCAGATGTTATATTATTTTTTACAACATTATGCTCTGAAGATGCGTATTCATCTGTTGTGGTTTTTATGACAACATTTTTGCTGTATTGGGGCGTTTTTCTGTGCAAGTCAGTTTTAGTATTATCTACAACACTTGTTTGGGAGATGAGGTCGGAGGTGCAAACGCGGTCGACATTGAGCGTGAGGTCGATACGATCTAGAATGGGACCAGATATTTTTTGGCGATAATGAGAGATTTGGGTTTGCGTACAGGTGCATTCATGGGACGGGTCGTTGAGATGCCCGCAGGGACAAGGGTTCATGGTAGCTATGAGCATGAAGTCTGCTGGGTAGGTGATGCGTTGATTGGCGCGAGTGATGGTGATGATCTTGTCCTCAAGAGGTTGGCGTAGGGCTTCTAGTACGGTTCTAGAGAACTCGGGAAGCTCATCGAGGAAGAGGATGCCATGATGTGCCAGCGTGATTTCACCAGGGGAGGCGTGTGCCCCGCCGCCTATAATCGAAATATGACTGGCTGTGTGGTGAGGTGCGCGAAAGGGGCGTTCAATTTTGGGCGGTAGGGCGGTGTTTTGGAGAGAGTGTATCTTCGCTATTGCGATTGCCTCTTCGGGGGTAGGATCAGGCAGAAGGTTGGCTGCGGCTTTGGCGAGGAGAGTTTTGCCGGCGCCCGGTGGTCCAGAGAAGAGGATATTATGGTGCCCCGCGATTGCGATAGTAAGCGCACGTTTAGCGAGGGATTGCCCTTTGATGTCATCTAGACATGGCGACGGCGGCTTGGTTTTTGGCGGTGTTTGAGCGTTTAGTTTAGGCGTTGTAAAATTTACTGTAACTCTTTGATGGTTTATGATACCTTTGAGGTTAAGCAGCAGTTCCTGGAGAGAGCTGATGCCGATGAGACGTATACCGGGGACGAGATTGGCTTGATTGAGGTTGTCGACCGGGAGATAAACTTCTTTGAAGTTGGCGCGTTTGGCTGCTTCGATGATATTGATAATACCGCGGACGGGGCGGATTATGCCGTCGAGAGATAATTCGCCGACGAATAGACGTTGGTTTAGGTCATTCGAAAGGATTTGTTGAGCCAGGACAAGTGTGGCGATGGCTATGGGCAGGTCGAGATGGGAGCCGTTTTTGGTGAGTTCAGCCGGTGCGAGGTTAATAGTGACCTTTTTAGTAGGAAAGATGAGGCCTGAGTTAGAAATGGCGGATCGGACGCGTTCTCTGGCCTCAGAAATGGTTTTATTGGCCATTCCGACGATATTGAAGGCGGGTAGGCCATTGTTCATACTGCCTTCGACTTCGATTATCTCTCCATCGTAGCCATAGGGGATGGCGGAATATACTTTTGAAATCATATGCAAAGTGTAACAAAAAATTTTTCTGATTAGCAAGCATAAGAGGAAAGAAAGTTGGTTGTATCTGTCTTTGTTATTTTTACAACAGACTTTGAATACTAAAATTATGATTGAAAAAGTTATGATTAAAAGATTTAATCATAGACGTCTTGGTGTTTGTTGTTGAAAATACAACGATAGGTATATTAGTGTTCCAGTATTTTTTACAACGTTTTGTTTTTGAATAGGATTGTGTTTTGAGGTGATATCAAATTGTGTATTTTTTACAACAAAAGCAACGAAACCTCTTGCGTTTAGAGGTGGGGTGTGATATTATAAAAGAAGTTGGGGCTGACAAAGCTTAGACGGAATATTAACAGATATCAGGCATGTCGAATAATACACGTAAGTATACAAATAAGTCAGAAAAATACGACTAAGCACGTGCTTTATGCACCTGCATTTGCTTAAGATTTTACTTTAAGCTGATCCGAAGCTGAGTTGTCGTAGGCTGAGGATTATCATATTACGACAATAAGAGGAGGGAAGTGATCGCCCCGAATCCGACACTTTAGATCAGGGCACTCATAGTTTTGTCTTTTGCAGCTATGGGATTGCGCCGACGAAACAATAGACTAAGCATGTAGAATGGTATCATGGAGATTTTTCGGACCCGGAGGCAGTATCCGGCAGCTCCACCAATTTAGAACAGAAACGGCCTGAGGGCTGTTTTTTGTGGCGCTTTTGGCTATGATAGGTTCGTGATTGGCTCGTTTTGGTACGCGATTTGTGCATTGGTTCGGCTTGTGATTTTTGTGGATTGGTTGGTTTTTGTGTGGAAAGTGGTGTGTTAGCATGAACGGGGGGGCCTGTGGAAAACTCAAATAAAAATTATAAAAATATTGTTCAAAAAGTTGTTGACGTAAGCATTTTTTGGGAGTATTATAGAGATAGTTCTTGAACAAAAAAATTATTCAGGAACCAAAAATAAAAATTGCCAAAATAACTCCACACTCTACGAAAGACCGGTTTTCCTCGCAGTTGCCGGTCTTTTTCTTGGTTTGTGGTTAGTTTGAATATTGGCCAAATTGGCGGTATTTTTGTTGCGACTTAGGCAATGTTTGGGGCTTAAGTGGATGGCTCATGATGAGCCTTTTTTGATGGTTTGTAGGGTTTGAGTTTAGGCTGGGCGTAGCGTGGCGGGGCATGATGGTTTCTGTAAATGGCGCGGTACGTGCCGCTGTCTGTGGGATATGGATGGAGGGATATGGATGGAGGGGTGGGTGAGGTAGGGAACTTAAGGTCTTATGGTTAAGTTTTGTGATCGGGGTGGTATTATGACAGATATAGTATTGGGTGGCAAATAGTGTTGTATAGGTAACAACAGAAATGCTTAATTGTGTTGTGAGATTTACAAATTGGCGGGATAGCAAAAAACTTGATGTTGTGAAAAGTACAACATATATAATGTGCTGTTTTACAGGGGCGAGTTGGCTCTTGTTGTGAAAAATACAACATATTTTATTGCAAATAGGGTTGAAATTTTAACATAAGCGTGCTAAGATAAGGACAGTCCAAGCAAAAACAAACAGGACAAACAAAAATGCAACTTAAAAACGCAAGAGCGAAACCAAAGTAAGATTGGTTGGTTCCGCGAGCGAAAAGGTAATTTCTAGCCATAAATTACACTTCTAGGAGTTACCTTAAGCTCGCGGAAGTATCATTGCCTCACGGGATTTAGGGAACTATTGCCTTATAAGTTTTGCTTAGATGGCACTCAAGGTGTTGTTTGGCAAAATGTGTGACGGCCGAGGGTCAGATATCGGGCGTTTGGCGATTAACAGATGCTGAGAAGTATCATTCTTTAAATCGCAGCATGATAAACCTCTTAGAGCGAAGACGACAACCTTGCGCTACTCTTTGCCTTTCGGGGCGGGAGCAACGCCGGGCTGGTCGTATCGCTGAGGATTTCGCGAAAAATGTATTCAAGCATATGCGACGTAGTACTTTTCATCTAGAAAATTAACGTTAATGCTTGAATAGGACGTATGCCCCACTAAATGTGGAGCGGTCAAATAGGGAATGGGCGAAGTTGTGGCCCAAAGTAACAATGTTTAAACGCCAGATAACTTACCCATTTCCTCCTCAATATTTTCAGATATTGGCGCCGCGATGTGTCGTGTCTGGATGCCGAGAGTGAGAGGGAAAGACGCCACGAAGCGTCGAAGATTTTACGCTTGCCTAATATGGTAGGCTTATGCTTGTCTAAGTCGGCAAGCGAGAAATACTTGTTGAATCAGAGGTGATTGGCTATTTATACAGATGATACTGTATTGGTTTTGGCGGGTTTTCGGAAATGGCAGACATTGGCAGAGAGGCAGGGAAGATACCGAGCAGATGAAGGGCTGAATACGTTTTACTGTTGTCCGTGTTGTTTATGCTTGGAACTTGCACTAGGGTTGCAAGTTTTTGGCGTAACGGCATGCTTTACATAGGTTATGCTTGAAATATGGTATAATGGGAGTATGCCTAAGCATCTGATTCCGGTTTTAAGTTTGATTGCGGCAGTGATTTTGCTGACGATGTTGAATTTTACTACCCCTGCGGGCATTGGCCCGTTAGGGGTTTTGGTATTTTTTACAGCAGTTTATGTTTTGATGCTGGGGATTGCGGTTGCGCTTGTGAAGCTCTTTTTGAAAATGACAGGGAAACAGATGGGAAGGAAGAGCTATATGTATGGAGCGATGATCGCGTTTGGGCCGATTATGCTGCTTTTGGCGCAGTCTTTAGGCTCGATGAGCCCGTTGACGGTGGGGTTGACGGTTGTGTTTGTATTGTTGGGGTGTTTCTTGGTTAGCAAGAGGGGATAGCATTAGCAGAATAGAAACGAGAGTGCTAAAAATGCGGCTTTTGGCGCGCTGGGAGCGGGTTGAAGTGAATTGAGAATTGGCAAAATGGAAGTAAGAGTGCTAATGCTTGTGTAGAAAACGAATAAATTTTGTGTACAAAAATGCGGAAAACTCTGTAAAACGAAAGTTTTTATGGTAAAATTGGCTTATGGATGGTCGTGAGGTGAGACAGAGAGCGCAGACAGCTCAAGAGATGACTGATGAAATTAATCGTGTGACTGACGCGAGCGTTGGTTTTGGTGCCGAGAATGGTGATTTTGGTGTTGAGAATGGGGTGAGAGAAGCTATTCGGAATGAAGGTGGAGGGGGAGTTAGCCAGGCGCAGGCGCGAGGGATTGGTGGGCTGGCGATAGGTCAGGTTTTGACCTACAATCCGGATGCGGCGCATTTGTCGGCGCGTGAGCGGGCGGAAAATGAACGTGTGTATGAGATGGCCGAGGCGGATAACGGATATGCTAGAAATGAAATTGTACCGAACTTAAGTTCGGTTAGGGGTGAGGCGGCGGGGCGCTCGGCTAGGAGTGGGATGGCGGGGAATTTGCTCGGGGGTGAAGTGGTGGGGCCGATTAGAGGGGAAACGGCGGAAGGTTCGGTTATGGGGGAGAGCGCGATCGAGGAAGCGGAGCGTTTGGCGGATGATAGAGAAAACCTGCTTAGCGAATTGGATCCGGAGCGGAGTTTTGGGGCGAAAGTTCAGGCGAAAAGTCAGGAAGAAATCGCGAAGGGTGTGTCGGCGGAGATGGGGAAGCTGCTTCGGAAGAAGAGTTTTTCGCCGAATGAGGTGGAGAATTATCGGTTTGCGGGGATGGAGGCGATGATGCAGGCGTTTGCGCAGCCGAGGATTTTTAAGGAACGAAATGGGTAGGGTGAGATGGTAGTTGGTATTATTATCGCGGTTGTGGTTGTAATAGCGGCGGCGATTGTGGTGGCGATGATTCTGGGGCGGCAGCGGAAGGCGAAGGATTATGAACGGGGGCTGAAGATGGTGCCAATGTTGATTCATCTGCCGCCGTCGACGGATGATATTCAGACGGGAGGGCGTGATGAACGCGATGTGACGAATGAAGCGCTGAGCCAGGCGCAGGTGATGTATTCAATTATTTCTTCGACGTTGAAGAAAGGGTTTGATAGCCGGGTGTTTGGGCAGAGGCATCTGTCCTTCGAGATTATTGCGGCGAATGGGTTGATTAAATATTATGCGGTGGTGCCGGCGGTGATTACAGAGACGGTGAAACAAGCGGTGATTTCGGCGTATCCTTCGGCGCGACTGGAGGAAATTGAACAGGATAGCATCTTTGCGAAAGAGGTGACGACGGACACGATTGCGGGCGGAGAACTAACGCTTAAGAAAGAGTTTGTCTACCCGATTAGCACTTATGAAGTGAGTCAGCGAGACGGAAGCCTCGCACTCTTAAATGCGATGTCGGGGACGAAAGAGGGCGAAGGAATTGGGTTACAAATTTTGTTCAGGCCGACGGATGGAAGTTGGACAAAAATTTCACAGGAGCGAGTAAAAGATTTAAGAAAAGGTCGGAAGCAATCCGGAAAACGAACAAATATTTTAAGCAAAGCACTTTATGAAGCGGCGCAGCTCATGAGGGACTTTGCGATTGCGTTTTGGCGGCCGCCGGAGGAGCATGATACTTTGAAGGATGGCGAAGATACGTTGTCGAATTTGAAGCAGGAAGAGATCGCGGCAATAGAGAACAAAACGAAGTACCCAGGGTTCGAGACGTTAATTCGGGTCGTGGCTAGCGCGAAGGAGAAGTCGCGGTCGGAAGCGATGTTAAGTAGCGTGGTGGCGTCATTTTCGCAGTTTGATTCGCAGAATTATAATGGGTTTCAGTATGATGCTTTGAAGGATATGCGGAAGCTGTCGGTAGATTTTGTGTTCAGGATGTTCCCAAGAAATGAGCGAACAAATATTTTGAACAGCGTGGAGCTGGCGTCTCTGTTCCATCTCCCGGCGCAGAATGCGATTCCGACGTCACAGGTGGAGCGACAAGCGACGAAGCAGGTCGAAGGGCCGGCGAAGTTGGTGACGGAAGGGGTGCTGCTGGGGGTGAATGAGTTTCGAGGAACGAAGAAGGAGATTCGATTGTCAGAGAATGACCGAAGGCGACATACTTACGTGATTGGGTCAACTGGTATGGGTAAGTCGGTTTTGCTGACGAATGTGGCTTATCAAGATATGGTGGACGGGAGGGGTTTCGCGTTTATCGATCCACACGGGGACGCGGTGGAACTTCTGATGAGTAAGGTGCCGGAGGATCGGATTGATGACATTATCTATTTTGACCCGGCGGATATTGAACATCCGGTAGGGATGAATATGTTTGAGTTTACTTCGGACGACCAGAAGGACTTTATTGTGCAAGAGGGGATTAATATGTTGCAGAGTCTATTTGATCCGAATAATCAGGGGTTCTTCGGGCCGCGTGGGCAGCATATGTTCCGGAATGCGGCGCTACTTTTGATGGCGGATCCGAACGGGGCGACATTTATTGATATTCCGCAATGTTTTACGGATCCGGCGTTTGTGAAGTCGAAACTAAAATACGTTACAGATAAGGCGGTCTATGATTATTGGACGAAGGAGTTCCCGGCGTCACAAAAGTCGAACGATGCGGGCGAGGTGATTACTTGGTTTACGTCGAAGTGGGGGCCGTTCCTCTCGAATACGATCATGCGGAATATTCTCGGACAAACCAAAAGCGGTTTCAATATTCGCGAAATTATGGATAGCAAGAAAATCTTTTTGGTGAACTTGTCAAAGGGGCGGCTAGGCGATATTAACTCGCAGCTGCTCGGTATGATTCTGGTGATGAAATTTCAGGCGGCGGCGATGAGTCGGGCGGATATTCCGGAGGATGAACGGCAGGATTTCTGTCTGTTCGTAGATGAGTTCCAGAACTTTGCGACGGAGAGTTTTGAGTCGATTCTATCAGAGGCGAGGAAATATCGGCTGAACTTGTTCCTGGCGAACCAGTTCATGACGCAGCTAACAGATAAGATTCGTGAAGGGATTCTCGGGAACGTGGGGACGATTATGTCGGGCCGCCTCGGGGTCACGGATGCGGAGCTGATGGAAAAGGCGTTTTCGCCGGTGTTTTCGGCGGAAGATCTTCATAAACAGGGGAATTATCAGGCGATTGCAACGGTGATGATGTATAATTTGCCGTCAGCGCCGTTTACGATGAGCCTTTTGCCTCCGATGGGCGAGGCGAAACCGGAACTGCTTGAAACGATGAAGGAGTATTCGGCGGCGAAGTATGCGAAGACGCGGGAAGAGGTCGAGGCGGAGATTAAGGAGAGGTGGAAGAGCGCGGAAGCCGCTGGCGCTGCGGCGAACCAGGGTTCGGTGACGCTCTCTGGTTCTGGGGTTGCTGGGGGTTCTGGTAACTCGACGGGTGCGGCTGGTTCGACGAGTCCTAACTCGGGGTCTGATTCGACGGAGGCTTCGACTGGGACCGGGGTGTCGACTGGGGTTTCGACGGGGGTTGCGGCTTCGACGGGGAAGGAAAGTTTCCTGGAGGCTTGGAAGAAGAAAAAAGAGAAGATGAGCGAGGCGAAGACGGAAGCTGGTGCCGCCGAGGAGGGTGCGGCTAGCGGCGCGATGAATGTTGAAGGTGATACTGCTGAGGCGAAGAAGCCGGATGAGGTGATGTTTAAGGTGAGGCGGAAATAACGTGGTTCCTAGCGACAAGAAGTGTTTCAAGCGGAAGCGAAATTGAGATTTTCAAGCATAAAAACAAAAAGGAGCAAAAAATGGACGACAAGGATAAGGATTTAGAACTGCCGGGGTTTAAGATTAATTACAACGGGAGCGATGAGCCTTCGGAAGATGATTTTGCTGCTAGGGAAGGCGACGGTGGTGTAAATGGCGCGGAAACGACGGTATATGCGGTGGAGGCTGTTCCTGCGGGTAATATGCCCACGGAAAATGGCTCTGTGACGCGCGGAGAGGGCGAAAATAAGCCGGTTATGCTTGAAAACGAGTCTCTGGGCGATCTGAATGAAACGGCGCTAAAAACGGCTCCGGGAGGGCTTAAAACGGATTCTGAAGGGCCCAAGCCAGATCTTTCGGGGAGCGTTGGCGAGGGGCAGGGGATTACGGAGGCGGAAGCGCGGGCGATGTTGATTGAAGATAACGCACGGGCGAAGGAAGATTTGAAGAAGGCAAACGCAAAAGGTCGGAAAACGCTGGTGGTTGTAATTATTTTGGCGGTGGTTTTGATTATCGCCGGGATAGCGGTGAGCGTGATTCTGGGCGGGCGCGATAAAGACGGAAATAACGACAAGCAGGAGGGGAATGGCGAGAATACGGTTGTGGTTGAAAAACCGGAGGGGGCGGATGAATCGGAGGCGCAACTGGTCGAATTGAGCTTGGATGATGAGGTGGTAAAGAGGCTATATGGACAGTTTGAGATTTCGCCGATACAATGGTTTTATAGTGACGTGAGGTTGGATGGGCAGGTCGATGAAGGCTTGAAGGAAGCGGCGCAGCTGCAGATGGCGCTGAACCAAGCGGAGAACTGGAGCGGAGAGGCGGTGCGAGTGAAGTATCAAGAGATGTTCGGGGAAGATATTCTGCTTACGGAAGAGAAATATGGATATCTGGAAGAGGGAGTGGTAGGCGTACCGACTGGGATGACATTCGTGATATATGAGGCGGAGACGGATGAGTTTGTTGAGCTGGAAGGCGGGACAGATGCAGGGGGATACAAATATTTGCGAAGACTGGAGAGGGCGGAGAAGACGGCGATGATTGGAGAAGATGATGTGATGCGAGAGGTGATTTATCTTTACGAACGGGCATTGACGATGAACTGTAGGCCGGACCCGCAGTTTGATGATGGCGGGAATCAGGTTGGTGGCGGGTCGGTATGTAATGTGTTGGCAGTGATGATACCCTACGAAACGTCAGGTATTGTGTGGAGCGGGGATCAAGAAGGTCTGACGGATGAGGAGATTCTTGCGGAGGCGAAGGAGAGGAATCTGGGGTTGGTGAAGTGGACGTTTCGGAAGAATGCGGAGGGGAATTATGTGTTTGAGGGGTTGGAAAAGGTGAATTAGGGGTGAAAGGTGATATAATGGGGGAAAGGAGTTTGAGATGAAAAAGGTTCTTGTGGGGATGATGGTGCTGGGGATGATGTTGGGGGCGGGCGCGTGGCCGACAGGGGAGGCACAGGCGGCCTGCGGGCTGGCGTGGATTGTGAATGACGGGGAAAGCGTGAGCTACTGCGGCGGGCAGTCAGAGGGCGGGAACTTTTTGGTTGAGCTTGAGCCGATGCCGGATGAGAGCGGGTATATTTCGAGGATTGTCCTGACTGATTATAAGGGGGAGATTAAGCTTGAGGCGTATGGCGGGAGTATTCCGGTTAAGAAGTATGTGATTGAGCTGAACGGGGACAATGAACTGACTATTGCTGAGAAGGAAGATATGCTATTTGGCGGGGTTTCGTATGAGCTGACTGGCGAGGGGAGGCTGCTTGTGCGGACTGGGGATGCGACGAAGGAATGCATTAGCGGGGAAGTTAGCGGCGGTGTGGACGGCTCGCAGGGGGAGGATTTGCCGGATGATGCTTTGATTGGGCCGACGGAGGAGCAGGCGACTGGCTCTTCGGCGAAAATTGGGTGGATGATTGGCGGGATTGCGGCGGGGGTTTATATCGTAGGAAGTTTGATTGCGTTCGGAGTGATTGGGGTGAAGGGTCGTAAGCGGAAAGTTAGGCGATAATTTGCGGAGAAGATGCAGAGTGACGATTTTATGATGGCGCGGTGATTGATATTTTGTGTTTATTATGGTAAAATAAAAATAAGATGAAGAAAGAAACAGTAAAAACGACGAAAAAGGGGGCTGCGGGGAAGGTGAAGTCTTCTGCTAGGGTTTCTGCGAAGGCGGAGGTTTCTGTGCCGAAGGCGCAGCGGGCGGGGAAGCGAGCGACGCAGGCGAAAAATGCGGTGAAGAAAACGGCAAAGGCGGCGAAGAAGTCGGCGAAGGCTTCGGTGAGCACTGCGAAGGCGACGAGGGGGTCGACGAAGGCGCAGGCGGTTTCAGCAAAGAGGCAGACGCGGAAAGGTGTGACGAAAAGTAAGCGGCGCTGGTTGATTGGGCTGGCGGCGCTGATTTTGGTGATTGCTGGAGGGATTACGGCGGCAGTTTGCCTCTGGGAGCATGAGGCGCCGGCGGAAGAAGTTGTGGCGGAGGAAGTGATCGAGGAAGAGCCGGAGCCAGAGCCGGTGGGCCCGGCGGACGGGAATGAGCCGCTGGTGCCAGAGACGGAGATTTCGGATTGGAGCGCGTATACGGTGGCGGCGAATAAGCCACGGTATTTGACGATTGCGGCGGTTGATCTCTATAATGTGCCGATTATTGAGGTGGGGCTGACTAGCGGGGGTGCGATGGGCGCGCCGGATAGCTCGTATATCGTGGGTTGGTATTATCGGTCGGCGTATCCGGGGCGAGTCGGGAAGTGGGCGACGGTGATTGACGGGCATGGTGGGCCGCTGGGGGACGGGGTGTTTAAGTGGTTGCCGAACCTCGTGCCGGGGAATGAAATTGTGATAGAAATGGGCGATGGGCGGAAGTTTACCTATGCCGTGACAGAGATGGTTTATAAGGATAAGGGTGCGGAGGCGGATGCGTATATGAAGGTGGCGGATCGGCCGGTGGACGCGGAGACGCCGACTCTGACGCTGATTACTTGTACGGGGGAGTGGATTCGGGCGGAGCAGACCTATACGCAGAGGTTATTCGTCAGGGCGGTGCTGAAGGAATAAGTTGCATTAGCATTTTGAATGAGATAGGCACACATTGTGTGCCTATTGTGTGTCTGGTGTGTGCCATGATGTGAGTTGACGATGAGGCTTATGGTTGTGGGATTGGGGTTGGCGGGCTAGGCTTATGCTTGCGGATGCGATAGGGAAGTGTTAGACTAGGCGGGTAGGATCTACAAAAATATCGGGGGTGGGCGCGAATCTGTGAACTCAAAATAGCTAGGTTTAGTTCTTGGTGAAATTGAGTGAAAGGAGGAGGCGAGTTTGTGGAGTAAGCACCTTAACCCCTCAGAAAAAGGAGGAAATTATGAAACCTGAATGGATCCTGGAGAATACGGCTGTAGTGCGCTGGAGAAGCTGGGCGACCATAATTACGGTTATCGTGGTAGCAGTAACGATGCTGTGCGTGGGCCTGATATATGGGCGTGAGGATGGCTTTGAGGCGGCGGAACGGCAGTATATGGCGGAATTGGCAGAGAAAGAGGCGGCGTTGACAGAGAAAGACGAGAAATTGGCCAAGAAGGAGGCGGAGCTGCGAGAATATCAGATAGAGGCGGAGATTTTGGACGAGAATGGCGTGCGGACGGATCGGATGAGCGAGGTGTATACGTCCGTCGACCCTTATGGGGGCTCGGAGATAACGACAGACGCGGAGTTCCGGGAGTATTGCCGGGAGAATTATCCAGAGGCGGTGTTGCCGACGAAGGAATGGACGCTGGAAGGCGTTGTGGAATCTTGGCTGGAGAGCCCGGAAATCTGGGGCGTCTGGACGGATTCGTATAATGACCTGGAGACCTATTTCGTTTGGAGCGCGGATTATGAGCATTGTTTCTATCTTGATGTAGCGGTGCCGATTATACCGATTGACTACGAGACCGAGGAACATCGGGAGCTGGTGTCGGGGTGGCTGGTCGTGGACGGCGTCAGAGCGCTGATGCTGGATAAACAGACCTATGACATCGACGACCCCTATGAAATGCTGCGGCAGTATCAGGTTGGAGAGTGGGACGGTTCGACGCGACGGTCGCATGACGGCTCGACGACGGTAGAGGTGGATAACCTGGACGGATATCTGGAATACCAGTACGAGGCGTGGCGTTATGACCAGACGACTGATCCGCTGGGGCTGGCTTATGCTGGCTTCGAGGATGAGGCTTGGTGGAAGCGCGAAGGCGTATCAAAGGAGCTGCAGGTGGCGCTCGGCGAGCGAAATACGCGGTATACGAGCTGGAATGAAGACGGTACTCATGGCTACGATTGGTTGTACCGCTGGGATTTTTATGCCGATTTGCCGGGAGGGATCTCGGCGGGCGTGGAAGGCCTGGGCGCGATTTACGGCGAGTTAAGGACGCAGCGGGGAACATTCTTCATGACATCGACGGGCGTCTGGCTGTATAAACAGGGAGAGCTGGTCGACCATTGGGAGTGCGAACTGGACGAAAAGACGGCAACTCTCTATAATCGGTGCGCTCTGCCGAAGACGGCCGAGGAAATCGCGCAACTGGACGCGACGAGACCGGAGATCGAAGATGAGTCGGGTGCGGTGACTTTCGGGGAATCGGAGCAGCAAAAGGCCATGGAATATGCGAATGAATATGCAAAGTGCCAGGAGCTGGGACTGGTTTCACCAAAGGATCAGGTATATGCCTTTACCGGTTCGGAGTTATTGTTGCTCGGAGAGGGCGGCGCGGTGGCGGCGTTTTTCAATGAGACGGTGACGATGCCGAAGGATTATTCGTCGACGATATGGGGTCTGAAGGATGGACGTTTGGTTTATTGGCGGGGCTATAAGTATAGCGACGCCAATTTGCCGAAGGTGGCGGCGGAAGATGTTATCGAGGCGGATTTCACGGATTTGGCGTTGTTCATGAAGGCGGACGGCTGCTATGAAGTGCCGCATGCGTCGTATAGCGCTGGAGAAGTGCGGTATCTCGGACCGGAGACGATGGGATACTACCAGAGGTTGTATCAGACGCTGGCGGCGGCGAGGTATTAAGTAAGTTTTCTTGGGTTTCTGCGTGTGAGCATTGAGGTTTTTCGGTTTTTTGAGGGATTTGCCCCGGTCGTATTGCGCGGCCGGGGCATTTTCTTTGGATTTCTTATGTGATTTTCGGAGGATTTTCGCGGATTTGAGTTTTGGGGGAATTGTGGGGCTTGGGTGGTGAAAATAGTGATTTGTGGGGCAGTTAGGTCATGGTTTTGGTGTTTTGGCGAGGATTTTTGGCGGTCTTCGGGTATGAGTGCCAAATGGGCTGTGGCATACGGTGTGTGCCTAGTGTGCGCACAATGGGCATACAAAGGGCTTGTGCTTGAGATAGTATTTTGGTATAATGTCAAGAAGAAAGGTAAAAATACAAGCATGAGCGAAATAGTGAGAATGGCCTTTAGGGTGGATAAAGAGCTAAAAACGGAAGCGGAAAAGGTCTTCAAACAGATGGGGATGTCGTCGACGGCGGCGATGAAGGTGTTTTTGGCGCAATGCGTGCGGGAACAGCGTTTGCCGTTCCGGCCGGGCGCGACGCAGGCGGAAGTTGAGGAAAATGGCTTCGATGCGCTGCTTGACGAGGCGGATAAGATATTGGGTGATGAAAATACTACAACAAGTTTTGTGAGTTTTGAGGAATTGGAGATTGAGGGGAAGTAGGTGCTGTATATATAATATGTATATGGCGGTTCGGGGTTGATTTTATCTTGGAAGTGCGATAAAATAAAGAGGTAATGTAAGCTGAGGTATCTGAATGTCTGAAAAACAAAAAAGTAGTGGGCAAGAATATGACAGTTCGCAAATCCAGGTCTTGGAGGGGTTGGAGCATGTGCGGATTCGGCCGGGTATGTATATTGGGTCGACGGGTTACGATGGCTTACATCATCTTTTGAAGGAAATCGCGGATAACGCGATTGATGAGGCGATTGCTGGTTTTTGTACGAAGGTCGTGATTACGATTCTTGCGGACGGGGGGATTCGGGTCGATGATAACGGGCGCGGTATTCCGGTCGATATTCACCCGAAGACAGGGAAGTCGACGCTGGAGACGGTGCTGACGGTCTTGAACGCGGGTGGTAAGTTCGGCGGGGGCGGGTATAAGGTTTCTTCGGGTCTGCACGGTGTGGGCTCGTCGGTGGTGAACGCGTTGTCAAATAAGATGATTGCTGAGGTGCGGAAGAACGGAAAAGTCCACCACATTGAGTTTGAACAGGGGAAGACGCTGGGGAAGGGGCTAGAGATTATTGGGGAGACGGACGGGACGGGGACGTCGGTGACGTTTTATCCGGACCCGACGATTTTTAAAGAAACGACGACGTTTGATTATGGTTGGGTGTCAAATTATGCGCGGCATCAGGCGTATCTGACGAAGGGGATTTTGATTGAGGTGAAGGACGAGCGGACGGGGGCGCGCGAGTCGTTCTACTTTGAGGGCGGGATTCGGAGTTATGTGCGACGCCTAAACGAGGGGAAGGAAGTGGTCTCGGATGACATCTTCTACGTTGAGAAGCAGATGGAAGATACGATGATTGAGGTCGCATTGCAGTATAATGATACGTTCTCGGAGACGATTAAACCTTTTGCGAACAACGTTTTGACGCCTGAGGGTGGGATGCACGTGGTTGGGTTCCGGACGGCGATGAACCGGGTGATTAATGATTATGCGCGGAAAAATGGGCTTTTGAAAGAGAAAGAGCCGAATTTGACGGGGGATGATATTAAGGAAGGGCTGACGGCGGTGATTTTGGTGAAGTTGCCGGATCCGCAGTTTGAGGGGCAGACGAAGAATAAGCTCGGAAATCCAGAGGTGCGAAGCTATGTCGACAAGGTGATGACCGAGTATTTCGGGTATTATTTGGAAGAAAATCCGGCGGTTGCGAAGAAAATTGTCGGGAAGGCGACTCTTGCGGCGCGGGCGCGAAAAGCGGCGCGGGCGGCGCGAGATAACGTCATTCGGAAAGGGGCGTTTGAAGGGCTGAACCTTCCATCGAAGTTGGCAGATTGTTCGTCGCGTGACCGGAGCGAATGCGAGCTCTTTATCGTCGAGGGTAATTCGGCGGCGGGTTCGGCGAAGGAAGGTCGGAATCCGAAGATTCAGGCGATTTTGCCGCTGCGTGGTAAGGTTTTGAACACGGAACGGGCGCGGCTTGATAAGATGTTGGCGAATCAGGAGCTGGTTTCGTTGATTAAAGGTCTC
This sequence comes from uncultured Candidatus Saccharibacteria bacterium, assembly GCA_948868795.1. Classification (GTDB taxonomy): domain Bacteria; phylum Patescibacteriota; class Saccharimonadia; order Saccharimonadales; family Saccharimonadaceae; genus Nanosyncoccus. Next base: position 3,925 of record CAQRDK010000012.1, on the reverse strand, counting down.
GGGGTGGGGATTGGTGAGCAATTCGACATTCAGGGTCTCCGGTATCATAAAATCATCTTTATGACGGATGCTGATGTCGACGGTCTTCATATTGCGACGCTGTTGATGACGTTCTTCTTCCGGTATATGCCAGATGTGATTACGGCGGGACATGTGTATCTGGCGAAGCCGCCGCTGTTTGGCTTGATTAAGGGGACGGGGTCGACTAGGAAAATTGATTATATGTATGATGAGGCGGCGCTAGAGAAGAAGCTGTCGGAGAAGATTGCGGAACGGAAAGCGGCGGGGACGAAAGTTGACGAGAGCCAAGAGCGGTTCAAGCAGGCAGGCTATACGGCGCAACAGCGGTTCAAGGGTCTTGGTGAAATGGATGCGAAGCAGCTTTGGGAGACGACGATGGATCCGGAGAATCGGATTCTGGTTCAGGTACATATCGACGATGCCGAGAAGGCGGACGCGGTGTTTACGAAGCTGATGGGCGACCAGGTGGATTTGCGTAAAAACTTTATTCAGGCAGGGGCGGCGACGGTCGATCTTGATGATTTGGACTTTTAAGGAAGGAGCTCGGCAATGGACAAAGAAAAAGAAATGAAGAATATGAACACTCCTGAGGGGGCTGATGAGGTGAAAGACATGACCGTGGCGGGGGAAGAAGTGAGCGGGGAAGTGATTGACGGGATTGAGAAGCGGGGCGTCGAGAGTACGATGGAAGAATACTTCTTGAAGTATTCGATGTCGGTGATTATTGACCGTGCGCTCCCGGATGTGCGCGATGGTTTGAAGCCGGTGAATCGCCGTATATTATATACGATGAATAAGAATGGCTGGAAGGCTCCGCATGCGACGGTGAAGTCGGCGCGTATCGTTGGTGACGTGATGGGTAAATATCACCCGCATGGCGACTCGTCGATTTATATGGCGATGGTGAACTTGGCGCAGCCGTGGAAAATGCGCTATACGCTGATTGAAGGTCAAGGCAACTTCGGTTCGATGGATGGGGATGAACCAGCGGCCTATCGCTATACTGAGGCGCGGATGGATAAGGTTGGGGCGGAACTTTTGACGGATATTGAGAAGGAGACGGTGGATTTCCGGGATAACTTCGACGGTACCGAGCAGGAGCCGGTGGTTTTGCCGGCGGCGCTCCCGAATATTCTTTTGAACGGGCAGATGGGTATTGCGGTCGGTATGGCGACGAATATTCCGCCGCATAACTTGTCGGAAGTGGTGGACGCGACGGTGGCGCAGATCGATAATCCGGAGATTTCTCTCGATGGGCTGATGGAGCACGTCAAGGGTCCGGATTTCCCGACGGGGGCGGAAGTTTATGGCGGGACGCCGATGAAACAGGCTTATGCGACAGGGAAGGGGTCGGTGACGATTCGGGCGGTGGCGAATATCGAAGAGAAGAAGAATGGCCGCTATGCGATTGTCATTACGGAAGTACCTTACGGGATGAGCAAAGAAGGCTTCATCGAGAAGGTGCGAGAGTTGGTTTTGAATAAGAAGTTGGATCATATTGCGGATGCGCGCGACGAGTCGGCACGCGGGAAAATCCGAGTGGTAGTCGAGCTGAAGAAAGATGCGTTCCCGAAGAAGATTTTGAACCAATTGTATCGGATGACGCCGCTACAGACTACGTTCCATTATAATATGTTGGCGTTGGTCGACGGGGTGCAGCCGCGGGTGCTCGGGTTGAAAGAGATTCTGGCAGAGTTTATCAAACACCGACAGAAAGTCGTCAGGCGGAGGACGGAGTATGACCTCCGGAAGGCAAAGGAACGTGCACATATCCTTGAAGGCTTGAAGATTGCGCTTGATAATATTGATGAAGTTATTAAGACGATTCGCGAGAGTTATGATGACGCGGACAAGCGACTCATGGAGCGGTTCGGGTTGTCGGAAATCCAGGCAGCGGCGATTCTCGCGATGCAGCTACGTCGGCTCCAAGGTCTTGAACGTGACAAAATTGAGGAAGAACTTCGGGCGCTACTCGCGCAGATTGCGGAATATGAGAAGATTTTGGCGAGCGAGAGTGAGATTCTCCGAGTTGTGAAGGAAGAGCTCTTGGCGCTGAAAGATAAATATGGCGATGCGCGCAAGTCGAAGATTTTCAATCATGAAGTTGGGAAGTTCTCGGAAGAGGAGCTGATTCCGGACGAAGAGAGCGTTGTGTTGCTGACGACCGAGAATTATATGAAGCGGGTTTTGCAGAATGACTTCCGGCGACAGAACCGGGGTGGAAAAGGCCGTAAGGGAATGACGACGAAGGAAGAAGATGTGATTTCCCAGATTGTGACGACGAATTCGCATGATTTCTTGTTATTCTTCACGAATCAGGGGCGGATTTTCCGGATGAAGGCGTATGAAGTGCCGCAGGCGTCGATGACCGCGAAGGGAACGGCGGCGGTGAACTTGTTGAACATGCACCCAGACGAAAAGGTGACGGCGATTATTAAGCAAGGCGCGAACATCGACGGCTATCTGTTTATGGCGACGAAGAAGGGCACGATCAAGAAAACGCCGGTGAAGGAGTATTTGAATATTCGAGCGAATGGGTTAGTGACGATTAAACTCGACCCGGGTGATGAGTTGAAGTGGATTCAGGAGACGACTGGGGATCATGATGTAGTGATTTCGACTTCGGCGGGGCAGGCGATGCGCTTCAATGAGAAAGACGTGCGGTCTATGGGGCGTTCGGCGAAGGGGGTGCGCGGAATCCGCTTGCGTCCGAAAGATGAAATCGTCGGCATGGACGTGATTAAAGATGAAAATCAGAAGTTGTTAGTGGTTTCGGCGAATGGTTATGGTAAAGCGACTTTGGCGAAGAACTTCCCGACGCACGCGCGAGGCGGGGTTGGAATTAAGGTTGCGGCGGTGACGGAGAAGACTGGTTCGATCGTGGCGGTACATACACTGGATCCGGAAGCGAAGGAAGTGATCATGATGTCGACGAAGGGTCAGGCGATTCGGATTGCGGTGAAGGAAATCCCGACGCTTGGGCGCGCAACGCAAGGGGTGAGGATTATGCGCCTGAACGATGGAGATACCGTGGCGTCGATCGGGGTGGTGATGCCAGAGGAAGAAGGGGAAGAATAGAAGGTTCTCAACGGAAAAGTCTAGTAAGCACTTTCCTCATCAGGTGACGCTCTCGAAATCGAGTCTTTCGGACCGTGATTTCGACCCGCGTCAGCCTTGATATGATTCGAAAAGTACTTAATCTAGTCTTTTCTATCAAGTTATTCTTTGTTGAATGTTTGGTTTTCGGCCGGGCTTTGTGGGGTTTTGCCCTGGTTGATTTAGTCGGGTTTGGTTGGGTTTCCGCCCCAGCCGCCGCCCCGCCAGGATAAGTTTCTTAGGTCTGTTGGGTAGACTTTTAGATTAATATCGCGATATATATTTATTGTAAAAAGGAATAAGTATGTGCTATATCGCTCTCCGGGTCTGCGTTTTGCGCAGGTGGAGATTTGTGACTTATTTTTGGCGGTTGCGGAGGCTGGGGCGGAGAACCTTTAAAGGGGCTAGCGGGCGATGCAACGGATGGAGTTGCCGTAGTACCGACTGCTGCCAGTGGATGGGCTGACGGTGGCGGTGCCAGCGAAGTAGAGGTTATAGGCGTTGCTGTTGCTGGAGTTTGGGGTAGAAGACCAGTATCGACCTCGGTCGCCGGCGCTGTAGAACAGACTGTCGGTAGTCTGCTGGATGTATCCGCTCCTAACAAAGTAATACGGGGCAGAGGTCAACTTAGCCACATCAGTATCAATCGAACCCGCATTAATGAGGCCGCCAAAGGAACCTGCTGTAGCTACATTCGATTCTGGAAGCTTCCATCCCTTCGGACAAATTGATCCGTTTGCCTGACCCGATATAATCGTCCCACCAGTTCCAGCCGTCGCCGTATTCCATTGATAGTGATTACCGACTA
>CAQRDK010000011.1 GCA_948868795.1 uncultured Candidatus Saccharibacteria bacterium | reverse complement strand
CCATTATATCACAGATTTGTTGAAAAGTCAATCTCTCGTAGGGCGGCCCGTCCAATATGTGGCGTTTTAGCCGAAGAGGATGGCGGCGGTCGTGGCTTTTAAGGGCTGGTTCGGGTTATATAAGTTGAGGGCGGCGATTTTGCCGGCGAGCTGGCCGGACCAGAGTGAGAGCGGAGTGTAGCGGGTGCTTTCGATAGGGGTGGTAGTGACGTCGCCGGAATTTGCGATGATGATTTGGTTTTGGTGGAAAGTGACGATGGTGGCGGGATAGGAGAGGGTGAACTTGTGGAGGGTTTCGACGACCGGAAGGAGGGGCTGCGAGAGCATGATCATGCGGGGATAATAGACGGCGCGGAAGACTTTTTGGAGCTGCGCCATGGAAGCAACGAGGAAAAGGCGCGGATGTTTCAGGAGTTCGGCGGCGCTTTCGGCGAGGAGATCGACGGAATCGCGGGTGAGGAGAAGGGGTTTTAGCGGGGTGTCGTCTTGATTATTGGAGATAAGGCTGGTGATGGCGTCGCTGAGGGCGATGGCGGTCGCGGAGTTCTTGGAGAGGTCGCCGGCGAGGAGGGTGAAGTCGCTGGTTTTGAGTGCTTGCCGCAGGTCGAAAGATTTAGCGAAGGAGCCGCTTTCGGTAGATGGGGTGAAAGTGATGTTTGGAAGGGGCGGGAGTTGACCGCGGAGGGCGTCGGGGAGGAAGATTGAGACTTCGCGAAGCGGAAAGTTGTGGTCGAGAAACTCGGCGAGGCGAATTACGGAATGGAAACTTTGGCTGTTGCCGCCGATGACGGTAATTTGGCCGGTTTTTTGCTCGGGGATGTTCCAAGCGAGGTCAGGAAAAAGTGGCTTAACTTGTTTTTGCCAGTAAGATAAGTTGTTGTCGAGTTTTGCGAAAGCCATAAGTTTTAGAAAGTTAGTTCAATGGAAATGGGGCAATGATCGGAGCCGAGGAAATGGTCGTGGATGCCGGCGGATTCGAGATGAGGGACGAGGCTTTCGGAAACTAGGAAGTAGTCGATGCGCCAGCCGATGTTACGCTCGCGGGCTTTTGCCCAATGCGACCACCAAGTGTAACGCTGGAGGGTGGGGTTAAAATAGCGGAAGGTGTCGATGAAGCCGGCGGAGAGGAGATTTTTGATTCCCTGGCGTTCCTCTTCGGTGAATCCGGCGTTATGCTCGTTGTCTTTCGGGCGGGCGAGGTCGAGCGGGGTGTTGGCGACGTTGAAATCGCCGCAAATAATGACCGGTTTGGCGCGCTCGAGGGCTTTTAAATGTTGAAGGAGGGCGGGATCCCAGATTTGTTCGCGGAGTTTTAAGCGGGAGAGATCACGTTTGCTGTTCGGAACGTAAGTATTGACGAGGTAAAAGTTCGGAAACTCGATAGTTTGGAGACGGCCCTCGGTCAGCGGGTTGCCGTGTTTGTCGTCGGCCCAGGGATAGGTAGCTTCGACGTCGGGGACGAAAGTATCGAAGATGTTAATCGGCTGGATTTTGGTGAAAACGGCGGTGCCGGAATAGCCGGGACGCTCGGCGCTATTCCAGATTTCGAGATATTCAGGGAGGTCGACTTCGGCTTGGCCCTGCTTCGCTTTGGTTTCTTGGAGGCAGATGATGTCAGGTTGTTCGGAACTCATGAAATCAAGGAAAGTTCCCTTTTTCAGTCCGGCGCGGAGGCCGTTGACGTTCCAAGAATAGATTTTGATATGTTGCTTGGCGGCGTTTGTGCCGGGGGTGGCGCTGGTTGGATTTGAATTAGTATCTTCCACGTTCGAGATCTCGCTTTTTTATGGTTTCGCGTTTGTCGTATTTCTTCTTACCTTTGCCGGTGGCAATGACGAGCTTAATATAGCGGCTGCCGCCGAGAAGTTTCACGGGGACGAGCTGGCAGCCGTCTTGTTTTGCGCGGGAAAGCTCGGCGAGCTGGCGTTTCGTGACGAGGAGCTTGATATTACGCGCAGTGTCGGCGCCGAGGGTTAAGTTGTTGAGCCAGAGTTCGTCGTCTTTCAGAGTGACGAATGAACCTTTGAGTTGAACATGATGGTCACGGATAAGGCGAACTTCGGGACCAGAAAGAAGCATGCCGCAGGATAACTCGTCGCCGAGTTGATAGTCGAAACGGGCGCGGCGGTTGACGGTGACAGAGGCTGGAGTTTTTTTCTTCGACATAGTATAATTATAACATATCATGAGAATTGCGATTACATCTGATCTTTATTACCCAATGTCGAACGGGGTGGCGGTTTTTGCGCATAATTTGGCAAAGGGATTGGCGAAACATGGACACGAAGTGATGGTGATTTGCCCGAGCTTTACGGGAAAACCGCACCGGACGAAGCGCGATGGCGTGACGACGGTGTATTTGCGTTCGATTCGGTTTCCGTTTTATCCGGATCAGATTAATGCGGTGCCGGAAGGCAAGAAGATTTTGAAGGTGAAGATGCCGCGGCTGGCGTATCGGCATGGACTTTGGATTACGGTCGATCCGTATCCGGCGCTGAAAAAGGCGCTGAATAAGTTTCAGCCGGACGTGATTCATAATCAGACGGCGGAGATGATTGCGATCGCGGCGCGCAGGTATGCGAAGAAATATGACGTGCCGATGGTTTCGACGGGGCATGCGTATCCGGATAACATCACGAGTCAGGTGAAACTTTTGAAGCCGATTAAAAAACCGGTCGACGCGATGCTTCGGACTTATATGGCGAGTTTTCTGAAACATTCGGAATATGCGACGATGCCGACGGAGATGGCGATTGAGGATCTCGTGCCGAAGAACCGACGGAGGTTTGATGTGATAGTCGAGCCGCTTTCGAACGGAGTGGATCTTTCGAAGTTCACGCCGGGGAAAGCATCGACGAAAGTTCTAAAGAAGTTCCGATTGGAGCCGGGAAAGTTGCGGGTGTTATATGTCGGGCGGGTGGATCCGGAAAAAAGTCTCGGAAACGTGGTGACGGCGTTCGCTGGAGTGGCAGAAGAAGTGCCGGAGGCTGAGCTGGTAATCGTAGGGGATGGGACGGATCGGCGACATTTGATTGATCTCGCGCAGGCGCTAGGGATTTCTGATAAGGTAAAGTTCCCTGGTCGAATTATGCCGCCGGATGTGACGGAGATTTATCGTGGGGCGACGATGTTTGCGACGGCGAGCGAGACGGAGACGCAAGGGATTGTTCTTATCGAGGCGGCAGCGACTGGATTGCCGTTAGTGGCGGTCGACGCGGGAGCGGTTTCTGAACTTTGTCAGAATAAGAAGAACGGAGTGCTCTGTAAGCCGGGCGATCTGGTCGGAATGACGGATGCGATGGTTTCGATTTTGAAGGATGCGGATTTGCAGCAGAAATATGGCGAGAAGAGTTTGGAGATTTCTAAAAAACATGATCTCAATCGAACTCTGAAGCGGTTCGAGGAAATTTATGAAGAAGCGATTACGCTGAAGGGTAAGAAAATCCAGAAAAAGCGGAAGTGGTTTCGACGCTAGACTTGCGTATCATTGTTGAGAGTTGGTGATGTTTTATTTGGTCTTTTGAGTTTTGTGGTGTTTTTGGCTTGCGGCGACTGATGGTTTTGGATTTTGCAATGTTTTTTGGCTTGTGTTTTGTGAAGTTGTGATATAATGAAAGTGTTCGTACAATGTGTTGCTTAAGGCAAGTTCGTTTTTATGGTTTCTAAACTCTACGTTTTTGTATTTTTATCGGTAGAATGGTGCTGCGAGGCACGGTGCCGGTAAAAGTATCTAGGAAACTAGAGCTTGCCTGATGCATTGTACGAACACCTCGCGGTGCCATTTTTGTATGTGGACTTTCGCAATGAAAATGTCGGCATAAGAATTCGGTCCGCCTGGTGTTCGTATAATTAAAAGGAGGGCCGTGATGCTAAAACGCCATAATAAAAACTCTAACTCTTTGCGTGAGAAATCATACTCTGCGTCTGGAAAAACATGCTCTAGAAAAATATCATGTTTTTCTATTGCGGGAGTATGCTGTAGGCTTTCCGGAGTATGTTTATTCTTGCTGACCTTTCTAATAGTAAATCCAGTCGTTGGTAGTTCGGCGAACGCGCTTGAGGGTGAGGAGTTGTTTAATGATTTGGATTCCGAAGAGCAAGCTATGGCAACTTCCGATGACGATATTTCTGCGCAGGCCGATTCTGGAGTCACAATTTCTTTCACGCCTCAGTCTGGTTCCGCCTCACTCACGCCAACTACTTCCGATGGTGCCTCGGCAAAGATTAATGTTTCTGCGAACGTAAAGATCGCCAGCACTGGCGGCTATACGATTTATCTTGGCGGGAAGAACTCAGCTTTGACTGGCGAGAAAACTGGGAAGACGATTTCGGCGATGAGTGGAAGTAGGCCTTTTGCGAATCTTGATACCAACACTTGGGGCTATGCTTATGTCGAAGGCTCAAGCGTGCCTGATACAGCGACCTATTCCGCTCTTCCGCAAGGACAAGGTAAAAGCCTTGCGAGTGTTAGCGGAAATAATACGAATGTGAATCGGACTTTTGCAATAAGTTTTGCCACAAAGATTGGGAACGATAAGCCAGCAGACACATACTCTAACCAGGTGACGTTAAGTGTGACGAGTAGCCCGATGGAAGTTGCGAAGATCGACGACTTCGGGATTGAAAACATGCAGCAGATGACGACAACGGTTTGCGCTAACGCTAAAGACACGAACGGTAACGGAGAGATTGCTACCCAACTCAAAGATACTCGTGATGGCAAGTATTACTGGGTTTCTAAGCTTGCCGATGGCAAGTGTTGGATGACGCAGAATTTGGATTTGGATTTGTCGACTAGTAAGACTTTGACTACAGTAGACTCCGATGTACCCGCGGCTGGATATAAGCCGGCTTATGATACGGCGACAACTGCTTCGGACTCGACGATTCTCGCCGATAATACCGGTCAACGCTCTTGGAGCTTAGGCAACTATCGTATCACTAACCCAAACACTTCAAGCGACTGTGGCTATCCAAAAAATAACGCTTCGCAGTGTACTGGTCAGTTTACAGCCTATAATACGCCGACTACTGCGAACGGTGATGTTAATGCGCACTATATTCTCGGGAACCATTATCAGTGGAATGCAGCCACGGCTGGAACAGGTGGTTTGATTACGAGCGGCCAGGCTACTAACTCGATCTGTCCGAAGGGCTGGAGACTACCAACTTCTAATTCTGGCGGTGAGCTCGAGACGCTCGTCAACAAGTTGGGTGGTACCTCGGCTACGAATAACGTTACTCAGGCTCCGTTCTATGGTGTTAGGGGCGGCTACGTCTATCAGAATACCAACTACCTGCTCCTTGGCGCCGGCTACGAGGGCGGTTACTGGTCGTCTATTCCAGACTCTAACAGCCCCTACGCCTACAATCTCTACTTCAGTGGCCCCAGCAACATCATTCCGTCCAACGACTACGGTCGGTACTACGGCCTCTCCGTTCGCTGCATCGCGCGATAGCGCGGAGGAACAAGGCTAGTTTTGGGAGTGAGGGTTTTCCCGAACCCCAAACTACCTTGTGACGGAAGTGGGGCGCGCCTGAAAAAGCGCCCCACAGAGTTGGAGATTGTGCCCGGTCTCTACTTATAAACCCCGTCTCCGCCCCAGCCTCCGCAACCGCCAAATGGGTACATATATGCGTCGATATAGCACATACTTATTCCTTTTTACAATAAACAATATCGCGATATTAAATAACTAATAAGTCTACCCAACAGGCTTAATAACTTATTTGGCGGGGCGGCGACTGGGGCGGAGAGGTGAAAAAACGAGTAAAAAGTCTTCCAGAAGTGGAAGACTTTTGCGAGGAGATGGCGATGTGGGGCTATTTTGCGAGGAAGCGGAGGATGGCTTCGGCGGTTTCTTGGGGCTTTTCGTAATTATGGAGGTGGCCGGAGCCGGGGATAAACTCGAGCTCGGCGCCAATTTCTTTGGCGAGAGTCTCAGTATTGCTTTTGTTGACGATGCGATCAGATTCGCCGGCAAGAAAAAGAGTATCTTTCTCGAACGGGAAGTCAGCGATGGAATATTGAGCGGAAAACTTCGCGGAGGCATAGACTTCGCGGGCGCGCGGGACTTGGTCGCCGCTACATTGATTGGTGATTTTGAGAGCTTCTTTGAAGAGCTTGTGGTCGTGTGGGACGAAGAGAAAGCGGGTGGTGACGTAGTCGGTGACTAGGCGGGGTAGGCCGGCTGAGAGCGGGACGAGCGGAGCCACGAGCCGGGTGGTGCGAGCGGAGATTGGCGAAAGAAGGATGAGTTTCTCATGGATTAAATCCGATTCGGTATGAGCGACGGCGGCTGCGACGATAGACCCCATAGAGTGGCCGATGAGGATGGGTTGGTGGATTTCGTGCGAGTCAATAAAACCATGAAGATATGAAACATAGGCTTCGGGCGTATATTCGGGGAGCGTGGCGCCGCTGAAAGGCGGGATTGGCGGCACAAAAACCTCATAGCCGGCCTCGCGGATGATGCGAGCGACTTCTTTCAACCCAAGCGGCGAGCCACGGAAGCCGTGGAGCAGGATAATGCTGGGTTTTTCGGAAGATGACGGGTCTTTGTCGGACATCGGAATAAGTTTTAGTTAGGCTGCGGCGTCTTCTTGGTTCTGGTCGTTAGCGCTCTCATCGTCGGCGTCTTCGGTTTCCGCGTTAGCTTCGGCGAGTGCGCGTTTAATGGCGGCGCGGTCGAAACCGATGATGTGTTCGCCGTTAATTTCGGTGACAGGAACGGCGGTGATGCCAGGCATGGTGGTTGCGTCAATTTCTTGATATTTGATTCCCTGTTGTTCCAGCCAGTCCATAAGGGCGTGGCAATAAATACAAGTTTTGGTGGTGTATACTTTGATCATAATTCTATTATAACATAGTTATAATAGAATTATGCTGCAGCTCGTATCACCAAAAGATTAAAATCTTTTGTATAGATACTTCGCGCAGTTCATATTTTTATTATATCACAATTCGAGTTTTTTGGCGGCGTCGAGCTGGGGGTCGCGGCCCATGTTGGTATCGTCGTAAGTTAGCTCGACTTCAACATTGGGCGTGATACCCTCACCATTAATACTGGAGCCGTTCGGGGTGTACCAGCGGGCGGTAGTGACTTTGAGGAGGCTGCCTTTCGAGAGGTCGAAGAGGGTCTGGACGACGCCTTTGCCGAAGGTGGTTTCGCCGAGAATCGTGGCTTTTTTGTAATCTTTGAGTGCGCCGGCGACGATTTCGGAGGCGGAAGCGGTGCTGCCGTTGACGAGGACGACGGTCGGGATGTCGGCGAGTTTCGCCTGGCCGCGGTTGGCGTAAGTCGTGTCGTGGGTGATACCGTTAGTTTTTTGAACAAGGACGACGTCTCCGTCAACCCAGAGGGAGAGAAGATCTTTCGCAGCGGAGACATATCCGCCGCCGTTGTTGCGGAGATCGAGGATGACTTTCTTGACATTATGTTTCGGGAATTCGTCGGCGACTATTTTTTGGACAAGAGTGCCAGTGTTACTGTCGAAGCGAGTGACGGTAATAATGGCGGTCGAGCCGTCGTAAGTGGCATAGGCGGAAACATTGTTGATAGTCTCGCGAGTGAGCTCAAAGGATTTTTCTTCGCCATCGCGGACGACAGTAAGTTTGACCGTAGTTCCGGCGGCGCCACGTAACTTCGAGGCGATAACATCGGAGCCTTCGGCGTAGACTTCTTCGTCGTCAATCTTGTAGATGATGTCACCGGCTTTTATGCCGGCTTTACCAGCGGGGTTGTCGGGAAGGGTGCGGAGGACGCGGACATAGCCGTCGCGGAGCGCCATTTCGATACCGATGCCAGCGCCGACGTCGCCGTGGAGAGAGGCTTCGTATTCTTTAGCTTCTTCCGGCGTCATGTAGGCGGTATAAACGTCGCCAACAGCGGCGACAATTCCCTTTTTCGCGCCTTCGATGATTTCTTCTTTGCTGACTTCGCCGTCATAATTTTGGACGAGGGTCGAATAGACTTCGTCGAGGGCGGACCAGTCGTTCGCAGTCGTCGTCTTGACGCCGAGATAAGGTAAGAAAGTTGAGGAGATATTATTCCAGTTGATGCCGACAAAGAGCCCGATGATTAAGGTGACTGCGCCGGTGATGATTGCGCCGCCGAGGCTAACTTGTCGTTCTTCCCATTTTTTAGACATATATATTATTATACTACGTTTTCGGGATAATTTTGGTGTATAGAAAAAGTGTTGTAAAAATTACAACACTTTTGTCTGGGCTATGTAGGGGTTACCAGAGGCGTTGGTCGAGGTGGATGTAGCGGTAGAGAGCAGGGTTGACGTTGTAGCGGGCGCCGAAGTCGCCAGGGAGATGGCTCTTCGAACTAGCACTGTTGTTATATTCGGTGAGGTTAATAGTGCCGTTGGCGTTGATACTTTCAACCCACATAACATGTCCGTAAATACCGGATGTGCTATATGCGATAGTGTGCGGAGCGGGAGTATCGTTCACGACGTAGCCGGCGCGCTGAGCGCTGTAGCCCCAGCTTTTAGCGTCGCCCCAAGATGAGATATAGATACCGAAGTATTCCTGTGCCTTCCAGCCGGCGTAGCTGGTGCATTGGCAGACATAGCCGCCGACGACGATGTATCCGACATTGTCTTGAGGGCAGCGATGTGCCCAAGGGTAAGAGTTGTAGCCTTCGCCGACAACACCGCCATTGTTGTATTTGGCGATTTCGGCAGCAATTTCTTTTTGCATGGTTTCGCGAGCGGCGGCAGCGTCGCGTTCGTAGGCGGCGGAATCGTTTTCGTAGCGAGCAATAAGTGCTTGCTGCTCGTTGCGGCGATTAGAAATCTCGGTGCGTGTGGCTTCGGCGCTTGCGATTAGGGCATCGACGCTGGATTTTTGACCTTCGAGTTCTTCTTTGAGGGTTTTGATAGCTTCAGCGGAAGTGGTGACTTGGGTTTTGGCGTTGGTCTGGCGGGTTTGGCGTTCGGCGAGGTCGCCAAGAGAGTTGCTGCTAGCGAGGACTAAAATTGCGTCAGGTTCTTCGTCAAAGTGCATATCGACGAGGAGCTTTGCGAGGGCGGATTGCTGGAGATTGAGCTTGGCTTCGTTTAAGATGATTTGAGCTTGGAGATCGTTCGCGATGGCTTGGTTCATGGCGATTTCGTCTTCAAGCATGGCGATTTCGGCGTTTAGACGATTGACTTCGTTCTCCAAGGTCTGAGCGCTAGCGGCGAGCTCGCGGGCGCGATTCGCGGAAGCGGTGGCGCGGTCGGATGCTTCGCGGCAGGCTTGAGTGACGCAGCCGGCGGGGTAGGCCTGAACTTCTTCGCTAGTTTCAAATATAAAAGATTCACTAATTAAAATTGCAGAGACTACTGCGGCGATAGCAATAACTTTGCGCAGACCAACAGTTTTATGTTTTCGACTTTTTTGGGAGTTTTTGTGAATAGCCATAGTTAATATATATCATGCTTACGCTAAAAAGTAAAGCTGTTTTCTACTTGAGGTACTTTTGCATGGCGAGGCGGGCGGAGACGGTGCCGATGAGGATGCCAACGCCAACGACGCCGAGATAGACAAGAACGAGTTTGCTGGTACCCATGAGGTCGGAAACGAGGCTAATGTCGATGCCGTATGAGGCGAGATTGGGTGCGATAAAGCGAAAGCCGATGTAGGCAAGCGTGCTGGCGAGAAGTCCAGAAATGATGCCACTGATTTGGGCTTCGATGAGGAAGGGGCCACGGATGAAGCTAGTGTCAGCGCCGACAAGTTTCATCATGTAGATTTCTTCGCGGCGGGAGAAAATTGCCATGCGGATCGTGTTGAAAATGACGAGGACAGAGATGACGATGAAGATGGCGCCGAGAATGAGGCCGCCGTTTTTGGCGATGGTAGCCCAGGAGTTGATGGTTTGGATTTCGGCTTGGTTCGCGTCGTAAGTTGGCTCTTTGTCTTCGCTAAGGTTGGCTTGGAAAAGTTCGTTCGTCTCGACGATGTTGCGAATACTACTTAAATCGTTCGCATTATAAACCTTAATACGCATGGTGGCTGGCATGGTGCTAAGCATGGTCTGGTACATAGTTTCGTCCTGGAAAGCGGCGAGAAGGTCGGCGTTGTCTTTGTTCTCTTCGATTAGGGCGTCGAATTCGTCTTGTGAACTGGCGATGTCGACACTGCTAACGTTGTTGTCGGTGCGCATTTCGTCGGCCATGGTAGCGAGGATCTCTGGGTCGGTGCCAGGCTGAAAGAAGACGGTGATGTCGATTTTTTGTTGCATAGTTTCGGCGGTGGAGGTCAGAATAAGACTGGCTCCGATGGTGACAAGTAGGATGACGAGTGTGACGGTCATGACGAGAGTTGCTGCGATGGAAAGCCAGATGTTGCGAGTGAAACTAGCGGCACCATATTTAACAATGCGGCTAGTGTTGCGGACGCGACTAACGCTACTGTTTTCGACGAGAGTTTTGAGGTGTTCTTTTTGCTTCTCGCGAACAACTTTGCTTGGTTTTGGCTTGTTTGTAAGTTCTTTCGACATGTTTTCGACCTTTTAGGCTTAGATTACGCGTTTTTGTTTATTTTTGGGTAAGTTTTTGCGGCTCGCGACAGCTTGTTTAATACTGGGGGCGGGCTTTAACTTGACGGTTTGACCGAGACTGAGATTACTGAGCTTTGGTGCAGCTTTGAGGGGTTTACTGGCAGTGTACCATTGATTGGCGGAGTCGCGGGCATATTTTTTGGGCGGAGTGGCTGGTTTTTGCGGGGCTGGTTCGGGTTTGACTTGGGCCGGAGCTGGTTTGCTTTGGTTCTTTTGAGCTTTAGCGGGGTTATTAACGGGTTTAGGAGCGGTTTTGGGATTGGATGGGATGGTGGAATGATTGGCTTTGTGGTCGATTTTCATGGTGTATTGCAAGGAGGAGGTGAGGCGCTGGTTGTTCTTTGGGCGACCATTCGGGCGACTATTTAGCGAGGCGACGCGCTGGATGATTGGCTGCTGGCTGATGATAAGCGGCTGCTCTGGTTCGGGAATGACTTCTGGTTCGGGTGCGCTATCGAGGCGATAAACACCGTGGTATTTTTGATCGTCGACAATGCGACCAGCCTTTAAGGTGACGACGCGCTTGCCGAGGTCGTTGACGATATTCTCGTCATGCGTAGTCACGAGGAGGGTTGTGCCGAAATCGTTGATTTTTTGAAGAAGCTCGATGATTTCTTGGCGAGTGAGTTTGTCGAGATTGCCGGTCGGCTCGTCGGCAATTAGGATTTTTGGTTGGCGCGCAACAGAGCGAGCAATACTAACGCGCTGACGTTCCCCACCGGAGAGAGTGGTTGGGAATTTGTTAGCTTTGTTTTCGAGATCGACGAGATCGAGGACTTTCGGGACGGTTTTGTTGATTTCGCGGTTGCTCATGCCGGCAATTTCGAGAGCAAAAGCGACGTTCTCGAAAACGGTGCGAGTCGGGAGTAACTTATAATCTTGAAAAACAACACCAAGGCGACGGCGATAGTGTGGAATATGGCGACGGCGAACATAATCGAGGTCAATGCCGCCGATGACGATTTTGCCAGAGTCGGGCTGCTCTTCCTTTGTGATCATTTTTATCAAAGTAGATTTACCAGCGCCGGATTTGCCGACCAAAAAAACGAACTCATGCGGCTCGATGTGGAGAGAAATATTATCGAGCGCCGGTTCCTCATCGCCTGGGTAGGTCTTAGTTACGCGGTCAAGCAAGATCATACTATTATAATACCACAAGAATTATCGAGCGGCAAGACGTTTGTGTTTATAAGTTCTAGACGGAGGTTTGCTCTAAGTAAGCGTCGATAAAGTCATCGAATTTACCGTCAAGTACGGCGTCAGGGTCTTTGTTTTCGTGTTTAGTGCGAGTATCTTTGACGAGCTTATAGGGCTGGAGGACGTAGTTACGAATTTGCTGGCCCCATTTAGCGGATTCTCCGGCGCGGAGCTTGTCGATGCTTTCGGCGTGTTGTTCTTGCTGCATTTGAAGGAGTTTCCCGCGGAGAATCTCCATGGCCTTTTCTTTGTTCTGGAGTTGGGAACGTTCATTCTGGATGGCGACGACGGTGCTGGTCGGGAGATGAGTAATGCGGACGGCGGAGTTGGTCGTGTTGACGCTTTGACCGCCGTGACCGCCGGAATGATAGACGTCAATCCGTAGGTCTTTGTCGTCGATTTTTAGCTCATCGTTATTTTCGATAATTGGTAAGATTTCGACGAGAGCAAAGGAGGTCTGACGAAGGTTGTCGGCGTTGAAGGGCGAAAGTCTGACGAGGCGATGAACGCCGTGTTCGCTTTTTAGAAGTCCGTAGACATTGGCGCCAGAGATTTCATAGACGGCGGTTTTGATGCCGGCCTCTTCGCCGGCGGAGCGTTCGAGACAAGCGACTTTGAAGTTTTTGCGCTCAGCCCAGCGCAGATACATGCGTTCGAGCATGCTAGCCCAGTCCATAGCTTCGGTACCGCCGACACCGGAAGTGATGCGCAAGATAGCGTTGTTTTTATCATACTTTCCGGTGAAGCGGAGGAGTTTTTTTAGTTCGGATAAGTTATTTTCGAGGGCTTCAAGTTGTTCTTCGAGTTCTGAGTTTAAGTCGGGATCATCGAGGGAGATAAGTTCATTCAAGTCGTTCAGCTGAACTTTGAGTAATTTCCAGGGCTGCGTTTCGTCGCTCAGGCGGGCGAGCTTTTCGTTTTGGGTGCGGGCATGGTCGGGGTTGAGCCAAATTTCTGGTTCAGCAACTTCGGCTTCGAGTTTTTCGATCTCGGCGAGCTTTTCGTCGAGTTTAAGTCTTTGCCAAGAGTTATCGAGTTCTTGCTGGAGACTTTCAAGGCGATTTTGGAGTGGGCTAGGCATGCTGACCTTTCGAGGTGGCGTTTGGCGCTGTATTTTCGGTTCTGTCGGCAAGTTGTTTTTGGCTGGCGAGCTGGTGAACGAGTTGTTTATAAGCGCGGCCCTTTTCTTGGAAGTTTTTGTAAAATTCGTAACTAGCGGCGGCGGGAGAGAGGAGACAGACAGAGTTTTTTGCGGTAACTTTAGCGGCGAGAGCGACAGCTTCTTCTAGCGTGTTGACGAAATGAGTTCTCTGTGCGTCGAGCTGTTGGCCGATAGAATGCCCGGTCGAAGGCATACAAATAAAATGATTAATATTGGAAGACTCAAGGAAAACAATGAAATCCGTGTAATCGATGCCGCGGTCGAGACCGCCGAAAATTAGCGCGTCAACATTGCCGAGACTTTTGATAGCGTTGATGGTTGCGGCGGGAATGGTCGCGATGACGTCGTTGTAATAAGTTATATTGTCGACGGTAGCGACTTTTTCGAGGCGGTGTTCGAGGGGTTGGAAATTGTTGACGGCGGTCTGACTGATTTTAGAATCGAGGCCGAGGAAGTGCGCAATAGTGAGCGCAACCATAATGTTTTCGAGGTTATGCTGGCCGAGGAGATGGCGGTCGCTCGCAATATCGTAAAGCGGAGTTTCGTGGCAATAGACTTGTCCGTTTCGTAGTTCAACATTGGCGGCGATTTCTGGGTCTGCACTGATGCTGATAAGTTGGGCGCGGAAGTTGTCGTTCAGTATGTGCTGCTGAAGAGCGGGGTTGTCGGCGCAATATATTGCAAGATCGTTTTTGGTCATGTGACGGAAAAGGTTGAGTTTTGACCAATGATAGTGTTTGACGCTGCCAGCGGCGTCGAGATGGTCTTCGAACAAGTTGAGGATGGCGCCGATGTGAGGCGAAGTTTTGATAAACTCGAGTTGGTGGCTGGACATTTCGAGGACGAGCATGGTCTCAGGAGAGATGTGTTCGATTTCGTCAAAAATTGGGGTGCCGATATTGCCGAGGAGGCGTGAGTCGCGATGATTCGCTTGAAGGATGGCGTAGACGAGACTGGAGGTGGTGCTTTTGCCTTTAGTGCCGGTGATGCCGATGATGTTTTCGCGGTTTACTTCGAGGATAAGTTCGAGCTCGGAAGTGATTTTGCCTTGGAAATTTGAATAGTCGATATTTTTGAAACTGATGCCGGGGGATTTGAGGATTAAGTCGTAGTCTTCGAGGCGGTCGAGGTAATTCGGCCCGGAGATGAGAGTGAGGTTTTGGTCTTCTTGAAGGAGAGGGCTGGTTTTTAGCTCGTTTTGGTCGGCGATAGTGATGTGTTGATTCGGAAGGTGTCGGCGAATGAAACGGTAGGTTGATAGTCCTTCTAGGCCAAAGCCAAGGATGAGAAGATTCTTGTCTTCCAGCTTGGAGATGATTTGTTGGACGATGGGTGAAGCGGGCATTATTTTAGGCCTCCTTTGGTCGGGATATCGATAGATTTGTATTTAGCGAGGGTTTGCTTAATAATTTGCACAAAGGCGGGTGGTAAGTTATTTTCGGAGTTGTAAGCGGTGATAATTTCGGAACCGGCAAGATCGCTGGCTGTGTTTTCCACGTTGGGCGTATTTTCGGCGCAGCCGCAGCTTAAGGTAAAAGTGAGTGGATAATGATCTTTATAGTATTGGAGAAGATATGGGAGTGGGTTTTTGGCGGTTTCGGGTTGCCGAGTGTTTTCTTCAGTTTTTTGGATGGCAAGAGAAACTGCGAGGCGACATTCTTCGTAAGTGCCGACGCATTCGAAGGGTTTGCGGTCAGCGTAGCCGAGAAGTTCGATGAAGGTTGGGAGGAGATTTTGATTTTCGTAAAGATCGCGACCGAAAATGTCAATAAGTTCGTCGGTGTCGAGAAAGGCGCTAAGTATAATATATACGAAAAGGCATTTCGGGCATTCGCCACACCAATTCCAGGTAGAATCTTTGCTGCCGACGTTGCAACTTTTGAAGATTTTGTGGTATTTTTTGAGGTTTTTGTCGAGCGCAAAAATCATGCCGATTTGAAATTCGGTGAGCGGACGCAGAAGACTGAAGTAATGGATTTTGGGGCTTAAATACTTGCTAATGTAGTTATTGAAATCGTTTTCGAACTCGTAAGTTTTGGAGTACTGGTGATTGATTTTGGTTCCGTGGACGGTAGCTTCGTTGGCGCTGCCTTCGTTCGACATAATAATATATTTTTTGTTGGCAAGATAGGCTACGAGGTAAGTCGTGAAGGCGAGCATGGCGCTGAAGGGAGTATGGCCGTTCAAGAAACCTTCGCGATTTAGACGGAGAAGTTCAGGGTCGATAGTGCGTTTTGCGTAAATCGCGGGGTAGCCGCTAGCTTCGATACAAGCGAGGTTGGCTTGTTTGGGGTTGAGGGCGAAGCAAGTGTTTGCGGGGGTTTCGGTCGGCTGAGCGCTGGA
Organism: uncultured Candidatus Saccharibacteria bacterium; assembly: GCA_948868795.1. Lineage (GTDB taxonomy): Bacteria > Patescibacteriota > Saccharimonadia > Saccharimonadales > Saccharimonadaceae > Nanosyncoccus. Next base: position 22,497 of record CAQRDK010000011.1, on the reverse strand, counting down.
TGCGACTTTGGGGTTGGCTGAGGCGTCTTGGAAAGTTGCTTCTGCTTTGGGGATGTCGCGGAAGTTGCGGAGGAGTTCGAGGCTGACGCAAGAATCTTTGCCGCCGCCGACGGTGATGAGATTGCCGGAGGGGTGGATTTCGGGGATGATGGTTTTAGTTGGTTCATGTTCGACGGCGAAATGAACCAGGTCAGCTTCGGAAGTTTCGATATCATTAACATAGAGAAATTCGCCGAGGCCGTAAAAGTAGAGTTTTTGGAAAAAGTTAAGTTGTTCGGGAGTTAAGTAGCCGGCTTTGATGAGAAAATTCGGACTACAAGTGGCTTTATAATAACTAATTGCTTCGACCATGCCGAGGTTGAAAGCGATAGCTTCCAGGAAGTCCTCATCGTAGTCTCCGTGGATATCTTTCAACGAGATTTCGAGGGTGGGGTGGAACTCGGCGAGTCCGGGGATTACGAAATGATAAGTGATTTTGAGGGATTCGGAATTGTCGTTGGGTTTCGTGATTTTGAAACTATCAAAAATAAAGGTTGGATAAGCTTTGCGGAATTGTTGGAACTTGTCATTCATGGTGTATAAGGTGTATTATAGCATATTTTGGCTTAAGAGGTAAGGATTGGGGTGCGATTTAGGATGTCAGAAGTGAAGGCGGTCGGCGAGCTCGACAATGGCGGCCTTTTCGACGGAGCTGACGGCGACAAGCGCGCTGATCTCGCTGCCGATAAATTCACGAGCAAGGTCAACCATGGTAGATTTTTTGGTTTTCTTAACGAGGCCGGACATGCGGTCGTATTTTTCGATAGTGCCGTTCGTGAAATAGCCGTCTGCGTAGTAATCGGAAATTTGGCTGACGGTCTGAGCGCCCATTTGGTATCGGCCGATAGCATACGACTTGGCGGCGGCAATATCTTCGTCGCTGATTTCGCCATTTAGGACATTGTTAAGCTCTTTGTGAATGAGGTCGAAAAGTTTGGTCGAACTTTCTAGGTTGACTTCGCCATCAAAATCCCAGGAGGCGTTGTGCCAGCCATTGGAAAGGTCGCTACCCATGCCGTAGACAAGGCCATGTTTGCGGGCTTGACCAAGAATCTTACTGCTCATGGTTCCGTTCAAGATATGATTAAGGCAGTTCATGGCGTAGACTTCACTAGGTTCGAGCTTGCGCGGAGTGAGCCAGGTAAAGGCGAAGGTGATGTTCGAAGCGTCTTTGCGGCGGATGAGGACCGGGGCAGAAGAATGGAGATCATCGGTCGGAATCTCAAAGCGTGCGCCGGGACGCAAATCCCAATCTTCTAGCATACGGAGGATTTTGTGTCTGCGGTGGCGAAGGTTGCCGGCGATGATGAAGCGGAGGTTGTGTGCGGTGTGGGTGCGGCGGTAGTGTTCGCGGATGTCTTTGAGTTCGATGCCGCTAATGGTTTTGATGCGCTCTTGGAGGTCGGGGACGTTTTCGCCAACGAGTTGTTGGAGGCGGGGCCAAAGTAGGCGGGCGTAGTCATTCATGTATCCGGTTAATTCAGCGCGGACATTCCCTTTTTCGCTCTGAAGTTCTTCGTCATTGAAACGAGGCTGGGCGATAGCGACTTGCTGGAGACGCATGATACGGTCCCACTCAAAGTCGGCGCATTCGCTTTCGTAGCAAACTGAAAAGTCGGAAGTCCAGGCATTGTGGTAGGCGCCATTTTTAGTGAAGTCAGCTTCGAAGGCTTGTTCGCTGTTGTATTCGGCGTTGGCACCAAAAGCGAGATGCTCGACGATGTGGGCGATTTCGTAAACTTCGGGACGCTTCGCATAGCGCATACCGGCACGAAACTGAAACTTCGTGTTCATCACGCTAGCGCCCGGGACGTCAATTAGCAAACCTTTTGCGCCGGAAGCAAGAACAATTTCTTCGGCGGAATGTTTTATTGCTGTTTCCCTTTCTTCTTGTTTTGGCGTTGTTTTTTCTTGTCTTTGCGAGCCATGTTGCGCTGCTGATTGAGGTTGGGGTTATTGCCGGATTTGTTGGAAGTGTTGGAGTTTTCTTTGAATTCTTTGTCGAGGTTTTTCTCGCCAGCGGAGATTTCGTTGACACCTTTTTCGGTCGCGCCTTCGGCCATCTTGGTAAGTTCGGATTCGTATTCTTGACCATCGGTCAATTTTTCAGATTGAGCTTCAAGCTTGGTTAAGCTGAGCAAAATCTTAAGGACTTCTTCGCGGAGACTCTTTTCGAGACCGTCGAAAAGTTTTTGAGATTCGCTACGATATTCAACGAGCGGGTCGCGCTGACCAACGCTGCGCCAATGAATGCCTTCGCGAAGGTGCTGCATGTTTTCGAGATGTTGCATCCAGAGAGTGTCGAGAACTTTGAGGTAGACCTCGCGCTCGATTTTGCGCATGATTTCCGGCTCGAATTCGGCTTCTTTTTCGGCGTATTGGCGCTGGATTTCTTCGTAAAGCGCCGTTTCGCGATCCTTTTCTTTGCGCATTTTACCGATTTTCTTCAATAATTCATCATCGACGTTAAAGACATCGAGGATGTCGTCTTCAAAGTTGTGGTTGACGCGGGCGCTGTCTTTTGTCAGGTCAGCGGCGGCGACTTTCATGAGGCGTTTAATTTCGTTATGGATGCTTTCGCCATCAAGAATCTTGCGGCGCATGCCGTAAACGACTTTGCGGTGACGGTTGATGACGTTATCGTATTGAACGACGTTTTTGCGAGAATCGAAGTTGAAACCTTCAATGCGTTTCTGGGCGGATTCAAGAGTTTTCGAGACGGCCTTATTCTGAATCGGGGTGTCTTCGTCGACGCCAAGGCGAGACATGAGGAGAGAGATGCGATCACCTTGGAAGATGCGCATGAGATCGTCTTCGCAGCTGACGAAGAATTGGGTTGTGCCAGGGTCGCCTTGGCGGCCGCCGCGGCCACGGAGCTGGTTGTCGACGCGGCGTGAATCATGACGTTCGGAGCCGATGACGACGAGGCCGCCGAGTTCCTTTACTCCTTCGCCAAGTTTAATATCGGTGCCGCGTCCGGCGAGGTTGGTAGCGAGGGTGACGGCGCCTTTTTCGCCGGCTTTGGCGACGATAGCGGCTTCGCGCTCGTTGTTTTTAGCGTTCAGAAGTTCATATTTGATGCCTTGTGTGTCGAGATAGCGGGCGATTTGCTCGTTCTTTTCAATGCTGGCGGAACCGACGAGAACTGGCTGGCCGCGATCGTGGTATTTTTTGATTTCGGCAGCGATAGCACGGAGTTTGCCAGCTTCGGTGCGGTAAATCAAATCATCTTTGTCGACGCGCTGGATTGGCTTGTTGGGTGGGATTTGGATGACGTCGAGCGAGTAAATTTGCTGGAACTCTTCGGCTTCGGTGAAGGCGGTACCAGTCATACCGGAAAGTTTATGATAGAGACGGAAAAAGTTCTGGAAAGAGATAGTCGCGAGGGTCATGGATTCTTGTTTGACGGCAACACCTTCTTTAGCTTCGATGGCTTGGTGGAGGCCTTCGTTGTAGCGGCGGCCCTGCATGAGGCGACCGGTGTGCTCGTCAACGATCACGACATCGCCGCTATTGGTGACAACATAATCTTTGTCGCGGCGGAAAACAACTTGAGCGCGAAGAGCTTGTTCCATATGGTAGACAAGCCGGGTGTGTTTGACGGAGTATAAGTTCTTGATGCCAAGGATTTCTTGGACTTTCTCGACGCCTTTGTCGGTCAGGGTGACGCTGCGGCGCTTCTCATCGAAAACATAGTCATCGTCGGTGAGCTGAGCGGCAACTTTGGCAAACTGGTAATATGCGTCGGGGTTGTCGCCGGCGGGGGCGGAAATAATGAGCGGAGTGCGAGCTTCATCGATGAGAATTGAGTCGACCTCGTCGACGATAGCGTAGTTAAGCCCGCGTTGGCGGAGATATTGTGGCTCGCTAACCATGTTGTCACGGAGATAATCGAAACCAAATTCGTTGTTAGTTCCGTAGGTGATGTCAGCGGCGTAGGCTTCTTTGCGAGTGGCGGGCTTCAGATGACGGAAGCGCTCGTCTTCATGGTCTTCATTTTCGTATTCTGGATCGTAGACGAAGCTAGCTTGGTTAATGATGACGCCGACACTGAGGCCGAGGAAGTGGTAGACCGGTGCGTTCCAGCCAGCATCGCGTTGGGCGAGATAGTCGTTCACGGTGACGACGTGGACGCCGCGACCGGTCAGAGCATTTAAGACTGCCGGGGAGAGCGCGACGAGAGTTTTACCTTCACCAGTTTTCATTTCGGCGACGTTCCCTTCGTGAAGGGCAATACCGCCAATTAACTGAACATCGAACGGGCGCATGCCGAGAATACGCTTCGAGGCTTCGCGAGACATCGCGAAAGAGTCGGCAAGGATGGCGTCGAGTTCTTTCTCGGTACCTTCTTTGAGTTGTTCTTTGAGAAGCTCGGGCTGCTTAGCAAGCTCTTCGTCGGACATTTTCTCATATTTTGGCTCGAGTTTGTTGATTTCGAGAACTTTTTTATACATGCGACGAAGGATTTTCTTCTGAGCATCACCAAAAACTCCCTGCAAAATGCGGGTCATTAAAGTTTTGTCAGCGAGTTTGTCGGTCGGTTTTTTCTCTTTAACGACTTTTTTCGCGGGCTTAGCAGATTTGACGTTTTTTACGTCCTTGGTATTGTCAGTTTTGGCGGCGCCAGTTGTTTCTTTCATCAGACATGTTCTCCACAATCTCTACTCAAAAATTATACCCCTTAATTATAGCACATTAGCCACGCTTAATAAAGAACCCTTTGAGGCCTTTCTTGGGCGTGCGGGGAGCGGTTTCGGTCTTAAAGCGACGAACTTGGCCTTTGAGCTTGGCTTCGATAATATCGATGCCAGCAAAAACGTTTGAGCATTCGTCGCGGGCGGTGATAACTTTACCACCGGGGATTTCCATAGCAGCAGAAACTTCATATTTGTTGCCATGAGCGCGGTCGACTTCGGTGATGACGATTTTAGCGACAACATCCTTTTTGCTGCCACGGGGCAGATAGCGGTCGAGCTTTCCAATGCGCTTTTCGGCGTACTTGCGGAAGCTGTCAGAGATTTTATAGTTGCTGCCGCTAATTTCGATTTTATCGATCACGAAGACCTCCTTTTATAAACCTAAGCTGCTCAAGCCGCCCATGAGCGGTTTCATCTTGTCGGTGGCGATTTCTTGAGCTTTGGCGTAGCCGTCACGCATGCAATCTTCGATCCAATGCTCAAGTTCTTGGATATCATCGAGGTCGACTTTCGCGGGGTCGATTTTCACGCTTTTAATCTTCAATTCGCCAGTGATCTGGACGGTAACAGCGCCGTCGCCGGCTTCAACTTCGACAATTTCGTTCTTGAGGGACTTCTGCGCCTTGCGAAGCTGGTTAAGCATTTTCATTTGGTCCATAGTTGCACCCATTTGATACTCCTTTACTCTTGTACTTGTTCGGGAACTTGTTGGTTACTAGTATATAAGTATATTCTATCAGAGTTGTTGGATTTTGGCGAGGTTATTATGTTGATAAGTTCCCCACTAACTTCGGTGGGGCCGAGGGTGGCGAAGTTTTTTGGGTAGTTTTCGGGGGCCGGGAGGGTGTTTTCGACGGTACAGAACTTTTCTTCGGATTCGAGGATTTTGAAAAAGTTGTAGGCAGTTTCGTCGTCGATAACGTAGAGAGTTGAGCCGGGTTCGATGTTGGCGCGGACAAGGGTGATGTCGTTGTCAAATTCGTCGGCAACCATTGGGACATAGCGATAACCGAAGATGAAATGCGAGATGCCGCCAATAATCATGATGCCCATGAAAAAGCCGATCGGAAAGACGGCGGAGATGCGGGCGTAAGGGTTGTCCGGGAAAAGGTCATACCACTTGTCAAGGATATAGCGGAGGCCGTGGGCAATGAGGATGGCGAGTGGGAGAAGGATGAGGATGGCGGATTCGGGGTTGAGACCGGCGAGGAAGATTGTGAAAACGATGAGCCACGAAGCAATGGAGTTACGCGAGGCGAAGAAACCTTTGGCAGTGGAGAGTAGGCCGATGACGGCAAGGGCGATAGAGGCGAGACCGACGAATGGCGAGAGGAAGTCGCTCTCTAAGGTGGTGCTCCAGGAGAAAAGCGGGAGGAAGGCGACTTTTACATTGTCGATGAAGCCGTTCATGGTCAAACCAGGCGCGAGCAAGAGCTCGGGGATGATGGCAGGGTTGATAAAGGCAGCGACAACGAGGGCGGAGAGACCGAGGAGGATGATAAAAATAGTGAGGATGAGCGGGATTGTAGGGAGGGTTTTGATGGTGAAGCGGAGATGGGGGTGGAGCAGAGCGAAAATGACGATAAAGCCGGCGAGATAGATCATGTAGGGTGTGAAAATAGAGGCGAGGAGGGCGAAGGCAAAGATAAAACAATAGGAGGGCTTCGGCTTCGTCACGCCTTGGATTTTGGAGCCGAGCCAGAGGAGGAGCGTTGGCCAAAAGACGAGCATGATAAGAGGTGTGCCAGAGCCAGCAAGGTAGAGGAAGGAGGCAGAAAGGACGGCGAGAATAGAGGCGAGGAGGGCGACATTGGTCTTGAACCAGCGGTTCAGGAGAAGAATCAAGAGAAGGCCGAGGAAAACGCCGAGGATGATGCTGGGGAGTTTAACAGAATAGACTGAAAGCCCAAGGACGGAGATGGAGAGCTTCTGGAGGGCGCGGTAAGGGAGATTGACGAGGTCGCCTCTTAAAATATTGTCAGATTGAAGGGCGTAAGAATGAGCGGCGGAAGCCATTTCGGCTTCAGAAAGTCCATTTGGAGCGAGCAGGGGCAGGCCGAAAAGTAGCGTTAAATAGGCAACTGCTAGCAAAAAAAAGCCGATGTAAAAACGATAACGATAGAGGAAAAGTTTTGAGAGGGCTACTTTCTTCACATAACTATTATAGCATAAGTTGTGGACGAAAAGTGAGTTTTAGCCTTCTTCGGTATGCTCTTTGTCGAGGGACATAAAGCGAAGGAGCTCGGGGTGGAAGTAGAGCTCGACTTTGCCGACTGGTCCGTGGCGGTGCTTGGCGAGGATTAGCTCGGTGATGTTGGTAGGGACGAAGTCATCGTTGTTTTGTTTGTAGTAGTCGGGGCGGTGGAGGAACATGACAAGGTCGGCGTCCTGCTCGATGGAGCCGGATTCGCGGAGGTCGGAGAGGACTGGGCGGGGGTCGTCGCGGCCGGTGACGCCACGAGAAAGCTGAGCAAGAGCAATAACTGGGATTTCGAGTTCGCGAGCAAGGGTTTTGAGGCCGCGGGAGATTTCGGTGACCTCCTGGACGCGGTTGCCGGCGTAGCGATCGGAACCCTGGAGGAGCTGGAGGTAGTCGACGATGACCATGCTAATATTATGGTCATGGGCGGCACGGCGAGTTTTGTTGCGGAGCTCGAGGATGGTCATGGAACTGGTGTCGTCGATGTAGAGCGGGACTTCGTTCATTTCGCCGAGAGCATCGCCAATCCGGGCGAAATCTTCATCGGAGAGGTTGCCGGTGCGGATTTTCCAGGCGTCGACGCCGGCGATATCAGAGACCATGCGATCGACGATTTCGTTGTTCCCCATCTCCATTGAGTAGAAGAGGACGCCTTTGCCGTCGCCATTTCGGGTGGCGACGTTGTAAGCAAGGTTTTGGGCGAAAGTAGTTTTACCCATGGCTGGGCGGGCGCCGATGATGATGAGGTCGCCTTTTTGGAAACCGGCAGTTTTATTATCGAGATCACGAAAGCCGGTTTTGAGGCCGCGGAGCGCGCCTTTGTTCTTATGGAGTTCTTCGATACGGTCGTAAGCGTCGATCAAGAGGTCTTCAAGGGCGACGTATTCGGATTTGGTGGTTTTGTCGGAGACCTCGAAAAGGTTTTTCTCGGCGCGGCCGACGAGTTCTTGGACATCGGCGGTCGTGTCGTAGGCGGCGGTGGCGATGTCGGTGCCAGCTTGGATAAGGCGACGACGCAGGGCGGCCTGGGCGACGAGCTCGGCGTAGGCTTCGGAGTGCGAAGCGGTGGGGACGAAGTTGGTGAGTTCGGTGAGATAGGGAGCGCCGCCGACTTCTTTTAAGGTTTTCTGACTTTTTAGTTCAGAGGTCAACGTCATAAGGTCGATCGGACGATGATGATCATAGAGGTTGGTCATGCCCTTAAAGATATGTTTATGGCGCGGCTCGTAGAAATCTTCGGCTTTGAGTAGCTCGAGGACGTTCGGGAAGGATTTGTCGGATAACAACAAAGCGCCAAGAAGGGATTTTTCGGCTTCTAGATCTTGGGGTGGAATGCGGCCGTCGGTGTGGCTGGCATGAGCGTCGTTGTCCATGATATGTGGTTACCTCCTGTGTCGACGCGGTTTGGGGCTTTTGTGCTGGGTCGTGGTTCGGGTGTTAGCCTGAAATTGATGTCATTCCCCACCTAGAATGGCATATCGGCGTCGATTTCCTTTACATTTCCCATTATAGCAGAGATTTGGGAAATTGTTGGGTCTTTGGCGGCTTTTGCGGCGGGGCGGTCTTCGATGGAGTGGATAATAAGTTCGGGCCCGTTGAGAGTTTCGGCCATGATGCGACTATTGTCGGCCTTTTTGAGGACGCGTTCGGAGAACTTATTTGAGGGGTAGATATGGAGAGACTGGCCGTCGAATTCGTGTTCAGTTTTCTGGAGCTGGAGGTAGATGGCGTCGTGATCTTGATGGATGGCTTCGAGGAAATTATTCCAGTCGAAAGGTTGGTTCCCCGGGTTTGGCTTAGGGGCGGCTGCTGCGGGTTCCTGGGCTGCGGTTGGAGTTGCTTCAAGGGCTGGATCGGAGCTGGATTTTTGGGGTTTTTCGGAAGCGGTTTTGCTTTCTGAGGGGTTTTCAGGGGGATTTGGGGCGTTTTTGTCAGAAGTGGGGTGGGACGGCGCTTTGGATTTTGGGGCTGGTTCTGGGGCTTTTGGTGTGATAACAGGGGTAACGGGTCTGGCGGCAGTCGGTTTTGCGGGGGCTGTGGCAATAGGGGCGTCTATTGCGGCGTTGGCGGGGTTTTGAAGGAGGGCAAGGAGAAGTTTGGCGTCGGGGAAAGGCGGTTGGACGTCGGGGAGCTTTGCAAGGAGATTGAAGAAGGCCGGTTCGGGATTTTGGACGATGGTTTCGATGAGTTCGGAGGCAATGGTTTCGGGTTTGATGCCGGTGTTGAGGAGGTCTTGGAGGAGATGGTGGATTTTTACGTTGTCGCCTCTGGTGTAAGAGTCGAGGAGCTCGCTCAGGGCTTGGGTTTGGGGCAGGCCAAGGGCGTTTTCGAGGAGCTGGGCGGTGATAGTTTGGTCGGAGAGGGTGGTGATTTGATCGAGAATACTGAGCGAATCACGGAAAGAGCCGCCGCCGCGGCGGACGATAAGCCTCAGCGCGTCATCTTCGATCGGGATTTTTTCGGCGTCGGCGATTTTGCGGAGGTGGTTAAACATTGTTTCCGGGTCAGCAAGACGAAAAGTATGGACTTGGGTGCGGGAGGAAATGGTGATTGGGACCTTGTAGGCGTCGGTGGTCGCCATGATAAAGACGACGTGCTCGGGCGGTTCCTCGAGGGTTTTGAGGAGGGCGTTGGCGGCGGATTTGGTCAACATGTGAACCTCGTCGATGATGTAGACTTTGTATTTCCCTTTCGTCGGGGCGATGATGGCTTTTTCGCGGAGTTCGCGGATGTTGTCGATGCCGGTGTTTGAGGCGGCATCGATTTCGACGATGTCGAGGTAATTGTCTTCAAGTTGGTAGTCGAAATGGTTGATGGCGTGGGCAAAAATCCGGGCGACAGAAGTCTTTCCGGTGCCGCGGGGGCCAATAAAAAGATAGGCGTGGGAGATTTTGCCCTGTTCGATAGCGGATTTTAAGGGAGTGGTGATCTGTTCCTGACCAACAACGTCGTCGAGAGAGGTCGGGCGATATTTGCGATAGAGAGCTTTTACGGGGGCAGATTTTGGCTCGGCAGGAGCGGATTTGGTGGCCATTTCTAGAGGGCGGCCTCAACGGCGGCCCAAGCGGCTTCTTCGTTGTTGGCAGGGATAATAGCGGAAACTTGGCTACCTTCGCGGAGATGGAAGTAGGTCACAGAAGCGTAGAGAACCTCGTATTCGCGACCATTAACTTCAATGTAATATTTGTCGTCGTGATGAACGAGAGTGCCGATGACGGCGCGGCGCTCGACCGGGCCAATTTGCTTGTAGAGGAAGCGGCCTTCGGGGGTAATCGTAAGTTTCAAGATGTCGCCTTCGATGAGCTTCGACTTCGAGGCGTAGTTCGCGGGGACGGGATAATTCTTGCCATCGGGACCAATCATAATCTGACCATCGAAGACGCCTTCGATGATTTTTCCTTCGGGGCTAGAGACGACTGTCTCGCGCGGAGCGGTAATCGCTTCGCCATCGCCGAGGACGGAAATAAGTAGTTCCTTAGCAGCAGCAAGGTTCGTCTCGGCTTCCTGGATTAAGCCGCGTAGTCGCTTGATTTGTTTTTCTGGTAACTCAGACATCACCTCGCATCCTGTCCGTAATTAACTTTTATTCTAGTATCATGATACCGCGGGAGATGTCAAAAGTCAACCGCGAAATTTTTCAGTTTTCCACCGTAAAAACGTCGGTCGAGGCGAAAATGTTGTAAAAAATACATGTAAAAATATCTTGCGAAAATTGGCGGAATGGGCTTATGGTTGAAAGGGCTATAGCATTAAAAATGGGGAGCAGCGCGGTGCTGCTCCCCTATATAAATAGCACTTTATCGACGGCCGAGTGGGAGAGGTCGGCGGGTCGCGGATGGGCTAAAAATAAATCAAGTCCGCGGAAAGCGCGGAGAGCTCGACCAGTTCGAGGCTGGGAGCGGGTTGTGCGAGAGGCGGCGGATCGACAGAGCCGGAATCGGATGTGATGTTTGCGGAGAGCGAAACGGCGGCGGGGGCAGAAAAATTGTTGGGTGTGGAAGTGTCGGTGGGCGGCTGGCTACCTTCGGCGGGGTCGTATTTACGGAAAGGATACATATAATCGGACTGGAGCAGGTCTTCGTCGTAGACGCTGCCGAGGCGCTCGGTGTCGCCAATGATGGAAACGAGGGCGCTCGCGGCAGGGTCGGAGAGACGGCTCATGCGCTGTTCGCTGAGGGGCTGGGCGTTGTCGGGGAAGTCGGCGGTGGTGAGGCTAAAATAGAACAGGTGATGGTCGTAGAACTGGCCATAGCCGTTTTGGGTGAGGTAGAGGGCGGCGGAATCGTCGGGGCCGGAAATGAGGCTGGAACAGTCAGAAATATATTTAAGCTCGCCGTAGTAGACGAGGTAGAGGTCAGGGGCGATCTGTTCGGTGGCTTCGATGTGTACCGAGCCGAGCGAGCCGTCGTCGGGGATGTAGCTGCTATAAACGGCGGAGATTTCGCCCTGGAAGGGGGAGTTTTCGGTGCGACAACTGAGGTCAAGTGTGAAAAAATAGTTTTCACCTTCCTCGAGCGGAGAGAGGACATAGAGCCAATGTTCCGGAATATCCTCGAAATCGTCGACCAAGTATTCGGCCGGCTGGTTGTCGTAGAGGGTGCCGTGGTAGATTTCGATCGGGCAGGAGATGTAGATGCGGGTAGCACCGTCGGTTTCGGCGGTGGTAGTCGCGGGCTCGGGCGGGGCAGCATCGGGGGTGTTTACGGTCGTAGTTGTGAGGTTGAGGGTTTTCGCGGCGGTCGGCTGCGGGACAGGGTCGGCAAGATTTTGGGCGTTGATGACGGTGTGGGTGCTTGCGGTCTTGTGGGCGGGCGAGTCGCTTTTAATGGTGTTTTCGATGGCATAGGCGGGGCTGGAGAGGTAGCTGACGACGAAAGTGGCAAGCATGAACATCATCAGGGCAAACAGGATGGTCGGAGCGCGGAAGGGGCGGGCGGTGGAGCTGGCGGTGCAGGTGGGATAGACGTAGACGGGTTGGATGTGGCGGCGGCTGCCGGTGTAGGCGGCGCGGCGGGACGGGGTCGGGTACTTCATGGGGGTTCCTCCTTCGTTTTCTTTTATTTTTAGCTTGTGCTATTTGATGGTAAGGTACGGTCGCCGGAGCTCGACGGCTTGTGGGTTGCACTAGGTTTGATATGGTCTGATTTTGCGCGGCGTGGCGATTTTCATCGTTTTGCCCGGTACTAGCGACTTTTTTGCGGCTTCGTTCCCCCCCAATCAAAGCAACTTCCTTATTATAGCATAAGCGGAATACTTTTGGAGACTGATCTTCAGTTGGAAAGATAGATTTTTGACGAGACTATAGTTGACGTTAGAGGATTTAGCATAATTAGTATTGACTTTTTTAAAAAAGTGTGCTACAATGGTAGTATACAGAGATCGAAAGATCAATGAGGACCTCAAAAATTGATTTTGAAGAAGGAGAGTGTGGCTATGATAAGCGAAACTTTCGTGCGGTTCTACGACAATGAGGTTGACAACTCTTTTCGGATTTCTTCGGACGCTGGCAGTATGCGGATTCGGGTGAAGAATTCCCCAGAGGATCCGGAAGATTTGTTGGCGCTGGTGGATATCGATCCGCTAGGTGGGGCATCCGTGGACGAGATAGTCGAGGCGGAAATTGTCAAACTGCTTCGAGGGCAGGATTCGACTTGGACAGTTGAAGACATCGAGTTTGACTGGCGATGGCTGGTCCTGTGTATTGGGAATGCCGGGGAGTCGATACTGCTTTATATCTACAGTGGTCGCGGCTGCGATGTTGTAGCCCTCGAAATCGACGCCGATGAAGCTGATGGGCGACAAGAGCACTATACTGTTTATGTGGGGGATAACTTGACATTGCAGGAATATGCGGCGTCGACCGAGAAAATGAGGATGGATTCGGAGTTCAATCCCCGTGAGCTGAGAAGAGAACTCCGGAGCGAGACGTTTACGAAGGAAGTACTAATGACTAAGCGCGGAGAGAAAGAATTGACTCGCGCTGATGTTAGCATTACACGCTATTCTCCCCTTCTGTAAAATCAGCTTAAGACCCCAGTCTGCGGACTGGGGTCGTTTCATGGACGAAGGCTCTAGTGAAAGACAGCTGCAGAGCGGGCGAATTTGGCAAAAAACTGAGCCTCCATGCGGAGGCTCAGTCGATAAAGTAACTTGCTAACAGAGATAAACTTAGGCGAGCTCGACGGTAGCGCCAGCTTCTTCCAAGGTTTTCTTCATGGTTTCGGCGTCAGCTTTGGCGACCTTTTCTTTGACGGTGGCAGGAGCGCCATCGACGATAGCCTTAGCTTCACCGAGGCCGAGGCCGGTGATTTCCTTCACGGCTTTGATGACGGCGATTTTCTGAGCGCCGGCGTCTTTCAAGACGACGTCGAATTCAGATTTGCCTTCGTCGGCGGCAGCGCCGCCTTCGGCAGGAGCAGCAGCAACGGCGACTGCAGCAGCAGCCGGCTCGATGCCGTATTCATCTTTGAGAACGTTTTTGAGTTCGTTGACCTCGAGGATGGTCATGTTGACCAACTGTTCGGCCAATGCTTTGATATCTGTAGCCATAATAGTTTCCTTATCTTATAGGTTAAGGGTTAATAATCTAGATGCCCGGTTTAGACTCGCGGGCGGAGCAGCGATTGCTGATTGGCTGCGTCGGGCGTTGGCCAGACGCAGAGCGGTCGATAGCTTATTTTTTCGCGGCTTCGAGACCGGAAATGATCCCGGAAAGACCACCAGAGATGCCGGAAACGGTATCGTTGATGGGCGAAAGAAGCTGAGCGACGACCTGAGCGATGAGCTCGTTCTTCGACGGCATTTTGGCGAGAGTGTTGATCTCGGCCTGGTCGAGGGATTTGCCGGTGTCGTTGAAGCCACCAGCCAGCTCAAGCGCAGGGTGAGTTTTGGCGAATTCGGCCAAAACTTTCGCCGGAGCGACCTCGTCGCTGTCGGAAATCGCGTAGACCAACTGGCCGGTCAATCCGGTCGTGTCGGTGTCTTTGTAGAGAGCGATTTCGTTCATCGCGACGCGCACGAGACGGTTCTTGACGACCTTGATTTTGACGCCGGCTTCGCGGGCGGCCTTGCGGAGCTCTTGGAGCTCAGCGACGGTCAAACCCTGGTAGCGGGCGTAGGCGGTCAATTTCGCGTCAGAAAGGAGCGCGGTCAAATCAGCAACCAAAGTATCTTTTTTCGCTTTTGAAATTGCCATAAAAGTTCCTTGGTTAAGTTTTGTATTGTGCGGCTTCGCTATTGTCGAGCTTGGGCTCGGTTTCACGCAGCGCACATAAAAGTTCCGCTAGCAAGTTGTTAATGTTTCGTTACCCTTGAAGACCCCTAGAGATATTTCCTCGGTAGCATGATTAAGAGATTGTGTGGGTCTGTGTGAAATTGTTGTAATTTTTACAACAATTTGTAGTTCCCCAGCGAACTCCGCCACTGTCTTTAGAATAACTACTTCTATTGTAGCACAGGTGAGGAGAAAAATCAAGCCCCAGACCGTTATGATTCGGGGCTTTTGGCGAGGCTAATTGGAACTTTTGGGGATTTTGCCGGTTTCTTGGAGCCAGCGGACGGTGTCGGTGATGGTTTCGGAGATGGGGCGGGAGCGATAGTCGAGTTCGCGGTCGGCTTTGGCATGGGAGAAGTTGGCGTTGCTCTCTAGGGTGTAGAGGGAGTATTTAGTGTAGAGGGGCGGCTGCTTTTTGAGGTTGTAGTAGATTTCGGAGAGCGGGGCGGTGAGTTTGGCAAGCCAGAGCGGGAGAAAAGTCGTGATAGGTTTCCTGCCGGCGGCTTTGGCGACGAGCTGGAGGAGTTCTGGGACGGAGACATAGTGACCGGAAAGAATGTAGCATTCGCCAGGTTTTCCTTTTTCGCAGGCGGCGAGGATGCCGTTCGTGACGTCGCGAACGTCGACAAAATCGTACCCGCCCTTTACGCCGGCGCGGAGGCGGCCAGTAGCGGCGTCGATGATGAGCTGGGTGAGGTGGCTGGTTTTGAAATCGTAAGGGCCGATAATGCCAGAAGGGTGGACGATACAGGCGTCGAGTCCGCGGTTTTGGACGGCTTCGAGGACGTAGCGGGCGGCTTCGGCTTTGGATTTGGCGTATTCGCCGACGACTTTGCTGGGGTCGAAATCGCGGATTTCGGTGATTTCGGCGTTATTTGGGAGCTCTGGTAGAGCGTGGACGCTGTTGACGTAGACGAGGTTTGCTCCGAGCTCGAGAGTTTTTTCGACGATGTTTTTCGTGCCGAGAACGTTGACTTGATAGACGGCGGGGTTGGGCTTTGATTTGATGTAGACGATGGCGGCGCAGTGGATGACGTAGATTTCGCCGCTCTCTGGAATATCGAAGAGTGGGTCGAGGGTCTCGGGCTTAGTGACGTCGCCGGCGAAGATTTGGCAATTCAGTCCGGCGAGAGCGTCAGCATGGTTTGGCGAAGAAACGAGGGCGCGGATCTCTGCGGATGGCTCGGTGCGGTTGAGCTCGCGGACGATGTTGTTGCCGAGAAAACCGTTGGCGCCGGTGATGATGTAGGTTTTTGACATGATGTTGCCTCCTGTTGGTTGTTGCCTTCCGTTGGTATAACTATAGCACAAGTTGAATGGAAGTTGTTGAAAGTTTGCTATAAGTCAGCAGAAGTCCAGAGGTAATGAGTTTTTTGACGCATTTCGTTGGCGACTGTGGGGGCAAATTTTGAGACGGCGGGATGTAAAATATCTTCGAATTGCTCATATTCGGTGCGGAAGTGTTCAGGGCTATGGATGTAGTAACGGTCTCGGTCGGCGTCGGGGCGATGTTTGATAATTCCCCTCTCGTCGTGCGGGCCGTAGGCGAAGTAATGGGCGGCAGTTTCGGGGTAACCAAGCAGGCGGCCGATTCCGTAAGTGAGTTTTTGGTCTTTAGGATTATCGGGACACCAGCCAAGTGCGAGCGACGCGTGGAGAGTTTTCTGAAGTTCTTTGGCGGTATCTAGATTGCGACTGATGAAGAAGTCGTAGAATTTTTCTTCAGGTGGGAGTTCTTTCAAGGGTAGTTCTTCGATGATGTGGCAGAGATGGAGGTTGGCGAGGATGTTTTGAAAGGCTTGGAGCTGGTCGTCGGTTAGAGTGAGATGACGCATGGTGGCGGGCTTGAGATTGATGGCGGCGCCGATGATTTCGGTGATAGCCTGAAGCGTTCCTTCGGTGTGCTCGGGGTCGCCTCGTAAAAAGAAGTCCACCAAAGGGCGGACTTCTTCTGGGGTTAGCTTGTCGAGTTCCGGGACATTCATGAGGATTTCGACAAACCTAACAGAATTAGTTATACAAGTTTTCGACGGCGATGGATGGACCCTGGGAAGTCGTAACGTAGATGGACTTCACGAAGCTGCCTTTCAGGGAGGCTGGGCGGTGGCTCTTCAAGCTGTCGAAGAAGGTTTCGGCGTTCTCGAGGAGTTTTGCCTGGTCGAAGCTGGTCTTGCCGAGGCCGATGTGGATGATGGCCTGTTTGTCGACGCGATATTCGACTTTACCGGCTTTAGATTCCTTGACGGCTTTCTCGATGTCGGCGGTCACGGTGCCGGCTTTCGGGTTCGGCATGAGACCTTTCGGGCCGAGGAGACGGGCGTATTTACCGAGTTTCGGCATGTAGGCCGGGGTGGAAATCAAGACGTCGAAGTCGATTTCGCCCTTGTCGAGACGCTTCAAGAACTCTTCGTCTTCAGCGATGTCGGCGCCGGCAGCAGCAGCCTTCTTGGCTTCGTCAAGCGGAGCGAAGACGGCGACGCGGACGGATTTACCGTTGCCGTGTGGCAAAACGACGGTCGCGCGGATGTTTTGGTCGGCTTGGCGCGGGTCGACTCCGAGGCGGACGTGCGCTTCGACGGTGGCGTCAAATTTCGACGGGTTGGTCTTGGTGGCAAGCTCGAGGGCTTCTTTCAAAGTGTAGAGTTTTTTCTCGATTTGCTTTGCGGCGGCCTGGTATTTCTTGCCGCGGCGCTCGATTTTTGGACGAGTGACTGGAGCGGCGCCTTTTGGTTTGTCGCCAGCTTCTTCGAGAGCTTTGGTCTCGGCTTTGCGAGCCTGACGTTCTTCTTCGGCTTTGACTTCCTCGATGTGCTTTTTGGATTTTTTGCCGGATTTGGCGAATTTCTCTTCGGCTTCTTCGGCGTTGTTCAAGGTTTCTTCGATTTCAGCACCAAGAGTGGCGCCTTCGATTTCCTCAGCCACGGTCTCGGCAGCTGGCAAGGTGTCTTTGATTTCTTCAGACATGATAATCCTTTCGGTGGTGTTAGCGAGGCGCGCGGAGTATGCGCAAACCTCTCCCAACATTGATTTATATTAGTTTTATTGTATCAAAGAATGACGAAATTGTCAAGAGGCGACTTCTCTAAGGCGGCGAAAAGCCCCCAATCCGAAGATTGAGGGCTTTCCAGAGGTGATTACTTCAAGATGCGATTGGTGTCGCCGACGTAAGTGCCGCGGAGGCTCGCGTCGAAGAGCGGGCTTTCGCCGATGCGCTCGATGTCGGTGTTGCTATCCAGCCGATAAACAGCGCCAAAAGTGTCGGCGTAGTAGTATCCCTCCGCGAGGTCGGAGGTGCCGTGGGCGCGTCCGTTTCGGTCGAAATAGAGGTTAGGATGTTGCTGGTCGAAGATAGTCGGATAGAAGGCCTGGGCGTCAAGGAGGGCGACGATTTCGGCATCGGTGAGCTCGTCGCTCAAGGCCAAGATGTCGCCCACGATAGGCAGGCTGGTCAGGACGGGATTCTGAGTGGGTGGAGTGTTGGTGGGTTGGGTGTTGCAGCCATTGGCTTCGCAGTCGTGCTTGCGGTGCGGATTGATGGCTTCGTCGTAGGTGCCATCAGCGCGGAACTCCAACATCTTCTCGAGGATGATATGGGTGGCGGTGCGGTCGGCGGGCGAATTCTCGTAGTCGATCTCGTTGCCGATGAGGTTCAGCAAATCGTTCAGGTAGTAATCGTAGTTTGCTTCCATCTCGGCCAAAATCCATTCGTAGTCGAGATATTCATCGGGGTCATGGGGCTTTTCGGTGGCCCAGTCGGATACACGATCGAGGTCGTATTGGTAGCCATCGCTTTGGAGCTCTACGCAGAGCGAGTTGATAGCGACGGCGACCTTGGCGTAAGCGCGGTTGCGCGAGAAGAAACGCTTGGCTTCGGTGTAGTTCATGGGCTCGGCGTTCTGGTCGAGCCAGGTGCCTTTATAGTCCATGAGGATCGGCAAACGTTCTTCGTGCGGATTGGGGTCCTCGGGTTCGGCAGGGCCGGGCTGGTCCTCATTGCTCTTGTCGTCATTGTGGTCATCAAGACCGATGACGGACAGGGGCCGGCTGTCGGTAGCGGCGCAGTTCGGGCAGCCGCAGGTGCAACCGTCGAGCAACGACATGCCGACGTGAAGCCCCTCGAAATAACCGGCCGAGTTGGCGATTTCTCCCGAGGAGTAGATGGCGTCGGCGACCTGTTGCCTCTTGGCTTCTTGGCTGGCCTCTTGGTTGATGCTATAGCCGATAGCGTGGACACAGAAGCCGGCGGCAAATGCCAAGATCAGGGACAGAGCGAGGAATTTTTTCTGGATTTTCATGGGGATACCCTCCAAGTTTTTATTTCCGTTCTCGGTCGGCACGTTTTAGAGTGACTCTCGAGCGCGGATATGGCATCTAGCCTCAAAAACCAACCAATGTAATCACATCTGGTAAGGTTCTTGAGGTCTAGATTAGACCTTATACTTCCATTGTATCACACATAAGCATTTTTGTCAAGATAGGTTATGCTTATTGTGGGGTTTGGCAAATGATATGATTATTAAAAACCTGGATTGGCTTATGTAAATGGACCGGGCTGAGCCGGTCCATTAGGGGGGTTAATTCTGGCGGAGGAAGGCGAGGAGTTCGGGGTTTTCCATGAGGTGGGATTCTTCGATTTGCTCTTGGTCGCGGACGGGGAGGAAGATGGTGAGTTTCGCGACGTCTTTGTTGCAATGTGGGCAATGATAGAGGTAGGCGCCGCAGGCGTAACAGCCGGTCGGGATGTCGGATTTTTTGTCGACTCTGATGAGGTGTTGGACGTAATAGTTCGGATCCTCGATGGATTGGTAGTGACCGACCATCATGGTCGGGAGGGCGTAGAGCTGCTTTTTGGTCAGGGTCATGGCGCTAGTGCAGGCGGAGCACCAGTCGTCGTGAAACAGGGCTTGGACTTTGCGAAGGAGGCTCATGCGGGGTTATTTGCTGGATTTGTCGGATTTTTTATCGGCTTTGGCGGCGTCGGAGGTTTTGTCGGATTTCGCGGATTTTTCGGCGGAGCTGCCCTTTGCGAGGGAGTTTTTCTTGGCTTCTTCGATGTTTTTGACCATGAGGTCGGCTTTAGAAATACCGGTCAAGATGCGTTTGTCGTCCATGCGCCAGCGCTGATTCGACATGAAGGTATTGACGCGGACGTCGATTTTTTGGTCGATGGTGAAGATGAAGCTGACGCGGCTGCTGCCTTCCATGAAACCGGCGCCACCACGACCGTCATCGGTCCAGGCGCGGCTGATGCGGGAGGCGGGGAGGATGTAGTTTTGGAACGGGTTCCAGAAGAAGACGACGCCCATCATGCCCTTCTCGACGTCGAGAACGACAGTCTGGCCGCGGCCGTAGAAGGTTTGGTTGCGGCGGTAGCCTTCGGCTTCGAAGCGCTTTTCGAGCTCTTTAGTCTTTTGCTTGAAGATGAGTGAGCCGCCAAAAATCCACCAGACGACTGCGGCGATGGTCGGGACCATAGTGGTCAAAACTGCGCCGGTGCCGCCGTCGCGGAAGCAGAAATAGCACAGGGTGTAGCCGAGCGCGCAGATGATAGCAGGGATAAAAATGTATCCGAGCAAGTATAAAATGTTGATTTTTTGGATTTTCTCCATATTTCCTCCTGATTATGTTTATTCCCAATCGGATTTTGGCGCGTGCTGCTTCTTAGTGAAGAAGGCCGGGAAAAGTCCGATTTTCGATCCTATAAAATGTAGTATAGCGAAGACGGCGACAGTCGTCAAGATTTGAAGGCCGAGGGCAAAATCGTCGATGTAATATTCGGGGCTTTCGATGGCGCCAGCGCCGACCATGTCGATATAAACGTCGTGGCGGGAGAGGGGTTCTTTGTATTCGATTTGGCTGAGGAAGGTTTCGCTGTCTTCGAGGTTGGCTTCGACGAGCTGGCCGATGGGGAGAATGGTGTCGCCGGTGTAATAGCTGTCGCTCTCGTTAACTTTGGTGACGTTTTCGGTGTTAATGCGGGCGGCGATGATTTCGCCGGAGGGGAGGGTGAGGGCATGGAGGGGCATACCGTTGTAGTAGCCGCTGCCGCGATTGCGGTATTCGATGCCGGGGGAGATGACGGTGAAAGTATCGTGAGTTTCGAGATCTTTGATGCTCTCGGCGCGGAAGGTTTCGGCGGTGGCGGGGCCGCCGATTTCGCCGCTTGCGACGACGTGATCGGCTTTATAGTCTTCGTAGCTGGCGGTGCGAACAGATTTTGCGAGAGCTTCGACGCCGCAGCCGGCTAGGAAGCCGAGTGCAAGGCAGATCCAAATGTCGAAACGGAGATGGTAATAGCGGGCCATAATTCCTTTCTGCTTTAGTGCGATGTTTTTGAGCTTTGGTTTAGGCTTAGGTTTTGGGTTTTTGGGGTTTTGGGCTTTTGGCTTTTTGGCAAGAAAAGAACTCCCCATGACTAGGGAGTTCTTCGGTGAAAGTTAGTCTTCTACGACTACGCCCATAGAGCGGGCGGTGCCGGCGATGACCTTGACGGCACCGTCGAGGTCGATGGCGTTCAACTGGCCCATCTTGACCTTGGCGATTTCTTCGAGGTCGGCGCGGGAGATTTTCCCGACCTTCTCGAGGTTTGGCTTGCCGGAGCCTTTTTCGATTTTGATTTTTTCACGAATCAAATCATCGACAGGCTGACCGAGGCAGGTCCAGTCAAAAGTCCGATCATCGTAAACTTTGATGTGGACGATGACGTTTTTGCCGTTAAATTCTTTGGTTTTCTCGTTGAATGGGTTGATGAAATCCATCATGTTAAGACCCCATTGACCGAGGGTAGAACCGACTGGAGGTCCGGCCGTAGCCTTGCCGCCAGGAATGCGCAACTTGAGGTTGCCGATTACTTGCTTTGCCATAATTTTCCCTTTTCTCGGGTGAAGCTCCCGAGCCGATTATTAATAATCGTGCGTAACGTATCTATTTTAGCGCAAAAGGCGAGGATTGTCAATTGCGGTTTGGTTGCGTAATGGAATGGAAATTGGGGTGAGTATTGACTTTTTCGATGAAGTGTGCTACAATGGAAATATGGGGAATAATTCCCTAGTATTTGACATGCCTAGTTAGTTTCCTCTCGGGGAGCTTGGGCGGCGTTGAGATTGTGGTGGGTTCAACGCTGTCCGAGCGGACGGTGGGCCTGGCAAAGGGTCAGGACCGGTCTTATGCTTTGGGTGAATGCTCGGAGCGCCTGAAAAGGAGGAAAATATGTTTGGCAATGCAAGAAAAGAAGATGTCCAAAGTGTGGAAAGTTTGGTCAGAAGCGTCGACTCCCATGTGAGCGATGTGCGCTCTCGGCTTGGATCGCAGATTGGCGACGTGAGCCACCAGCTGAATCAGCTGTGCGATGCGCTGCTGCCGAAGGTGGAAGAGCCGGAGTCGCAGGTTCCGATGCGCACAATGCGCCGCGAGGAGGCCAAAAATTTCTACGGGGGGGGGTTATACTTAATTGTGTGGAGACAATCACCAGTTTTATGCTGCTGATGCCTCTGCCGGGCGATGAGAACGCGCGCGTGCGGTTCGTGGTGCCGAAGAGCGTCCCCTGCGACGTGAACGGCGAGCCGGTGAACATGCTGCGGTTTCAGGAGTTCCCGGAGCTGGTTGAAGGTTCCGGAATGTACCGCTTTGAGTGCAGCCCCACCTTCCTTTTTGGCAGCTACTGGGTCGGTGCCGACGGCGTGCACTATTTCCGGCCGGAAGATCCGCATACGGCGAAGCACGTGTTTGTGCGACTGCCGGGGACGGCGGCCCTGACGGAGGAATCTGCCGCGGCGAGCGCCGAAACGGCGACTGAGAACGCGATTGACGACCAGAATGGCGCTGAGTTGGCGACCGAGACCAAGACGGCCTCTGGGGCTGCCGGCGAGGCGACAGCGTCTGAAGCGGCGCTGCGCGACTACGTCGAGAAGCAGGCAATCTACCGTCCGAATCCGGCGCGGCTGGGCCACTTCGTGATGAACCTGATCTACAACGAGGTCGAGTTCAACGATATGGTTGACCTGGGCTACCATCTGGAGGACTTCCAGGAGTTCTGCGCAACGCAGCTCCGGGACCTGCGCGAGCGCTGCTACACGCGGTGGGTGAGCTACTACGGCGGCGCGATGCCGAAGGTGGAGTAAACACCATGATTGCGGTAGGTCGCTGAAGCTCCCTGTGATACGGCGTTTTCTGGTTTGTGAGCATTTCGCACGTTCCAACAATTAACTAGGCAGAGGCCCTCGAGCTACGGTTCGGTTTACTGTAACAAAAAGGAACAATCCTGTAGAATAGTAGTTGAAGACAAACTA
>CAQRDK010000010.1 GCA_948868795.1 uncultured Candidatus Saccharibacteria bacterium | reverse complement strand
CCTGACCCGACTCCAAATCCAGACCCAACCCCGAATCCTGACCCGACTCCTACACCTACACCTACACCGGAGGACCCGATTAAGAAGAACCCAGAGAGTTTGGTTGAAGGGCTTTCGCCAGATCTTAACGGTGAGGTAGGTAAGACTGAGGATGTTAATACTTCGGCTGGCGAAGATGTGGCTGGGAAGACGGAGAACGAGACGATTACTCCAGGGCAATCGCAGGATATGATTGATAGCACGGAAGTCAAGAATGAAGAAGACGGGAAAAAGCAGGAAGAGGCGAATAAGAGCGAGATTACTGGAGATATTTCCCAATCTGACTTCGAGAATACGATGAACGACCTTAACAATCTGAATGGCTTTACTGGCGGTCAGAATGCGTCGGCGACGGCAGATGGCGGCAATGGTGCCGGAGAAGTGGGCGGCGGTAATGGTGCTGGCGCTGGCGGCGCGGGTGCGACCGAGACTGGTGATGCCGGCCAGGCTGGCGGTGGTGCTGAAGCTGGTGGTGCCGGAGAAGTGGGCGGCGGTAATGGCGCTGGCGAAACTGGCGGTATTGCGAGTGCGGATCAACTAGGCGGTCAGGTGTCGAATGATTCGCAGCTCGGCGGAGTGACGGATGCGTCCGGTAATCCGGTTGCGCCTTCGACGAGCGACGGCGGTAATGGTGCTGTGGACTACGGAAATCAGAATCTAGGCGACATCATGGATGGCCTATTGGGAGGGAACGGTTTCCAGGGATAGAATAAAGAAATGGCTGCGGGGCGGGCAGCCATGGTCGAAAAAGACCTTATCTTTACATTATAGCACACTTTAGCAAAAAAGTCAATAAGCAAGAGCGAAAAACCGCGAAAAATACAAAAATAAAGGAGTAAAGGATGAAAAAACCGAAGAATATTGGGTTTGTCGGAGCGGCGGTGGCTACGATGATACTGTCGCAGGCGGTGGCGCCGGCGGCGATGGCGTGGGGGCCGGAGCGGCAGACCTATACGATGAATGCGCCGGCCGCGAAGGCGACGTTTAACTCGATTACGGATAATGCGGCGGTGGGGGACGAGCGGGATTTCGTGCGGATCGTCGAGAAGGGGACTAATGGTACTTACACAAGCGATTTGACGATTGAGGCGGAGAAGGAATACGAGGTTTTTATCTATTTCCATAATGACGCTTCGACGACTTATAATGACCCGGCACATAATTACGTCGGGGTGGCGCAGAATACGCGGGTTTCGTCGTCGTTCCCGACGAGCTTGGCGGTGGGGGAAGTCGGGAAGATTTTTGGGCGAATTACGTCGACTTCGACGGACCCAGAGGCAGTTTGGGATGAGGCTTATGTGCGGGCGAAGGAAGATTTGACGCTGCACTATGTTTCGGGGTCGGCGAAGATTTATAACCGCTGGCAGGCGAACGGCTCGGTCTTGTCGCAGAATTTGTTTACGGACACGGGGACGTTTATCGGGATGAACCAGCTGAACGGGGTAGTGCCGGGGTGTGATATTTATTCGGGTCAGGTGGTCTATACTCTACAGACGCATGCGGTGAAGGGCGAGGAGCCGGAGGAGAAGCCGGACGACCCAACGCCGGTTGACCCGACGCCGGAGAAGCCATCGGAACCGGATATGCCGACTGAGTTGCCGAATACTGGTCCGGCGGAAGTGGCTTTGGCGGTGATCGTGGTGATTGCGATCGTGGCCGGGATTGTCTACTGGCAGAAGACGCACAAGGCGGTCAAGCGCGCGACGAAGAAAGCGAAGGGGCGGAAGTAGGGAATTATGCGGCCGGGGTGGGGCCGCATTTTTTGGCGAATTGCGAGATTGAGGCGGGAGCGCGTTTTGGGGTTGACGGGGGCGGGGAAGTTTGATATAATGGCGGGAGTATATTTAATATTTAAGGGAACAATATGAAGAAAGCAGTTGTGCTCATCGGCGGGAAGCAATATCTTGTCGAAGAGAAAGAGACCCTCCGGGTGGACCTCCTTCCGGCAGGAACCAAAGAGCTCGAAACTGGTGCTTTGCTTGTGATTGATGGCGACAAGGTGACTGTCGGTACTCCAGAAGTCAAGGGCGTGAAGGTTTCGGCAAAAGTTGTGGACGAGAAAGTTGCGGGCGAGAAGATTCGCGTGATTCGCTACCATTCGAAGAAGCGTGTCCACAAGGAGACCGGTCATCGTCAGAAATACTCGATGATTGAGATTGTTTCGATTAAATAATTTACTTTTTCGGAAAACTCCCCGTCTGGGGAGTTTTTGTGGTATACTGGGGTTAATGAAAGAGTTTTTGAAAGATTTGAAGCGGTCGAAGTGGGTTTTCTTGGGGGTGATTATCGCTTTACAGACGATAGTTTATGTGATTTTGGGGTTGAATAAGGCTTATATTCATATGGACGAGGCGTATTCGTATGGGCTGGCGAATTATGACCAGGTCGAGATTGTCGATGCGCCGGATTTTTATGATACTTGGCACGACGGGGCGTATTATGAGGATTATTTGGCACTGGATGAGGAGGAGCGCGGGGATTTTTCGCCGGTCTATAATAACCAGCGAGATGATGTCCATCCGCCGCTGTTTTATCTGTTGCTCCGGGTGTTTATGGAGGGGTTTGTGATGCTGGGCGGGGCGGGAGAGTTTTCGGTGTGGCCGGGGATTGGACTGAACATTTTGGCGGCGGCGGGGACGACGATTTTTGTGTTTTTGATTAGCGAGAAGTTGTTTAGGAGGGAGAAGAACGGGACGGCGAAGGCGCTAGTCTTGACGCTGATGGCGGGGCTGACGGTGGCGACGCTGGACACGGTGCTGTATATTCGGATGTATTGTCTGTTGACGCTGATGGTGACGGTGACGACTTATCTACATCTGAAACTTTTGGAGAGTAAAAGTCTGAACTGGAAGCTGCTCGCGGGGATTTCTGCGGTGGCGCTTCTGGGAGTGTTGACGCAGTATTATTATCTGTTCTATTTGGTGGCGTTGTATGTTTTCTTTGCGGTGCGGTATATTCGGGAGAAGCGGTGGAAGGAGCTCGGGGCGTATACGGGGGCGCTGGCGCTGGCGGGGATTTTGTCGCTGGTGATTTGGCCGTATTCGATTAAGCATATGTTCTTTGGCTATCGGGGGCAGGGAGTTTTGAGCAACTTTGCGGATCCGGCGGGGGTGGCGATACATGTGGGGCTTTATCTCTGGGTGATAAGTCAGTTTGTGTTCCACGGGCTGTTGCCGGTGATTTTGATTGCGATGATGGTTTTGATGGTGTATGGGTTGTTGCGGAAGAAGTCGCTAGAGGTGCCGGCGGAAACGCGGAGCGGTTTTGCAATGATTTTTGTGGCGACGATGACTTATTTCTTGATTGCGGCGGTGGCGTCGCCGTATCAGACGTTGCGGTATGTGATGGCGATTTGCGGGATGAGTT
Organism: uncultured Candidatus Saccharibacteria bacterium; assembly: GCA_948868795.1. Lineage (GTDB taxonomy): Bacteria > Patescibacteriota > Saccharimonadia > Saccharimonadales > Saccharimonadaceae > Nanosyncoccus. Next base: position 35,710 of record CAQRDK010000010.1, on the reverse strand, counting down.
TTATGCTGGTGGCGTATGGATTGTATAAATTGACGGGGATGTTTTGGCGGGAAAAGGCGCGGAATATAATAATGGTGGTCTTGGCGGCGGTGATGCTGGTGGTGCCGACGGTGGCGGGGATTCGGCCGGACACGCTTTATGCGGAGAAGGCGGAGCTGATGTCGAGGGTGGAGGAGTTGAAGGGGGCGCCGGCGCTGTATGTTTTGGACGGGAGCAGCAATCGGTTTTTGGATGATATTTTGCTGTTTTCGAAGTTTGAGCAGTCGTATATCGCGAAGGATTTGGGGAAGACGGACGAGGGGGTGGATTATGGGCTGATGAAACGGCAGGTGAAGGAGATTATGGCGGGGAAGAATCTGGGGGAGGGGATGGTGGTTGTGATAAATAATGGGCAGGACAATGAGCGGATTTTGGCGACGATTTCCGAGGCGACGGGGCTGGAGGGGGAAGAGTGGTTGGCGGGGATGTTTGCGTGTAATGTGTATTATTTGTATTAGGTTTCGGGGTTTTTCGATGAAAGCGTAAGTTTTATGCTATAATGGTAATAATTATGGCGAAGGTGATTTGTATTACGAACCAAAAGGGTGGTGTGGGCAAAACGACGACGTCGGTGAACTTGGCGTATTTTCTGGCGAAAGACAAGAATCGGGTTTTGCTGGTGGATTTTGACCCGCAGGGGAACGCTTCGTCGGGGTTGGGACTAGACAAGACGGCGCTCGAAGCGAGCATGACAGAGGTGATGCTTGGGGCGATGGCGCTCACGGATATTATTCAGCAGACGAGTTTTAAGAATTTTGATGTTGCGCCGACGACGCCGCAGCTTGCGAACGTGGAAGTTGAGATGGCGGCGATGAAGAATAAGTTCATCGTTTTGAAAAAGGCGCTCGCAACGGTGGCGGAAGATTATGATTATATTATTATCGACTCGCCGCCGAGTTTGTCGCTTTTGACGGTGAACGGGATGATTGCGGCGGATTATCTGATTTTGCCGGTGCAGACGGAGTTTTATGCGCTCGAAGGAGTGGCGCAGTTGCTGGAAAGTATGGCGATGGTGAAGAAGGCAATGAACCCGCAGTTGAAGTTGCTTGGGGTGGTGGCGACGATGTATGACAAACGGACTTCGCTGTCGGTGGAAGTGCTGGCGGAGGTGCGAAAATATTTTAAGGATAAGGTTTTTCAGACGACGATTCCGCGGAATGTGCGGGTGGCGGAGGCGCCGAGTCACGGCGTGCCGGTCGGGGCGTATGATAAGTTTAGTAAGGGGGCGAAGGCGTATAAGGAATTTGCGCGCGAGGTAGAAGAAAGGACGAGAAAATAATGGCGTTAGGAAAGAAAGGCTTGGGGCGGGGGTTTGAGAGTTTGATTCCGACGGATTTGGTGGCGGAGGAGTTTGATCCGACACGCAAAGAAGATAAAAAAATGAGCAAGCTGGTCGAGCTCGAGATTACGGAAGTTGTGCGGGATGAGGGGCAGCCGCGGAAAAACTTCGATAAGGCGGCACTTGAGGAGCTGGCAAGTTCGATTAAGGAACATGGGGTTTTGCAGCCGATTGTGGTCGTGAAACAGGGTGGAAAATATCAGATTGTGGCGGGCGAGCGGCGTTGGCGGGCTTCGCAACTCGCGGGGAAGACAACGATTCCAGCGATTGTGCGGACTCTTGATGCGCAGAATAAGCTTGAGCTTTCGATTATTGAGAACGCGCAGCGCGAAGATTTGAATGCGATTGAGCTCGCGACGGCGTATGCGAAGCTGAAGGAGCAGTTCAACCTGACGAATGAGGAAATCGGGAAGCGGGTTGGGAAGAGCGCGGCGAGCGTGGTAAATACGATGCGGCTTTTGAAGCTGCCGGACGAGGCGAAGAAAGCGATGCAGGAGCATCATCTGATGGAGGGGCCGATGCGGCCGCTGATTTCGCTGGATCGGGAGAAAGTTTTGGAGATTTTGCCGAAGATGATTGATGAGGGGTGGTCGGCGCGGAAGGTCGAGCAGTATATTGCGGGATCGAAGCCGAAGAGTTCGGCGGGGGCGATTAAGTCGAATGAATACTTGAAGGAAGAGGGGAAGCTGGCCGAGGAATATGGGGTGATGGTGAAGATTCGGGGGCGGAGCGTGACGTTTTCGGCGCGGTCGGATGAAGAGTTCAAGGCATTGTTGAAGAAATTGTAGGGTTGTTTGGAATTTGCGGCGAAAGGGGTGGTTCGGTGAAAGTGTCGGGAGTGTTGTAAGTGTTGTAAAAATTACAACACTTTTTGCTAGGTTTGAGGCCGGTTTTGGTGGATTAGGGTTGTATTTTTGAGGGTTTTGTGATATAATAGAAGGTGAAGGAGGGGAAATTAGTACCTTGTAAAGCAAGGAAAATCCGTAAGTTATCCGAATTTTTAGCGAGATGAAAGGTTGTGACTGAATATGTCCGAAAAGAAAACCCGAAAGAGCCTTGAAGACGGTCTGCAGCTGAGCGGCAACGTGAAGAGCTTGCTGCGGCGCGATATTATCGTGTCTGTCGGAGAGGTTCGCTCTACCCTCGTATCGGGGGGGGGTATTACCTGGAGAGGATCCGGTAAGCCGGTTAAGTTGACGACGGTGGGTCGGCTGAATGGTTTCTTTATGCTCTGCGAGCCGGCGACCAAGATCACCGAGGAACAGGCGGCGGCAGTGCTGGAAAATATGCCGGTGCGGCAGTATAGGCGCTATGAGCGGAATTTGGCGACGGGACCGCGTGATAAGGACCAGCCTATGGTCTATTACGTGGTGTCGCGAAATGCGGCGATTGTGGCGCGAGATCGGTATCGCGATTTGCGCGATTTGCTGGTGCCGGTGGGCGGTTTTCACCTGGACAAGCAGGCGATGTATGTGGGCTTTGCGCCGGCATGGTTGCTGTTTGAGGAAGAGCCGCAGAAATAAGCATTTTTGAGAGGTGCAACGTGGTTAGGAGACAGAGATGGCCGAGATTTTCGCGGCTGATGGCGTGGTTCGGGCGGATGCGCTCGGAGCAGCGCCACCGGCGCGAGCTGGCTCGGCAGCAGGAACGCAACGCGCGGCGGGCGACGCTGTATGAACCCTACAAGGGGAAGCGGCGGACGCTCGGGATTTTCCAATAGCGATTTTACCCCTGGGGCCGATTGGCTCCGGGGGTATTTTTTGTTTTTAAAGGGGATTTTTGACGATTTTACAGGGGCCGGAGGCGAAAAATGGCGAAAATGGGTTGAAAAAGAGCGGATTTTTTGGTAAAATAGGGGTAGCTTATAAAACTTTAGGGGGTTAAATAGAGGAAAATTAATGAAAAATAACGAAGCAGAGCGGCGTGCGCGTTTGATGAAAATGCGGGACGAACGCTTACCAGATATCAAAAAACAATTTGAAGAGGCGCAGAAACGCAATTTTAACTCGAATTTTTCCGAGGGCGGTAAGGATGCGGCTCTGGTGCGACATGGGCGTCAAAACGGCTCTAGCGCGGCCAAACGGGGCGCGGAGAGCGCTTCTCAGGGGTCCTTGAAATCGGAGAGCCGTGGTAGGGCGGCTAACGTGAAAGGTGCGTCTAAAGGGGCGAAAAAAGGCTCACAGGGGCAAAATAAAGGCAATTTTGGCTCGACGGGGCGCTCCGGCACATCTCAAGGGCGTTCCGGGGCTGCTGGGAAGGCTGGAAATTCTCGGTCGGCGGCAACTTCGAAGGCTGCGGCGAAAAAAGTTGGGCTCGGGGTGTCGGTGCGTAAGGGGGAGATGGTACATCATCAGCGGATGCTGTCGCAAGATGTGAATGCGCAGGCGACGCAGCATATCATCGGGATTCCGGTGAATAAGAGCCGTTATAATGGCTATAATGGGCAACAGGTGACCCAGGCGCAGCTGAAAGCGGCGCGGCCAGACCCGGAGGCGGTGCGGATTATTCCGATGGGTGGGGTCGGCGAGTTCGGGATTGGTAAAAACATGACCATTATCGAGTATAAGGGCGAGATCGTTCTGGTCGATATGGGGTCGTTGTTTGCGGGGGCGGATTATCCGGGGGTGAACTATATGATCCCGGATATTCAGTACTTAGAGGACAACAGGGATAAGGTGAAGGCGATTTGTTTCACGCACGCGCATTTGGATCATATTGGGGCGTGCCGGCATCTGTTGCCGAAGTTTAACCCGCTGACGCCGATTTATGCGACGGGTTTCACGATTGGGATGATTCAGAAGCAGATGTCGGAGCTCGCGGAGGTGCCGGAGCTAAATTATCAGCCGGTTGACCCGCTGAAACATGAAATTATTAAGGTGAGCGAGCATTTGTCGGTCGAGTTTATTCATACTTTACACTCGATTCCTGGGAACGCGGCGATTGTGGTCCGGACGCCGAACGGGTCGATTTATCTGTCGGGCGACTGGCGGCACGAAGAGCGACCGCTAGGGATACAGACGGACTATGAGCGGATTGATGAAATCGTGAAAAAAGAGGGGATTACGTTGATGCTGAACGAGTCGACGAATATCGATTCGCCGGGGCGGCATCCACATTCGGAATATGACGTCGGGGAGAATATCGGGCGGGTGATGGATCATTACGCGAACGGGCGGGTGATTATCAGTTGTTTCTCGTCGCAGATTAAGCGGATTGAGTTGATTTTGAACGAGGCGCACAAGCGGGGGCGGAAGGTGGCGTTTGCGGGCTTTTCGATGATTAATAACGTCGAGGTGGCGCTTAGGGCTGGGGTGATTAAGGTGCCGAAAGACGTGATTATGAAGATGGAAGATATTATTAAGCTTCCGGACGATAAGGTGACGGTCGTGTGTACGGGGTCGCAAGGGGAGATGAATGCGGTTTTGAACCGGATGGTGACCGGCGCGCATAAGTATATTAAGATTAAGTCGTCGGATGTGATCGTGTTTTCTTCGAACCCGATTCCGGGGAATGAGCCGCACGTCGTGAACACGGTGGACGGGCTTCTGCGCGAGGGCGCGGGGGTGATTCAGAACGGGAAGTCGCATATTACGAATCTTGGGCCGCTACATCTTTCCGGGCATGCGTATTATGAAGATCATGTGCAGTTCCTGGAGCGGACGAAGCCGATGAACTATATGCCATACCACGGCGAGTTCTACATGCTGGAGCATAACGCGGAGATGGCGGAGAATGTGATTGGCATCTCTCGCGAAAGGATCTTGGTGTCGGACGACGGAGATGTGGTCGAGCTGATGCCGGACAAGACGATTCGGAAGAATGGACGGATTGCGGTGGGGAATAAGCTGTTCGACGATGCGGATAAGCCGGTGCATGAGGCGGTGGTGAAGGATCGGATTCATATTTCGCGTGAAGGGATTTTCATTATTGTTCTGACCTTGAGCAAGAAGACGAATCGGCTGATTAAGACGCCGGATATTGTGTCGCGGGCGTTTATCTACCTCGATAATTCGGAGGAGCTGGTCGCGAAGATTCGGCATTATCTCCGGGTGCGGACGGAGAAGCTGAGCGGTGATGATATCAAAGCGCTGAAGGAAGAGATTAAGGAAGACGTGACGCATATTCTCTTCGATGCGACGGGGCATACGCCGATTGTGATCCCAGTAATTAATCGCGTATAGAGATTGATATGGAAAAAGGGCGGTCCGCGGTGGCGGAGCGCCCTTTGTAAGGTGCTGTTTTGAGCTTTTTGGGCTTCTGAAACGCGGTAATCAGACAGCGGTCTTGACGGGGATGTTATAGTCAAGGACGTGGAGGAGGTATTCGGTCAGGGCGGTGGTTTCGGGGGCGAGTTCGCGGAGGATCGACTGGTCGCCGGGATGGAGGAGCCAGTAGCTGGCGAATTCAGCGAGATATTCGCTAAAGTCAAGGCTGGAATAGACACCGATGATGGCGATGACTTTGGCGGATTCGTGTTGATAACATTGCTCCATGTCGTCGACGGAAAGTTCGGCGTATTTGGCGGCAAAGTGAGCGAACTCGTGGAGGGTGGCTCTGGGGTTGCAGTTTTCGACGGCGATGAACTTTTCGGCGTAGTTCGTGACGCCGGCAGCGGTGTGGCCGGGGATTTTGGAGGTGCGACTTGTCGGGAGGCGAAAATGGACGTCATAGTCGAGAGACTGGAAGGTGGCGAGCCAGCCGGCGGGGATGAGGTTGTAAGCGGAGAGGAGGGAATTGCGGCCGCGGTAACTGTGGATATCCCAGGGCGCAGCTTCGCCGGAGGCGATGGCGTCCTCGTAGGCGTTGACATAGGGATTGTCGGTCTGGAGGATGGGGAGCTTCGGGGAAGTTTTGAGCTTATTGACGAGGGCGGTGAAGTCGGATTTGCTGATGGCATAGTTCGGCTCGATGCTGGGGTCGATGAGTCCGAGCAGGATGCCGGCGGCGCGGGCGTCAGCATAGACGGTGCCGTTGGGCCAGGAGCTACAGGGGCTGATGTCGGGGTAGAACTCGGCGGGGTAAGGGTAGATGCCGAAGGCTGGGAGCAAAACGTGCCAGGCGACCGCGTAGGAGAAAGCGTCGTACTTTTCGAGGTGACGTTTCTCGGAGGCGGAGAGGTAGCCGGCTTCCACGAGCACGTCAATGTTGGGTTCGAGGCCGGTTTGCTCGGCGACGACCTGGATGAGATCGGAGAGCTTGGCTTCGGCGGTGGCGGCTGCGGATTTTGCGGATTTTGCGGAGGCGGTCACGGAGAACATGGGGAGACAAAAACAAAGGGCCAATATAAGGGCAAAGATGCGGGAGACTTTTGAGATTCGGGAGATGTTGGGATTACGGACGGTTTTGGAAGTTGTCATGATTTTTGCTCCTTTCGAGTAGATGGTGCAGAGTTAAAGGATGCGGGCCTGTGCTGGGGTTTGCTGTGAGACGGTCGGTGTCGGTGGCTCGGAAGCTGCCTGATTGAGCGCGTTAAGGTGCGACGGGGACCGTATCTGGCTATATTTTAGCACTTTTTAGCATAATGGGAATGAAAATGGTTATGTTGTATAACAAATGATATTATATCAAGTGTTATAATATAACATTTGGTTGGCAGTCTTGTTATATGAGTGCTAGTGTGATATACTAATTGTAAGGCATTTTGTGGCCATAAAATGATAAGCGATTGGATTTGAATATGGAAAATGATTTTAGTGAAATGATGAATAGGCTTTCGGAGAATGCGCGGTTTGCGCTCCAGAAGGCGGATCTTTTTAGCAAGAAGTATAATAATGGATATATGGGGACGGAGCATATTTTGCTGGGGATTTTGGCGCAGGATGCTTCGGCGGGGGCGCGGATTTTGAGGAAGTTTGACGTCGATCTCGACCGGGCGGAGAAAGCGCTCGGACAAGAGCCGGCGGAAGTGAACGGTGGCGCGTCGATGGCGATGATGTCGCTGTCGGAGTCGGCGGTACTGACGATTCGGATGGCGGATCATTATGCGTCGAGTAAGGGCGTGCCGACGGTGGGGACGGAGTTTTTGCTGTATGCGTTGGTTTGTCAGACGAATTCGCGGGGAACGGTTTTGCTCGAGAAGATGGGGGTGAATGAAAATGAGCTGATGGATGAGATTGAGAAAGAGTTGGACGCGCAGTCGGAGCATGAGCGTAATCAGGAGCGGAAGAAAGAGTTTAAGAAGACGGGGCAGCTCAGGTTCTTGAAGCGGTATGGGCAGGACTTGACCGAGATGGCGCAGGAGAAAAAGCTGGATACGGTGATTGGGCGCGAGCGGGAGATTGAGCGGGTGGTGACGGTCTTGTCGCGGCGGACGAAGTCGAATCCGGTTCTGATCGGCGAGGCGGGCGTCGGGAAGACGGCGATTGTCGAGGGGCTGGCGGAGCGGATTGCGAAGAATGACGTGCCGGGGGTTCTGGTCGGGAAGCGGATTATCCAGGTGGATCTGTCGAACTTGGTCGCGGGGACGAAGTTTCGCGGGGAGTTCGAGGAGCGGATTAAGGGGGTGATTGATGAGGCGCTTGCGAATGAAGATATTATTTTGTTTATTGATGAGCTACACCTTTTGACTGGCGCGGGGGCGGGCGAAGGGTCGATGGATGCGGCGAATATTTTGAAGCCGGCATTAGCACGGGGGCAGTTGCAGTTGATCGGGGCGACGACGATGGATGAATATCGGAAGAATATCGAGAAAGACAAAGCGCTTTCACGGCGGTTTCAGATTGTGATGGTGGAGGAACCGAGCGCGGAGGTGACGCTGAAGATCTTGAAGGGGATTAAGGGGCATTATGAGAAGCATCACGGGGTGGAGATTCCGGATGAGATGCTGGAGACGGCGATTAATATGTCGGGACGATATATTAATGATCGGTTTATGCCGGACAAGGTGATTGATGTTATCGATGAGGCGGCGGCGATTGCGAAAGTCGCGGCGGATAAGAAGGGCGGTTCGGAGTATAAGAAGCTGAAAGTGCAGCTCAAAGAAGCCGAAGATAAGATGGCGGAGATGGCGGATAAGGAGGATTTCGAGGCGGCGGCGCTCTGTAAGGCGGAAATGGAGAAAGCGAAGGCGCGCTTGAAGGAGCTGAAGAAAAAGAGTGAGGACGAGGAGCGGCCGGTGCTGATGGAAGAGGATCTCGCGCAGGCGATTTCGCTCAAGACGGGGATTCCGGTGTCGAAGGTTCACGGGTCGGAGCTGGAGCTCTTAGGGAAGCTGGAAGAGCATCTGAAAAAGTCGGTGATTGGGCAGAACGAGGCGGTCGTGACGGTCGCGAAGGCGATTCGGCGCGGGCGTAGCGGGATTGCGAGCCCGAACCGGCCGATTGGGTCGTTCCTGTTCATGGGGCCGACTGGGGTGGGGAAGACGGAGCTCGCGCGGGTGATTGCGCGCGAGGTGTTCGGCGGGGAGAATGCGCTGATTAAAATCGACATGAGCGAGTTTGGCGAGAAACATAATGTTTCGCGGTTGGTGGGGGCGCCGGCGGGGTATGTCGGCTATGAAGACGGCGGGAAGTTGACTGAGGCGGTGCGGCGACGGCCGTATTCGGTGGTCCTGTTCGATGAAATCGAGAAGGCGCATCCGGACGTGTTTAATATGTTGCTGCAAATTTTGGAAGACGGAGTGTTGACGGACGGGCAGGGGAATAAGGTGAAGTTTAATAATACGGTGGTGATTTTGACTTCGAACTTGGGCGCGGACGAGATGTATCGCGAGAGCGAGCTGGGCTTCACGGCGAAGAGTTTGCGCGATAAGCATGAGCTGAATGAGGAATATGAAGCGAGCAAGGAAACCGCGATGCGAGCGCTGAAGAAAGTGATGAAGCCGGAGCTGATTAACCGGTTGGACGCTATTCTGGTATTCCATGCGCTGACGCACGAGAACGTGGAACGGATTTTTGATAATCTTCTGGAAGAGCTCAGGAAGCGACTCGCGACGAAGGGGATCGGGATTAAGGTTTCGCCGGAGGTGAAGGCGTATTTGATCGAAAAAGGTTATGATCCGAAGAACGGGGCGCGGCCTCTCAGGCGGGTGATTGAGGATGAGGTCGAATCGCTGATTGCGGAGGAGATTATCGCGGGGAACTTGGATAAGGGTGCGATCGTCGAAGTGGGGCTTTCGGGCGGGGCGTCAGGTAAAAGTTCGAGTAAAGACTCAGGTAGAGCTTTGGGCGGGGTGAAGTCGAAGAAGTTGAGCTTAAAAGTGAAACATGAATAAACAAGTAGCAGACATCACGGAAGAGGTGCGGCAGGAAAATCGGCGGCAGATGCGGCGAGAAATCGTGGCGGTGTTTGTGGTGGCGGCGGTGATGCTTGCGGTGAACTTCGTGGTTCAGAGCCGGACGGTGCATGATTTCTGGGCGGGGCTGTGGTATAGCCCGAGCGAGCAGATGGCGACGCTGACGACGGAGCTGGAGTTGACGTCGACGGGCGAGCGGATTTTGAAAGCGACGCAGCCGGTGTTGGAGGCGCGGGAAAGTTTTAATGAACATTGTGATAGCCATAAGACGGAATTGTCGCTCTTGGGGTGCTACACGGAGGGGAAGATTTATGTGTACGAGATTACGGAGGAGCGGCTGTCGGCGTCGAATAAGGTGACTTTGGCGCACGAACTCTTGCACGCGGCGTGGGAGCGGATGGGGCCTTCGGAGAGGGAGGAGATTCGCGAGATGCTGGCGCAGGTGCGGAGTGAGAACGAGGAGTGGTTCGAGACGGAGCTGGAGGCTTATGCGGAGAACGAGCAGACGGAGGAGGTCTGGACGCGGGCGGGGACGAAGCTGCGTGAGCTGCCGGAGGAGCTGGAGGCGAAATATGCGAAGTATTTCCGGAATCGGCTGAAGATTGTGGAGTTTTATGATACATATCAGGCGCCGTTTCGGGAACTGCAAGCGCGAAGCGAGGAGCTTCGGAAGTTGATTTTTGCGACGAAGGATGCGATTGAGCGCGAGCGGGATGAATATCTGAAAGCGGTCGAGGCATTGGATGCGGAAGTGGCGGAGTTTAATGAGTGCGCGGAGGTGGCGGGATGCTTCGAGACGGACGAGGAGTTTGAGACGCGGCGGGCGGAGCTGACGGAGGCGCGTGAGAAGTTGCTCGAGGAAAGAGAAAAGTTGAACGCGAAGATTGATGAGAATAATGCGCGAGTTGAGGAGTATCAGGCGAACCAGATGATGCTGGGGGAGTTGACGGATGCGATGAATTCGAACGTTGATAGGTTATAATATAGTAAAGGAGAAATTATGAAAGATTATTTAGTACCGACGGTAGTCGAGGAAACGACGAAGGGAGAGCGGGCGTATGATATTTATTCGCGACTTCTAAACGACCGGATTGTGTTTCTTGGCGACGAGGTGAATTCGGCGACGGCGAACGTGGTGGTGGCGCAGCTTTTGTTCCTAGCGAATGAAGACCCGAAGAAAGATATTAAGTTGTATATCAATTCGCCAGGGGGTTCGGTCTATGATGGTCTCGCGATTATTGATACGATGAATTATGTGAAGCCGGACGTGCAGACGATCGGGATTGGGTTGCAGGCGTCGATGGGGGCGATGCTGCTGGCGTGCGGGGCGAAGGGGAAGCGGTTTGTTTTGCCAAACTCGCGGATTATGATTCACCAGCCATCGTCGGGGACGCAGGGGAAGGTGACGGATCAGGAGATTACTTTGCGCGAGAGCGTCTATATCAAGAAGCGGTTGATTGAGATTTTCGCGGAGCGGACGGGGAAGAGCATCGAGCAGGTAGAGAAAGATATGGACCGGGACAACTGGATGTCGGCGGAAGAGGCTCGCGAATACGGGATTGTGGATGAGGTTATTGACAAATAAGCGTAAGTGTGATAAGATGAAGACAAGATGCGAATGAAGTTCGCGAGTTTTTGAGGAGGTAAGATGCGGATTGGCGTGGATATTGACGGGGTGCTGAATTATCGGCAGGAGTTTGTGATCGAGTGCGGGACGAAATTTTGTGCAGAGACGGGGAAGGGGCGACTGACGAACTTGGGTGAGCATCATTTGAGCAAGATTTATGAGTGGGACCGGGAAACGCGGGATGAGTTTTGGCAGAAGTATGGGATTGAGCAGATGTATCGGTGGCCGGCGCAGACTTATGCGGCGGAGGTGATTCGGAAGCTGAAAGAGGAGGGGCATGAGATTTGGATTATCACGGGGCGGAATAATCATGACCCGCTGGTGCCGGAGATGCCGCGGCCGACTTGGGAGGAGACGACGAAGCTATGGCTGGAGGAGAACGGGATTTTGTATGATGAGATTGCGTTCGACCTCGGGCGGCCGGCACTGAACGACAAGGGGACTTTTTGTGCGGAGAACGGGGTGGAGGTGATGATTGATGATCTGCCGGAATATTTGTTAGGAATGGAAGGGAAGACGCGGGTGATGATTTTTGACCAGCCATATAACCGGGATTTGGCGATTGTGGGGGCGGAGAGGGTGTATAGTTGGTATGATATTTATAGTAAGATTCAGGAGGTAAGATGAAAGTTTTGTGGACGGATGGGAGCGCAAGCCCGAACCCGGGGCCGGGGGGATTTGCGGTTTTGGAGAATGGGAAGCCGGTGGCGCTGGGGGGCGAGAAGAACTCGACGAATATTCGGATGGAGGGGTTGGCGATGATTGCGGCGATTGAATATGCGGCGGGGGAGGAGTTGGAGATTCATAGCGATTCGGAGTTTTGGATTAATGTGGTGACGAAGTGGGCGCCGGGGTGGGCGGCGAAGGGGTGGAAGAAAAAGACGGGGGAGATTAAGAACCTCGACATCGTGAAGCGGCTGTATCAGCTGACACAGGAGAACCCGGTGGAGTTTGTCTGGGTGCGGGGGCACGCGGGGACGGAGATGAACGAGCTGGCGGACGAGTGGGCGAACCGGGCGAGGAAGGGGGAGAGGGTATAAGATTTTGGATTTTGGAGATTTTTTATATGTTGTATTAAATATATGATACAATGGGGTTATGACGATTAAACTTCAAAATCTTAACAAAAAGTATGGCAAGAAACCGGTACTTTTCGATATTAATTTAGAGATTCCGACGGGGAGTTTTACGATGCTGCGCGGGGTGAGCGGGTCGGGGAAGTCGACGCTGCTGAGTATTATTGGCGGGATTGAGCCGATGACGAGCGGGCAAGTGCTGATTGACGAGCAAGATGTGAGCAAGTTGAAGGGGAGGGCGCGGGCAGATTTTTATCGACATAAGATTGGGTTTATATTCCAGGGGTTTTATCTTCAGCCGCAGCTGATGGTGGCGGAGAACATTGCGCTAATGGGGATATTCGCGGGAATGGCGAAGAAAGAGCGCGAGGCAAGAGCGAAGGAACTTGCGGAAATGCTTGGGATTGCTGACGTGTTGGAGAGTTTGCCGGCGGAGATTTCTGGTGGACAGGCAGAGCGAGCTTGTGCGGCGAGGGCGATGTTTATGAATCCGGAGATTATTCTCGCGGATGAGCCGACGAACAACCTTGACCCGGAAAATGCGCGGAATGTGATTGAGATGTTGAAGAAGATCCAGCAGGAAACTGGGGCGACGATGATTGTGGCGAGCCATGACCCGATGGTTGAGAAATACGCGACGCAGATTATCGGGATTAGAGACGGGAGGGTAAGCATGGCGAATGCTGGCGAGACCGGGGAAGGCGTGGAGGAGTAGAATGGGACTGAAGTTTTCTGATGCTTTGAGACTTAGTTGGAGCAATATTGCGCAGCATAAAAAGCGAAGTGCGGTTATTATCTTGACGATTTCTGTGTTGTTTGGCGTGGTGATGGGATTTAACTTTATTGCGTCGGGGATTGAAGAAACGACGATTGCGGCTTCGGCGGGACAGACGGGCGGGGAGGTTTATGCCTGGACAATATATACCGGAAATAAGAATGGCGATGATGACGGGTATCATGGTTCGATTCGGGAACCAGGGGAGATGTCGGAAGTGAGTTTGGTGCCGGTTTTGAACGAAGCGGATGACGTAAAACTACGCGAGCGAGTGAGCGAATATGGCGGGGAAGTGGCCGGGTATTATTGGTCTTATCAGATGGAGTATACGTATAAAGTGATTGAAAAATCGGTGGTCGAAGATTTTATCACGGAAGATTTGTCGGAGGTGCCGGAGGGGATGATGCCGGTTTTGATGCCGGAAGGGTTCTTGTCGACGATTGATAATGAAGATCTAGTGAAGCGGTTAGAGTCGACGCTGTATCGGGTAGGGGAGATTCCGGGTACGGAGGAAGGTAAGCCAACTTTGTCGGGGGCGAATCCGTTGAATTTGATTTTGGGGCAGTTGCCGGGTGCGACGAACGATACATTTTGGATTATTGACGATGGATCGGGGAAAGTTTTGCCATATATTGAAGGCCAGCTGAAGGAATATCTGGCGGGAGGGCAGGGGTGGTATGAAAAGGAGTTGACATATAAAACAATGGTAGCAAAGTTTAGCGATCCATATCAGGCGGTGGCGTATGCTAGTCCAGAGGACGAAGCGCTGGGCGTGAAGCTGTATACGAATTATAAATATCATGCGCAGGATTTGTTTGGGACAACTTTAGCGGTGGCAGGGTCATTTAATACGCAGCGGGCCTTGTTGATTGCGGCGGAGATTTTGCTACTTGTTGTGGCGGCAATTGTGGCGATTATGACTTTTGCGCATCTGATTGATAGCGATGCGGCGACGGTGGCGCTTTATCGAGCGATGGGTGCGAGTACCGGGAATATTTATTTGATTTATTTCTTGTATTTAGTAGAGTTGTGTTTGCTCGCGGTTGTGGCGACTTTTGTGATTGCGTTTATATTTATTGCGATTATGGCAGTAACGAGCGCTGGAGCGTTGGCGGTGCGGCTACAAGAGTTCTATAAGTTGAGCTATTTGCCGAAAGTGACGTTATTCTTGTTTAATAAAATGTTTTGGTTGATTCTGGTGATTATTATGCTGGTGGCGCCGATTTCTCTGCTCTTTACGCGGCGGCGATTCTCGGCGAAGCACATTGCGAAGAAACTGAAAGAGGATTAAAGTGTTCGGCAAGAGGAGGTTGTGATGCGGGTTTTGGATTGTTTGCGGTTGGGGGTTGCGGGCGTAAAGGCACATAAGAAACGGGCGCTGACGGTGGTGGCTATTGTGGGGCTATTGTTCAGCGTGCTGATGGCGGGAGCGTTTTTCTTGCAAGGTTTGGAAAATGCGGCTTTAGGAAAAATGCTGGCGCCGACCGGGGGGAAGGTGCTGGTGATGAGCAATGTTGATACGAAGTTCTGCGGGGAGGAGTGTGATACGGCGGAGGAAGTTGCGGAGATACGGCGGAATATTGAGCGGTACGGAGGGGAAGCGATTTCGGCTACGATGATTTCGGGTGAGGACGGAATGTTCTATCGGTTGGAAAAGAATGTTTTTGAATTTGAAGGAGAAGGGTTGGCGATTCCTTTGTCAACTGTGGCGAAGATGAAGGGTGTTCAGCTTCCAGGATGGGACGCGGGAGTCGAGCGACGAGTGGAGGCGGTGCAAACGATTTTTGAGGAAGTTAAGGCCGAGGATAATGAAAGCCGGATTGTGGGGATTTTGCCGGGAGGCGTATACGCGAGCGATTTGTCGTTGTCGAGCGTTGAACAGAGCGGAAATCCGTTAAATATGATTTTTGGCCAGATTGTGACGGGGACGAGCCAGAACTTTATGATTGGGGCTGCGGAAGTGAGTGAGGGATCTGGAGTGGATGCGGTTTCTGAAATAGGCGCGGTTTCTGAAATGGATACGGCGGAGATGGGGTTGGTGTTTGCGGAGTTTCCGGACCTCAAGGCGGCATATAATTATTATAGGGATGAGGCGAATTATTGTCTGGATTTGGATCGAGCGTTTGGCCATTGTAAAAACGGATATAAATATTTGACGATGTCGGCAGTTTCTGATCCGCTAACGACTTACGATAACTTTCAGCTAGTTTGGTTGGTGTTTGGAATAACAGCGGCGGTTCTGGCGGTGATTGCGTTGATAATCGCAGTAAGTACGTATGCACGGTTGATTGGAAAAGATATGAAGATTATTGCGCTTTATCATGCGATGGGCTCGACAAGAGGGCAGGTGCGACTGGTGTATTTGAGTTATCTTTTGATTTTGAGCGTGATGACGGTAGCATTCTCTCTGGTAGTGGGGCTGGGTATGGCGTTGCTGCTCGGTGCGGTGAATGGCGAAGCGATTAGTCAAGTTTTTTGGATGGGTTTTGGTGCAGAATCAGGGAAGATTTGGTTGGTCGGGTGGAACTGGATGGTTTGGTCAATGGTAGCGGTGCTTTTATTGTCGGCGGTTTTGGCGATTCTGCTTAGCAACGGGCAGTTTGCGAGTAAGAAATTGGCGCGGAAGATGAAGTAAAATCTATTGCGCTTGTCGTTGACCGGAAGTTATGGGCGTTCTGCTATAGTGCTTGTCGTTGACCGGGGGAGTTTTCTTTGCTAGAATGGGGTTAGAGGTAAAAATACTTAAACGTTGGGAGACACGAAGTGAAAAAGACGCTGCATGTATTGGCGCTGGGCGCGATGATTATGGGATTGAATTTGGGGGCGGTGCCGGTTGCGGCGGTGTCTGTCGAAAGTGAGGTAGTTACGGCTAGCGCTTTGAGTGTTTCGGAAAAAGTTGCGGCGGCGGTCAAGCAGGCGGAAGCGGCTTTGGACGCGACGGCGGGCGGGGCGGCTGGAACGGTTGCGAACGCGAAAGAGGTGGCGGCGATGCGGACTTATTTGCAGGGATGGGTGCAGCGGGCGCAGACGATTAATATTGAACGGCTTACGGCGGCGCAGGCGAAAGAGCTGATTGCGGCGCTGGAGGAGGGTGCGCGAGGGTTGAGAATGACGGCGGGAGTGGATCGGAAGGTTTCGTCTTCTGCTTCTTCGGCTGCTCAAGCTGGTTCTTTGACCGCTGCGTCCGTGAACGGTGCGAACGCTGGCGGGGCGGGAAATGTGAGTAAACCTGCGACCGTGGTGCCGGTAAGTTCTAACAAGGAAGTGATTTCGACAACAGTGCCGGAGCCGAAAGTGGTGAAGGAATTGGCGGCTGAGAGGGATGAAGTTGTCGAGACTGGTAAGGTTGAGGCGGACGTGGCTGAAATGAAGGCTGAGGTGGCGCTGGTGAATTTAGCGACTGCACAAGTAAAGAAGCCGACGGCGACTCAGGTTGTGGCTTCGAGTGATTTAACTTCTGGGGATGTGGCGGAAGTGCCGAAGACTGGCGCGAGCGATGAAGAGAGAGCTTCGAACGCGGCGCGGGGAATGGGTTTAGTTTTGGGCGGGGCGGTCGTGTTCGCGGCGGCAGCGGGTGCGGTTTTGATTGTGAAACGAATGAAGCGCGATTTGTAGATTTAGTTAGGCGGTTGAGCTAGTGGTGTTGGGTGGCGAGGTAGAGGTTTTGTGGATGGTGTGGGGTTGTGACTTGTTGGCTGGGTTGGGGTTGGTTGGGTTGGGTTTTCGCGGGAGACATGATATAATAGGCTTATGAAAAAGTTGATTGTGAAGAGTCAGCTCTTGGACCGCGGGGCATTTGAGCGGCAGATTGCGGGGATTGGTATGGAGATGTCTCCGGTGATTTGGCAGCACGAGCGGGTATACCTGCCGAGCGAGTGGCGGCCGAATATGAATTATCCGCGGTTGGTGATGCGGACGGAAGTGCGGACGACTGAGCAGCCGGCGGAATATTTTATGTATCTGAAGCGGCACATCGAGGATAGCGGGGTGGATTATGTGAATTTTACGCGGGTCGGGGATTACACTGAAGCGACAGGGATGATTCACCAGCTGGGGTTTCGGAAGGCGGCGGAAGTGAGTCGGCAACGGCGGGAAGTTTGGCTCGACAACCGGACGGTGATTTATTTGGATGAAGTTGAAGGCGTGCAAGGGCCGTTTTTGAAGATTGAGGCGGAGATGGACGAGAATGAATCAGTCGAAGCGCTCAGGACGGATTTGTTTACGATTCTTTCGATGCTGGGACAGAAGGCCTTTACGATGCAGGCGTATTTCCAGATTTTGAATGGTGAGATGCAGCAGTTTTTGTTGCCGGCGGCTGAGTAGGCTAGCTAGCGGTTGTTTAAGTTAGAGAAAAATGCCCCGGTGGACGGGGCATTTCTATTTTTCCTTCGCTCACTATCTAGCGCTCACTGCGTTCGCTTTGTGCGCGGGTGTCATTTCGGAAGACTTTAAGTTTTACTTAAAGTCTTCGCGCAATTCCTACGCGCCTCGGGGCGGTTGCGTGGCTGACGCCACTTCCGCCCCTGCGTCGTTCGGAAGAAAAAGTGAAACTTTTTCTTCGCTCACTATCCTCTTGGCGGCTCGCCTTCGGGGTCGGAGAGGAGTTTCTTGGATTTGATCTCGTAGCGGCGGCCGTTGACTGGGGAGACGAAGTAGTCTTCGGAGAGGAGGTTGACGAACATGGTGAGGTCTTTGTCGTCCATGATGATGATTGAACCGTCGTCGTCGGTCATGAGTTCGAGTTGCATTTCGTCGGCGTAGTCGATGAGTTTGTCTTGGGGCATTTCGGCGGCGATGTCGAGAGATTGGAGCTTCTTCACGAGGGGCTTGCGGTCTTGGAGGAGGGAATTGAGGGTGAGACCTTCGGCGAAGGAAAGTTTGTATTTGTCGGTGATTTCCTTGGCCTTGGAGTCGGCAATGACCTGGGATTTGTAATCGTATTGGAAGAGGTTCTCGAACTTTGATTGGTTGAAAATGACGATAGTGCCGTCGATGATGGCGACTTGGTTGTCATCAGGCATCTTGAGGGCGACTTCGGCGGAGAAGGGTTCGAAGCTCTCACCATTCAGCTCCCATGAAGTGCCGCCTTTGAGAGCGGAGCTGGGGGAGATGGCTTTCGCGATGTAGAAGACTTTTGTCTCGCCGTCGTTACCGGGGTAGGAAAACTTCGCGAGGATGCCTTTCACCTTTTTGAACTCGTCGACGTGGTCGGTATAGGAGTCGATGTTGCGATATTCGTGTTCGATGAGGTGGATGAGGGTCTCGGCGCGGCCGACGTTGCTGAGTTTCGTGCGGTAGATGACCTTATCTTCGCCGTCGGATTTTTCGTATTCGCGGCACTCGAGGCCTTTGTCAGCTTCTTTGATGATGAAGCCGGTGGCTTCTTGCATGAACATTGCTTTAACGGAGGCGGTGAGAGCATCGGAATAGCGGACACGGAAGGGGGTGTAGTTTTTGTTGAAGAGGAAAAGCTCGACGGAGACGTTGTTTTTCACTTCGTCGACTTCGTTCGCCCAATGAAAAACATCGAAGGAATCTTCGGCGCGGCGATATTCGCGGTCGTCCATATCGTCGTCATCGGTGCGGGCGGCGTCGGTGGTGTTGGCGCCCTGGGAGAGGTCGACGGGCTCGTCGTCATCGGCGTTGTTAGGTTCGGTGACTTCAGTCTCGGTGGATTCGGCCTGAGTTTGAGCGGCTTGGGCGGCGAGAATGTCGGCGTTAGTCTGGGCTTCGTCTGTGGCTGGTGAAGCTTGCTCGGTTTGTTCGGCGGCAACGGCCGCGGTGTTCTGATCGACTGAATTGTCGGAATTGTCCATATATTACCTCCTCATTTTGTATCATTATAACGTAAGAGGGGAGAAAAGGGAAGGGGTTGATTAAGAAATGTTTATGATAGTGCTGCAAGGTCTATAGCATGGGAAAAGTTGAAGTTATAAAATATTTGGGAGGTAATAGGAAGAGGGATGTTCGGATTTTGAAGTGAGTGTTCGGGTTTGCGGGGAATGTTCGGGAAAATGGAAGTTTGTTCGGGTGGAGGTGGTGATGTTCGGGTTTTGGCGAATGGGTGGCGGGGAAGGGCGAGAATGACCTCTGTCGGTGGCAGTTTTGAGGGCTTTTGAGCCTATGCTTGACAAAAATTGAAATGTGTGCTAGAATGGAGGAGTAAGGGGTTGAAAGATACCACCTGCGTTTGGATTGTCGAAAATCTATATAATTCGGCAATAGTTTCCTTGTGAGCAAAAATTGAGAAAGGTGCGTGAAGGAATTGTTTGACAGACTGTATGTGATGACTGAGGTACCGGATGTGGCCACTTGGGCGAACGCGATTCGGAGGCGGGAGACGGTGAGTGTTTCCGTCCAGAAGTATGTCGCCGTGGGCGACGGTCCGTTCAGACAGGCCTGGACAGAGCCGGCGCAATGCACGCTGAAACCGGGCGAGATCGGCAACGATCAAGTGCGTTCGGAGAACTGCGAGCTGGTAAACCTCATGGCGAGAGTGATTGACGTCAGCACGACGCGACCGGAGCCGGAGATGGATGGCTTTGCGGGCGCGAAGGAGCTGCTGGGGCTGTGCGTGAACGCATATTATGACTGCGAGCATGAGGTGGGGTTGATCATCGATGGTCATAATGGCATGAGCCGGAAGCCGGTGATTCCGCAGGTGAAACTGAACGTCGTTTTGAACGATGACGAGCTGGTAAACCGGGAAATGATGAAGCTGAGGGGTATTCCGGAAGAGCTCTGGGAGAGTCTGGAGCTGCTCAGCGAGATGGACTGATCTTATGTTTTTGCCAGAGGCGTCCTCGAAGGAGGGCGCCTTCTGCTGTTCGGTTGATGGCGGTTTTCCACATGGAGAAAGCAGGGAATGTGGAAAAGTTTGGTATCTGTTGGAATAGGGAAAATAAGCGCGGGCTGTGGAAAAGTGGGAAAAGGGATGTTGAAAAAGTTTGGAAAATGGGCTTGTGTTTTTGGAAAAAGTCGGTTAAACTTAAATCAGTGGACGAACACCCACACAAACAAGTGAAATAAAACGAAAATAAACAATTCAGAAAAACTGAAGATTCGAAAATAAACACTTACTGCGGGCGAAAACAACCACAAAATCGTTATCTAAAGAAGGTAAGTAGATTAACAAAGTTTGAAACCGGCCAACTAGGAGTTTTTGCGCGCGTTTAGGATACGCGAAACCGAAACCAATACGCACATCCAACAAACACCTCCCAATTAACTCTATCGGTCGACATTTTCAATGTGGACCAACCACTCAACATATACACAATAAGTCTCTCAACGGCTACAATGCGTGGTTTGCTTCGGCAGACCGAAATTGTAGTAGATTAAGTGTATAACTCAAACAAAAAGAAACGAAAAACACAAAAACGCGGAAATTTCTAGTTGAACGGTTTCAAACAAAAGTAAAAGTTATGATTATGTAGCTGAACGGCTTTTGCCGGGAGGCGCGCGGAAGTGGCGAAAGTCGAACGCGTAGTGTATAATTATAACATGGAAGAACTTCATAAACCTGTATTATTATCAGAGGTGCTCGGGGTTTTGCAGCCGAAGGAAGGCGAGAGTTATCTTGACCTGACGGCGGGATATGCGGGACACGCGAGCGAGATTTTGGATGTAACACAGAATTATAAGGGAGCGACGCTGGTCGATCGAGACGAGAACGCGGTGAAGATTCTACGGGAGAAATTTGCGAGTCACCCGTTGAGAATCGTGAACTTAGACTTTTATAATGCGGTGCTACAGGAAATTGAGTGTGGAAACGCCTATGATATGATATTGATGGATTTTGGAGTGTCTTCTCCGCAACTGGATAGGGCAGAAAGAGGGTTTTCTTTCGCGAAGGATGGGCCGCTCGATATGAGGATGGACCAGACCCAGGATTTGACTGCGGATCGGATCGTGAATAAATGGCGCGAGGCAGATCTGGCGGAGATTCTGGAGAAATATGGCGAGGAAAAACCGGGCTTTGCGAAGCTGGTGGCTCGGACGATTGTGCACGGGAGACCGTGGACGTCGACGAAGCAACTGGGCGAAGCGTTGGCGAAGTTTGGGCGACACGGAAAGGTGCACCCGGCGACGCGGATCTTCCAGGCGATTCGGATAGCCGTGAATGACGAGCTAGGAGAGATCGAGCGGACTTTGCCACTATTACCACGGATTTTGAAGCCGGGCGGGCGAGTCGCGATGATTACTTTTCATAGTCTCGAGGATCGGCTAGTGAAGGATTACCTGAAGGAAGCTTCGGCGCATGGCGAGGAATCATTGTTGAAGGTGCTGACACGGAAACCGGTGGTTGCGGAAAATGAGGAGTTGTTTATCAACCCAAGAGCGAGGAGCGCGAAACTTCGAGCTGCTGTTAGACTGTAGAGTGTGGAAACTTAGAGTTTGGCGGCGAGAGGCTAGTGTTTCGGCGGGCTTGGAATTGATAAAAATAAAAACAAAATAACAAAAAGGAGGCAAAATTATGCCACGTCAAATTATTGTAACCAGCAACCGTTCTCGTGCACAGAAGGTTAAGGTTAACTTCGGTAAATAATTAGCGGAAGCTAGTTATTCATGGGCGGGTCGATCTAGGGCTCGACGGATGCTTCGGCTGAGGTCTTGGTCCGGGTTGGCTCTGCCACCATAAAATATCGCGGACTGGTTCGTCCGGTCTGCGATGCAAATCAATCTAAATTGCCTGCGGTAGCCGTTTCTGGCTCGAAAGAGCATTGCCTGCGGTGAGCGTTGGGATGGTTTCGGCTATCCCAACGCATCTAGAAAGTTGCATTTTGCCGCTGGCGGGTTGGTTTTAGATGAAATGTTCTTTAGCAAAATGACGTTTCGAAATCCACGGGATGTTCAGGCGGAATCTGACGTGCTACGGCGTTTAGGCGGCGGGTGCGGAGGAGGTATCTGACAGCGTGAACATCTCGCGACATGGGCCGAAGGGCTCACCAAAAATGGCCAGGATGACCTGGCCGCGGAAAATGGTCGGGGCGACCTGACTACGGAAAATGGTTTTATAGAGTTAAAAACCGGAGTGTTTCCAAATACATGACCTTCCCGGGGAGTGCGCGATTACTTATGGCTCTGTCGTGCAAACTCCTCGGTCTAAGAATTGATTTGCGGTCGCGAGTTGTGACTTATGCTGATAAGTGACGGCTTGCGGGCGTAAGTTGTGATGAAATTATACAAAAATAAAAATGCGAGGAAAAATGAAACAAATAAAATTGGCCGGGAACGGCGGGGGATACAGGAGCTTCGGGGCGTGCGGGTTTGCCGAAGTTCGCGGGGGTAGGCGATGAAGCAACAGACTTATACATCGCGACGGGCGGCGTCTCGGTCGGCATCTTTGGCGGCGTCGAATATGACGCGGCAGGCGATGGGCGCGAACGGCTGGTCAAGGAATTATAATACAGTGCGGCATACGCCGAAGACTTTGGGTTCGATTTCGAATGCAGCGATTGTGGGGCTTTTGGTTCTGATTGTGGGGCTAATTTATGTCGCGCAGGGAACGCAGGCGACGAACTATGATTATCAACTTTCGGAAATTGAGAGTGAGATTTCGGATTTGCAGGCGAAGAAGGAAGATCTCGCGGTCGAGAAGGCGCGGTTGACTTCGATTGCAGCGTCAGAGAACAGCACGGTCGCGGCGAGCATGTCGGACGCGACGGTCGGGGGGTATGCGGAGTAGGAAGTCTGTGGGGACTTGGGGATTGGCGGTGTCGGGGATTTAGGGTTCTTGTGTTTTTGCGTTTTTGGAAATGGCGGCAAGAGTGTCGCCATTTTTGCGCATTGAGTTTTCTTCGTGCTTGTGCTTGTAAGTTTTGAGCGGTTTGTGGTATAATGGCGGATTTTTGAAGGCGCTTGAAAATGGCCTGGGAGGATGGTGCTTGTGCTTGGTAAAAATTAGTGAAATATGCTACGCTGGAGAGCATGGGAAGTTATCGGAAGATTTTGCGGGATGGGCGAGAGTGGCGGAAGAAATAGAAAAACGGGAGCGACGTGATGACATTTATGTCGGAGGGGTATATTGGGCGAATATTGGGGCAGGAATTGGGTCGGAAGAGACTGGCAAAGGTGAGCGCTTTACGCGTCCGGTTTTGGTGCTGGAGAAGTTTAATGAGCGGATGTTGTTTGCAATTCCGATTACATCTCAACCGCAGCTTCGGCGAGGTTATCATGAAATTGTAGTAGCGGGGGAGACGGAGTTTTTGATATTGTGCCAGGCGAGAGTTATGGATGCTTTACGGATTGAAGAGTTTATTGACGAAGTGGCTCCGGGTGAACTTGAGCGAATATGGAAGCATGTGATTAAGAGCTTGAAATATCATTTTTACAAAAAATCTAGCCCAGCGGAGGCTGAGCAAGATTTTTGAGGGTAGTGTCCCGATTAGCTCGCACGCTACGATATGCCAAGCGGTAATTCTTGCGGCCAGGATTTTGGTCGAAGTCAAGCGTTGTGTCTTCTCTCGGTGCGCTGCGTGGGCGGAGTTCGCCGAGAAGGATGACATCGTAGTCGAAATCCCGAGTTACGAGCACCTAAGATGACCTTCATCTTGGTTTTATTATAGCATAAGTGAGTTAGATTGTGAAGAAGTTATGCTATAATATAAGCATGAACAGAAATAAGTTGCTGAGGTTGGGGTTGCTGGCGGTGATGGGGGTGATTCTGGTGCGGCTGTTTTTTATTCAGATTGTGCAGCATGATGAGTGGGTGGAGAAGGCGGCGGCGCAGCAGACTTTGCAGAATGTTTTGAAGGCGGAGCGGGGGGAGATTTATATGATGGACGGGGATGAGCCGGTGGCGGTGGTGATGAATGCGACGGTGTATACGGTGATTGTGGACCCGATGGTGACGGATCAGGCAGAAGCAGAGGCGAAGCTGACGGGGATTTTGGGGGACAAGCGGGTGGCGGAGTGGGGCGATGTGTTTGCGGACAAGTCGCGGCGGTATTATATTGTGGGGAAGAATGTTGAACGGAGAGCGGCGGAGCAGGTCGCGGAGGCGGATCTCGCAGGGGTGTGGCTTCAGGCGAGTACGAAGCGGGTGTACCCGGAGGGGACTTTGGCGTCGACGTTGCTCGGGTTCGTGAATGCGGACGGGATTGGGCAGTATGGGGTTGAGGGGGCGTTGAATGAGATTTTGTCGGGGAAGGACGGACTGCTTCGAACGGTGAAAGATATTAACAATGTGGCGCTGTCGATTGGGAATGATAACATTAAAACTCCGGCGGTGGATGGGGAAGATGTGGTGCTGACGATTGACCGAAATATGCAATATAATATTGAGAAGATTCTGGAGCAGAAGTCGAAGGAGCTGGGGTTTGCGAACGTGAGCGCGGTGGTTTTGGATCCGAACTCGGGGCGGGTGATGGCGATGGCGGATTACCCGGGGTATGATCCGGCAAATTATGGGAATGTGACGAGCGCGGCGGCGTATATTAATCATGTGGTCGAGGAGGCGTTCGAGCCGGCGAGCGTGTGTAAGACTTTTACGTTCGCGACGGGGATGGAATATGGGTTGATTACGCCGGAGACGATGTGGACGAATTACGGGGAAACGACGGTGGATGGTTGGCCGATTCGGAATGCGAGCCAGGAATCGTTCTTGCTCGGGCAGCAGACGATTCAGATGGCGTTTAATTATTCTTTGAACACGGCGTCGACGCAAGTGTTGAGATGGCTGGGTGGGAGCGAGACGGAAATTACGCGGCAAGGCGAGGAACGGTTGTATGATTATTATTACAATCATTTCGGGCTAGGGCAGGCGACGGGGATTGAGCTGATTGAGTCGACGGGGCTGGTTTTGTCGCCGGATGAGGTGGAATATGGGGTGGCGTCGACGTATGCGAACATGACGTTTGGGCAGAATATGCAGACGACGATGATACAGGTTGCGGCGGCGATTGCGTCGGTTGTGAACGGCGGGTATTATTATACGCCGACGGTGGTGGCAGGGAAGATGGTGAACGGGGAATTTGTGAAGAATGAAGATCCGGAGCCGGTGCGGCAGACGGTGTCGGCGAAGACGAGCGAGATGGTTCGGGAATTGATGTATGGGACGCGACGCGCGTGGCGGGCGAACGGGACGGATCCGGAAGGGTTTTATGTCGGCGGGAAGACGGGGACGGCGCAGGTGATTAAGGATGGAGTTTATTCGTTCGACGAGACTTGGGCGACTTATGTGGGGGCGGGCGGCACGGAGGGGGAGTTGCCGGAGTATGTGATTATGGTGAGGATTTGGGAGGAAAATAAGTTGGCGGATGGGCAGAATCATGCGTTGCCGACGTTTACGGCGATTAAGAATTATGTGCAGGATTATTTACGGGTGAAGCCAGCAGGGCAGTAATCAATGAATAGGTATTTCTAATGAGTGGAGATTTTGGTCTTCGTTCGGAGCGCGTTGACGACGCCCGCCGTTGCGGGGCCGTCACGCTCGTCCTCGTCGTAACTCCGGATCTCCTCGCAAAAACCAAAATCTCCACTCATCATATATAACACATTTGATTACTGTCCTGCTGGCTTCACTCTGAAAGAGTTTAGCAAAAGTTCTTTCGAGTGTTGTCTAGGGGCAATCTGTGATATAATATATAGTATATATTATGGCAGATACACTGAATAATGAGGCTTTTTACGGATTACTTCTGGCGCTGTCGGCGTTTTTCTTGGCGACATTTCTCACGCCGATTTATACTTTTTTTGCGTATAAGTATCACTTTTGGAAGAAGCAGAAGAAGGAAACTTTGACTGGGGAAAAACTGCCGGTGATGACGAAGTTGCACGCGAAGAAGTTCCAGCGGCATTTCCCGACGATGGCGGGGATGGTCGGAGTGGTGGCGGTGGTTTTGGTGACGACGATTTGTAATATGAATCGGGAGCAGACGTGGCTGCCGCTGGTCGGGTTTCTCGGGGGAAGTATTGTTGGGTTTATTGATGATGTGATTAATGTGTTTGGGGACGGACGCGGCGCGGCGGGGCTCAGAGCGCCGGTGAAATTTGCGATGATTACGGCGCTGGGGCTTTTGATGGGGTGGTGGTTTGCGGTGAAGCTGGGGTGGACGGGGATTGAGATTCCGTTTGTGGGGATTTGGGAAGTGGGGACGATTGGGATGATTTTGATTTTCGCGTTTGCGGTGGTGGCGACGTCGAATGCGGTGAATATTTCGGACGGGTTGGATGGACTGGCGGGAGGGCTTTCGGTGATGGCGTACGGGGCGTATGCGGTGATTGCGCTGTTCCAGGGGCAGTGGATGCTGGCGGGGTTTTGCTTGACGGTGGTGGGATGGCTACTGTCGTATATTTGGTTTAATGTGCCGCCGGCGCGGTTTATGATGGGAGATACGGGGTCATTTGCAATTGGTGCGGGGCTGGGGGTGGTGGCGATGATGACGAATTCGTTCTTCCTGTTGCCAATTATCGGAATTGTGTTTGTGGTGGAGGCGGGGTCGTCGCTGATACAGATTTTTTGGAAGAAAGTTTTTCATAAAAAGTTGTTGATTTCGGCGCCGATACATCATCATCTGGAGGCGAAAGGTTGGGGGGAGGCAAAAATCGTGATGCGGTTTTGGGTGATTGCAGGGGTGTTTGCGATTATTGGGGTGTTTTTGGCGGTGCAAGGCGGGGTGACGAAAGATGTTTCGCGGGGAGCGAATAACATTGAGGAGACGGTGAATGCGGAGGCATAAGAGCGACCGGGCGATTGGGGCGCTGACGGTGGTTTTGCTGGGGATTGGGTTGATTGTGATTTATGCGATTGGGCCGATGCGGGTGAATGTGCTGAACGCGACTTATGGGTCGAATTACAGTGAGAATTATTTTGTGATTCGGCAGGCGATAAATGTGATTTTGTCGCTGATTGTACTGATTATTGCGTTTAAGCTGCCATATCAGTTTATGCGGAAGTTTTCAAAAGTAGTGATGTTCGGAGGGCTGGGGCTGTCGGCGCTGTTGGCGTTTTTGGCGATGATTGGAAGTGGCTTGGCGAAGTGTGAGCTGGGGGCTTGCCGGTGGTTTGAGATTGGGAGTTTAAGTTTCCAGCCGGCGGAAGTTTTGAAGATTGGGTTGGTATTATATCTTGCGGGGTTGATGGCGGAGCGAAAAAAGGAAGGGAAGCTTTCGAGCTTGGATTTTTGGGTTCCGTTTACGGTGGTGAGCGGGTTGTCGCTGTTTTTCGTGGTGGTGGTGCAGAAGGACTTGGGGACGGGCGTGAGCTTGATGGCGATTATTCTGGCGATGCTGTTTATGAGCGGAGTGAAGATACAATACTTCTTGGCGACGCTAGGGGTGATTGGGGCGTGCGGGGTGGTGGCGATTATAAGTTCGCCGCATCGGATTGAGCGGCTTTTGACTTTTAATAGCGAAGATTCGAGCGATACATATCATATTGAGAATGCGATGATTGCGATCGGGACGGGCGGACTGTTCGGAGTCGGGATTGGGAATAGCGTGCAGGCGACAGGGTATTTGCCGGAGTCGATTAATGATTCGGTGTTTGCGGTGATGGGAGAGACATTTGGATTCGTGGGGCTGGTGGCGATCGTGGGGTGTTTCACGGCGTTACTAATGAGGTTGCTCCGGACGGCGAACCATTTGCAAGATACGGAGGAGTCGCTGGTCGTGGTGGGGATTTTCGCGTGGGCAACGGCACATGTGGTAATCAATATTGCGTCAATGACGGGGCTGGTTCCGCTGACCGGGATAACGCTGCCGCTCCTCAGCTATGGTGGGACAAGTATGCTGTTTACGGCAGCGGCGCTAGGGCTAGCGTTGCAACTTTCTTGCTACACGAGCCGAGAAGCGAGGACTGAAGAGAAAGAAAACGCGAATAATGTAGGCGCGAGGACGATGCGTGAGCCGAGAAGGAGGTTGGCATGAAAACTGGCGATAAACGGTTGAAGGGAATGAAAATCTTGGTGGTCGGGGGCGGCTCGGGCGGACATATTACGCCGGCGGTGGCGGTGGTGCGGGAGCTTTTAGAGAAAAAGCCGCGTGCGCAAGTCGAGTTTTGGACGGATCGAAAATATTATAAAAATGTTGTAAAAATTACAACAGAAATTGGGGTGCGGTGGGGCTCGGAAGACCTCGGAAGCGGCAAAAAGGTGCCGTATATTCGGGTGCGGAAGGTTTGCGCGGGGAAGTTTCGGCGGTATGCGGGGTGGACCTGGAAGGATTGGTTCCGGAATTGGCGATTGGTTTTGAAGGATCTGGTGTTTGGGAACATTGCGGGATTTTTTGGATTTATCGGCGGGTTGATTCAGAGTTTCTGGAGATTACTGTTGCCAAGTAAAAGGCCGGATGTGATTTTCTTGAAAGGCGGGTTTGTAGGGCTGCCGGTGGGGATGGTGGCACGGAAGTTAAAAATCCCATACGTCGTGCACGAGTCGGATGCGGTGCCGGGTTTGGCGAATCGAGTTTTGATGGAGCATGCGACGGTGATTGCGACGGGATGGTCTGGCCTTGATTTGTCGAAGTTGAAGAAAAAGGACGGGACGCCGTTGCTTGGGGAAGGCGGGAATGTGGTGCAAGTCGGGATTCCGGTGGCACCAGAGTTCCAGGAAGTGGATGAGACGAAGCAGCGGAATCTGAAGAAGAGTTTTGGATTTGATCCGGAGAAGACTTTGGTTGTGGTGACGGGCGGGAGCCAGGGGGCGGAGAATATTAATGTGGCGATGACGGAAATTTTGCCGGAGATGTTGAAGTTTACGAATGTGGGGCTGGTCGCGGGGCGGAAGCATTATGAAAACATGGTCGACTTGAAAAGATATGAGGAATGGGATCGAGCGAAGTTGAAGTCGGGGTTCCGGATGTGGGAGTTTAATTCGGCGATGTATGAGTTGATGGGGGCGGCGGATGTGGTGGTGAGCCGGGCGGGGGCGACGACGATTGCGGAGCTCGCGGCATTGTCGAAGGCGGTGGTTTTGGTGCCGTTTGAGAGGTTGCCGGGAGCGCATCAGCTGCGGAATGCGGAAAAGCTGAGAGATCTCGGGGCGGTTTTGATGGTGGGTGATGAGAAGATTCAACAGGATCCGAAGCTGTTGCTTGAAGAGGTGCGGCATTTGATTCGGGCGCCGCGGGAGCGGGAAGAGT
The DNA here is from genome assembly GCA_948868795.1 of uncultured Candidatus Saccharibacteria bacterium. GTDB lineage: Bacteria > Patescibacteriota > Saccharimonadia > Saccharimonadales > Saccharimonadaceae > Nanosyncoccus. The sequence goes on along the minus strand of CAQRDK010000010.1, from coordinate 6,538 downwards.
TGGCAAAGAAATTACATGCGGAGGCGATGCCGGACGCAGCGGGGAAATTGGCGACGATTTTGATTGATATTGCCGACGGGGTGGATACGACGGTGCGAGAAGCGGATGTGGCGGAAGTCGGAAAAGGGGAGGCTAATAAAGTGGCGGGTCCGCAGGCGTTTTCTGAAAAAGAGTTGGCGAAGATGAAGGTGTTTTCGGAAAAGGAGCTAGCAAAGATGAAGGCAGAGCAGGAGAAGTTGCGTCTAAAACGAGAGAAAATGAAGAAAAAGAGTATTAAAAAGTCAAAGAGAAAGTAAAGTTGGGATTTGATTTAAGGTTAAGGTTTTCGGAAGAAGAAACGGGAAGTTAAGATGCGTGGGCAAGGAAAGATGCAGGGGGTGAAACGGGGGCAGACGATTGTTGCGGAGCGAGAGCGGGCGGAGTCGGATTCGGAGAGGATGCAGGCGCGGAAGCAGCTGCGCCGGAAACGAGTGCGATCGGTCGTGTCGGCGTGCTTGATGTTGGCGATTTTGGGTTTGCTAACTTATCTCGGGGCGAAGGAATTGGTCGGCTTTGGTAGGCGTAATGAAACGAATGAGATTGAAGAGAAAAAGGTGACGGCGGAGATCGTAGATGAGAGCGGGCGGGGGCAGATTTCTTCGCGGATGAAGGAGTACATTGTTCAGCTAGAGGAAGATTTTAAGGCTTTGGGCTATACGGTGACGAAAGTGACTTTGCCGGCGGCGACGAGTCGGGAATTGTATGTGGATTTGGCGGACGAGGCGGCTTATTTTAAAGTAAGTATGGATAGAAACGCGGCGGTGACGGCGGAGGATGCGGTGCGGATGATAAAATATTTGCGGGACAAGGATTTGCATCCGGAATATGTGGATGTGAGAATTGAGGGGAAGGCGTATTATAAGTAAAAAGAAGTTTCGCGGTAGGAACATACTGCTCCGTGCGAAACTTCATTAATTCTATGTTATCATAGCATCGTTTTGATGTCAATAATCCTTCTCTGCTTCGTAACTACGAGGAGTTGTTTTATCTGTGGATGTTTTTGACATTTTGCGGCTAAAAAGGCGATCGCGCGATGTTCTGGGATTTTTCTGCCGTCCATACGCGACAAATCGATAATGATATTTTTAGACTGCTTGAGGGCTCTTTTTATATTATGTTCGAAAGTGTTGATTTTGCCGGTTTTGGGCGATTTGATTTCGAACTTTGTGCCATTTAGGAGTATATCGGCGGTTTTTATGGGCGCTTCTGGGAGAAACTCGACAACATGATTGGCTTGTGCGAGTATTTCTGCGACGCGTAGTTCATGAGGCCAGGGAGCACGGTCGGAGAGTATAATTATTTTGCCTTTGCGTTTCATGATGCGTTCAATTATAACATATTTGTCAAGCGACTACCAAGCAGAAGTGTTTTAAGTTTCGGGGAAAAGTGAAGTTTGGGTGTCGGGGACTTTGCGGGTTCTATGGGAGGGTTTGCGAGCGGAGTGGTGGGATTTTTTTGGAGGGCGTGGTAGGGAGATTATCAGGGAGGAGGTCGCTAGGAAGAAGGGAAGTTTGAGTGAAGACGGGGATGAGGTCGGGAAGGTGGCTGCTGTAAGAAATGGGGATGGGGCGGTTGGCTTCGGCACGCTGTTTTTGGCGAGCGCGGCGAGAATTGGAGGTGTCGTGCGTTCGGCGGATGGAGCTGGTCGTGGCGGAGGAGTGTTGTAATGAAGAGCTGACGGGGTCGCTGGTGTGAGTTGGTTTGCGAGGAAGGGCTGCGCGAGCTTTGCGAGCGGTGGCTTTTTGTTTTTGGTATTCTTCTTCAGGGAGCCAGTCGTATTCCCAGCCGAAGCTGTCGAAAAGTTTTTTGAAGAAGCGGCGAGAGTTGATGTGTTTCGTCGTGCCCATGCGGGAGACGAAACCGTCGATGTCGCCTTCGCCGCGGGTGGAGAGTTTGTAGGCGGCTTCGAAAGCCTTGCGGCGGGAGCGACGGCTAGGAACGATGAAGCGAGGGTAGACGACGGTGCCGATGAAGGGGATACCTTTGTCGACGGGTTGGCGGTATTGCTTTTTTGGGTGAAGGGTGAGGTTTAGCTCGCGCTCGAGGTATTTTTGGATAGCGTTGACGTCGCGGAGGAGCTGTTCGCGCTGTTCGGAGGGGACGATGATGAAAAAGTCGTCGACATAGCGGCCGTAATGCTTGTAACCAAGATCGAAGGTGATGAAGCGGTCGAGCTGGTCGAGGAAAATATTGGAAAGGAGCTGGCTAGTCAAGTTGCCGATGACGATGCCGCGGCCTTTGGGCTGGTTGAAGAGGCTTTTCGAAACGGGAAGGTCGCGCCAGTCGGAGCGCGGGCCGCGGATGATGATGTTTTTCATGGGATCGTCGTGGATGATTTGTTTCCAGAGGAACTTGACGGTCTGGTAGAGTTGGTCGCGGTCGCAAGCGTGGCAGCGGATGCCGTTTTTATGATAGTATTCTTTGTTGTCGAGTGGGACGTGGGGAGTGGTATCGGGGTTATATTTGAATTGGCGGTCGAGACCCCAACAAATACGTTCATAAAGTTTGCGGTGGTCGAGACTCATGAAGTAGCCTTGAATATCGAGCTTGACGACGAAAGCGGGGCGGGTGTGATTCTTGGTGGCGCGGCGGATGTGGGTGGCGAGGCGTTGCTGGCCGAAGAGGGTGCCTTTGCCGACGCGGCAGGAATAGGAGTCGATAATGAAGCGGCGGTCCCACCAGCCGGCACAAACGTTATAAAGGAAATGGTGAATGACGCGATCGCGGAAAGGGGCGGCGACGATTTCACGGATGACCGGGTCGCGGACGATGAAGGCAACGCCGCGACTGGGTTTGTAACGGCGTTGGATAATGCTATCGCGAAGATAGATTAAGTTTTCCATGTCGTTGAGCTCGAAGCGATGTTCGTCGACGGTTTTGCGTTTACCCTTACGGGCGCAATCGTAGGCATGCCAGAGTTCGCGCAGGAGAAAATCCTCAAAGCGAGTATGACGAAAAGTGCCGAACTCTTCGTCGGCGAGTTTTTGGTCGGGGTTGTTTTCGTGAGGGTTGAAAAGACCGTCGGGGCGATTGGGATACTGGTCAAGCATCAGCGTTTAGTGGCTTGAACGGCTTTGCTGTAGGTCTTGCTGGTGATGCGGTCGATGAGGACGAGGTTTTCGAGGGTTTGGCAGATTTCGCGATGATGCATGAGCTGGAGGCGGTTGACATAGGCCATGCCGTCGCGAAGGCGGCGAGTGAGCTCGATCATTTTGGCGAGGTTGGCGTTCGGATTTGGGTTGTCGACGCGAGCGTATTCGAGGTATTGAATCATGAGTTCGTAAGACTCCATAATCATACGACGGCCGACGGTTTCGCGGGCGAGCTGGTCGGAGATATGTTTGAACTGATAATATATTGTGCGGTCGACTTGAGAGATGGCGTCGTAAAGAAGGGGAAGGGGAGATTTCGGGAGGATGATTGCGGAAATGCGCTCGGCGTCGCGCTGGGAATTGTCGCGGAGTTTAGCGATTTGTTCTTCGGTGTAGACTTTGGCGAGTTTATAATAATGAAACTCGGCGTCGCTACGCTCGGGGTCAGGGAAGATATTGATTGCGGCGAGGAGCTCGTTCAGGCCTTCGAGCGAGCGAAAAGAAATCGTCCCATCTTCGGAAACGGAGTAGTGGTCGGTGTCGACTTTGACGGAATAACGCCAATGAATGCGGTCGGCGATGGTCATGGAAAAGAAGAGGACAGAATGGCCGGCGAGTTTTGAAAATCCGGAAGTGGAGTCGAAAAAGAGAAGGTGATGATCGTTGAACTGTTCGAACTCCATGACTTTCGATTTGATGACGCGCTGGCGGTTGCTGAGGGCTTGACGAGCGGCGCGAAGATCGGCTTTTGCGGAGGGGTGAGCGCTGCTCGAGAGTTTCTCAATTACTTCCTCGAGCTCATGGAGATTGAGGTTGGCGTATTTTTCGATGTCTTGAGGCTTGATTGAAGCCTGTTTGGCCATTTTTGTTTTATTCCTTTTTCTGTATTCTATTGTAGCACTTACGCTTTCTGGTGTCGAGGGTTTTCTAAGTTTTTGGAGAGTTTTGCACAGGGTAAGCTTTCTGTGATAGAATAGGGAAATGACAGAGAAGGTGAAGTTGGCTGATTTGGAAACTTATGTGTATATTGACGTGAGTAATATACGCTCGGCTTGTTTGAAGACGCTGGATTTGATGATTGATTTTGCGAAGCTGTTGGAATATTTTAGGCAAAAATATCCGAATTTGAAAGACGTGCGTTATTATGAGGGGATTGCGAAGGGCGACGTGAAGAAGCAGCGCATGTTTGATTTTTTGCGGCAAAAAGGATATGTGATTTGTCCGTTGGAGCGAAAGTCGTATAATTCTTCTGAGATTGAGAAGTGTGAGGTGAAGTGTCCGAAATGTAAGCATAAATGGGCGGCCGAGTTTACACGCACGCACCGGGCAATGAAGTCAAATGTCGATGTTTATCTGGCGACGGAGCTATTAACTGTAGCGCATCAGGCAAGTTGGCCGACGCATATTATTCTAGTGTCGTGTGACGGGGATTATGCGGAGATGATTAGTAATGCGCTTAGGAATGAGAACGTCTCGATTTCAGTCTTGGCGACGCCGTCGGTGCGTGATTTTCGCAAGAATACTTTGTCGACTAGGTTGAAAACATTACGTGGTAAAATCTCAAATTACTATTTGACTGATATACGTGACATACAGGATGTAATTAAAAGATAAAAATGGGAGCGGTCCCGAAGTAGCGCTCCCGAGGGTGAGGCATACAGCCCCTGTACTTTTATTGTAGCAAACTTTAGCGGAAAAGTCAAGAGTTCTTTTTGTTCGGGAAAGTGGGGGAAAGATTGTAGACGAACGGCAGAAAGTTGACAAAAAGGCAAGTCGGGAAGTGGAATAAGTTTGACGGGAAGTCAAAGAACGGTTGCGGTAGGGGATTATCTCAAGAAGATTGAGAAAGAAGTGGACGAGGAACGGGAATGAAAGAGGCTTGTTCGGGTTTTGAGCGGGCGTTCGGTTTTGTGAGGGAAGGCGGAAAAAGTTATTGGGGTGGCGAAAAAGTTTATGGCAAGTCGGGCGAAAAAAATGTTGACATTGTGCTTATGTTGGCGCATAATGGATGTATAAGTAAAAGAGGAATAGGTATGACGCTAGACAAAAAGCAGCATACTGCTAGTGTTGGGCTGGCGGGATGCGTTGGTCTGCTCTCCCTGTTGCTTGTGTCGCTGGTGACGCCGTTGACGTCCGGGCGAGCGCACGCAGAGGGTGGTGACGAAGATATAAATAATGAAGGTGCTGACGAGGAATTCGGCGGTTTTGATGGTGAGGGTGAAGAATACACCGAAGAAAACGGCGATGGGATTATGCCTCTCGCTGCGACTAATTCCACGGTGACGATTTCCTTCAGTCCGACAGCTGCAACCGGGACAGTTACTCCGGTCGATTCGACTGGAGCTAAAGCGAAGGTTGATGTAAAGGCGACTGTTCGCGTCCAGAACTCGGGCGGGTATTCGGTCTATGTTGGTAGTAACTCTTCACAGCTGAAGAACGGCTCGAACGTAATCGATTCCGTAACTTCAACAACAACTTATGCTAATCTTCCGGTCAACCGTTGGGGTTATTCCTTCGTGAAGGGAACAACCGTCCAGGATTCCTATAAGGCAATGCCAGCAACTCTGCGTAGCACGGCTTTGGACTCAAATACAAGTACAAGCATTAAGGATGAGACCCGGACTTATATGCTTAGCTTCGCGGCTAACATCGGTGCCGATAAACCAGCTGGAACTTACACGAACTCGGTGACGATGAGTGTGGTTTCTAGCCCGCTTGAGGTGAGTAATGAGTTTGGTATTGACACGATGCAGGAGATGACTTCTTCCGTGTGTGCTGGCGTTGCGGCCGGTACAACCGATCAGCTTCGCGATACTCGCGATGGCAAGTATTACTGGGTCACTAAGCTCGCAGATGGCAAATGTTGGATGACGCAGAACTTGGACCTTGATCTCTCGACTTCTAAGGCTTTGACTCCGGCAGATACGGATGTTTCTAGCAACTGGACGCCAGGATTCACGACTGCAACGCAGGCGACTTCTAGCACGGTAAACTCTGGTTCGCAAACGGAAACACGCTCTTGGAGTCTCGGTAATTATCGTATTACCAAACCGACAGAGTCGAATAACTGCGGTTCTGCTAAGAATGATCTTTCTCAATGTACTGCGCAATTTACAGTTTATAATACTCCGACGACTCAGAATAAAGACGAGAACGCGCACTATATTGTTGGTAATCACTACCAATGGAATGCAGCTACGGCTGGGACTGGTGGTTCGATTACGAGTGGTCAGGCTACGAGTTCGATTTGTCCGAAGGGCTGGAAGTTGCCAGAATCGAACAGCACTGCGGTTGGCTCTTTTGGTGGTTTGCTAAGTAAGTATTCTATTGTTAATAGTGATACGGCTAGTATGACTAAGTTGACCAGTTCTCCATTGTACTTCGTTAGGGGCGGCTACGTCGACCAG
>CAQRDK010000009.1:41228-42972 GCA_948868795.1 uncultured Candidatus Saccharibacteria bacterium | reverse complement strand
ACATTTTTTTTACAGATTTGTGGAAAAATGGGGAGAAAATGGGAGATTTTGGGCGAAAAGTTGACAAATCCCGCCGAAAATGGCGGGATTGCCGGGAGTTATTCCGTCGTGTTATAGTTTGGAATGTATTTACGGTTACGGTTACCGGCTTTTTCGTCAAAAATACAGATTAGCCCTTCATCGACAGCTTGAGCAAGGATGGCTGATGCGGTTGACGCATTCTCGTCTGGAATATTGAAAAGCTGGCGGACAAGCGCGTTTGTTAGGTATTTCCCCTGTGTCCGCAAAAGGCAGGCGAAAATATAGACGGTCCAAATGCGATCCTCATTAGTCATGTCAGCCAAAGTTCGTTTTTGGTGCATAATAATACGCGTAGTGTTTTCGGTGATGTCTGGTTTTGGCGCAGGGAAGCCGTAATTGCTAGTTTGATCGGCGATTTTATCCCAACCGGTGCCGAGAGATTCGCAAATTCCAGTTTTAATCAATTCGTCCACGATGTATCGATTGCGAGTCTGAGGCGGGTAATCTATCATACGAAGGACTGGGACTAAAGGCTTACCCGGATTAGTAAATTCGATACGATCTGAATAAATCTCCACCATGGGATGCAGGGTTGTATCGGGTAGATTTTGATGGGCGAGCATATTCGCAAATAGCTCGCGAATGGCGAGCTGCGGATAAAGATACTCGGGCCTACGAACACCGTCTTCGCCGATCGCCTCTCTTGAGATAACTTTATCAAGAACGTGCTGAAAAAGTCTTTGGAACTCTACGATATAGCCACCAACACTTCGCTCCTCCTGAATGTCGCCCAGTTTAGATTGACCGGTATACTTAATGATACGTACGCTTTTGCTGGAGAGATGAGGAAAATCGTGGAGATCTCGGGCATAGAGAACGGCTCCTAAATTTGTGATATCATAGGTTCCGTCTTGATTATCGCAGAGCACATGACTACTGACCGCCTCTTCAAATAGAATATCCTCTTCGACCGGAACGCGCCCCTGTCGCATCCTATAGAAGGCGTCGAAGTCAAGTATCTCAAAGACTTCCTCTTGAGTAAGGCAAGATTTTGCGGCAATTGTTTCAAAACTTTTATTGGCAATTCTGCTCCACAGTTCCCGTTCGAGGTTGGGGAAATTGCGTAGCGAGGTTGTATTCGCACCCATACGAATAAACGGCTCATGGTTAAACTTGGATAATTCCGTTGGACTTGGTTCGATAATTAGAACAATGACCCGCTTTCCTTCAATCGGGATTTCTCGAAATACGACATTAGGGGTAGGGGTGATATGTTTAGATAGCCAAAACGGCAGTTCTTCGTTACCTACTTTTGTCCTATAGGGGCGGAACTCTGTACCAATGACATCGTGAGTACTGTCATGAATGCCCCATATGAAATAACCCCTGGGACAGTCAGTCAATGACATAGAATTAGTAATGCCCGAGATAGTTTTAGCAATTTGGTTTTCATCCGGAAGACTGTGCTTGAATTCAACATGTTCTAGCTCGCTGTCAAGTTTGCGCAAGTTGTTAACAATTAAGATCAGTTTTTCGTCGGAAATCTCGTTATTCATGATTTTATTTTAGCATAACTTGATGGTTGTTTTCGAAATATTATAATTTTATTTTATGGTTATTTCGGCTTATTTCAAAGGCTTGAGCGAAATGTAAGAATAACAGAGGTGAGGTTATTTCGGCTTATTTCAAAGGCTTGAGCGAAATGTAAGAATAACAGAGGTGA
>CAQRDK010000009.1:0-41128 GCA_948868795.1 uncultured Candidatus Saccharibacteria bacterium | reverse complement strand
GGTTATTTCGGCTTATTTCAAAGGCTTGAGCGAAATGTAAGAATAACAGAGGTGACAAATCCCGCCGAAAATGGCGGGATTGCCGGGTTTCTGAGTGTTGTCGGGCTTTGAGATTCCGGGTTTTCCTGGGGTTTGTGGGTTCTGGGTTGAGGATTAACGCTTTTTGCCGGTTTTGGATACTTCTGGGTGGGTTTTAACGCTTTTTGGATGCGGAGCGCGGTGTCGCGGCGGTTTTGCGAGAAGAGGCTGATTTAGCGGTGCTGGAGGCCTTGGACGAGGTTTTGGCGGATTTTGCTGTCGATTTTTGGGAGGTTTTTGAGCCGGATTTGAGGGACTTGGCGGAAGATTTAGTAGCCTTGGAAGTAGTTTGAGCGGCGTTTTTCGAGGATTTCGAGGCAGTTTTGGAAGATTTGGTGGATTTCGGGGAAGTTTTCGGGGTGGTCGAGATTTCTACCTCAATACGGTCGAGATGGAAATTGCGGCCGGATTTGCTGGAATTGGTAGATTTTTTGCTGGATTTGCCGGATGCGGAATTGCGGCGACGGGAGCCGATGAACCAAGCGAGGGCAGCGCCAGACGCGACGAGAATGCCGGTGATGACGGTCGTGCCGAGGGCGCCGACGGCGTTCGCGGCGTGCTCGATAGTGGCGAGAATGCCGGTGTTCGGGGAGGAACTGCCGGGTTTCTGGGTGCCGGGGTTAGTGGATGGCTTTTGGCTGTCATCGGGGTCGTCTTTATCGTCTGGGTTCTCCGGAGTGACTGGAGTGTTAGTGGTCTGGATGATGAAGTTGCCATTCTCATCTTTGACGAGCTGTTGGCCAGCTTCGAGATAGTCTTCGAGACCTTCGTCGCTACTGAAGTTACCACCGGTGATGACGGTCTCGGCGGGCGAAACGCTATCGAAAACAGGCTGGTCAGGAGCGGAACGGAAGGTGCCGCCAGAGATAGCGAGGCGCTGGAGGTTGCTGCCAGCGGTGCGGGAGGCGGTGCTGCCGTATTCGGAGAAGACTGGGCCCTGAGCGCTTTCGTAGGTGCCGGATTTGACTTCGATGTCGATAGCGCCAGCATAAGGTTGACTGTTTTCAATTTGGATGGTCGAGCCGTTCGGGGTCATGCCGCTGCCGGTAGATTCTTGGGGGTTGTAGGCGCCGGTGGCTTTCAGGGTCGAGTTTTCGAGGACGAATTTGCCGGATTTCAGCCCGAGCGGGGTGGCGCCGGTCAGAGTTGCGCCGTTTAGGTGCCAGTCGGCATAGCCAGCGGCGAAAATTGCAAGGTCATCAGAAGAGGTGACGGTGCCGGTGAGGTTAATGACGGGAGCGTTTTCGGTATCCTGGATGTTGCCGTTGACACTAATGCCGTAGGGGGCGTCGATGGAGCCGGCGAAGTTGATAGTGACGCCGCGGGCGAGCTGCTTATCGGTCAGATAATGAATGGCGAGGCCGTAGCTGTTTTTGGTGACGATTTTGACGTCGCTCTCGACGGTGAGGGTGGTATAATTCTCGAAACTAGCGTCAGCGTCGGAGCCGGTGACCCAGAGAATCGCGTCGCCGGTCTGGCTGGCGTCGTCGTTGCTTGAGAGAGTGCCGTTTTTGATAGTAATATTTCCCTGCTCGATGGCAAACATACGGTTCAGGCCGCCGGCGAGCTTGAGGGTTTTGCCCTGGAGATCAAGGTCTTCGGTCAGGGTGATAGTGCTTTCGATAATGATCGTCTCAGCGTCAGAAGCGAGAGCGGCTTTTAGCTCGTCGAGATTGCCGGCGGCTTCGGCGGAGATGGTTTCGTCGCCGGTCTGGGTCTCGGCGTTAGCCTCGTCAAGTTCGACCGGAGCGACCATGCCGTCCGGGACATTGCGCTCGATCGCGCTGGTCGCTCCCTCAGGCGCACCTTCCTCAGCGGAAGCCTTACTATCGGAGGAGAGTAGGGCAGGCGCTGCCAAACCGAGCGCCATCGCTAGCGCGAGAACTGCCAGAATATGGCTCTTTTTCATATGATTTTTCCTTTTTAGTGTTTGTGTATATACTACCTATGGTTTGATTATAGTTGAAATGAATTAAAAGTCAAGAAAGAATGACGGAACTAGGCGCCGACGCGGTCTTTGGAGTTGCGGCGGGTGGCGTTTTGGTCGATGTAGTCGATGATTTTCTCGGCGACGTTGCGGCCGGTGACTTTTTCGATACCGAAGCCCGGAGAGGCATTCACCTCGAGGACGAGCGGACCGCGAGCGGAGCGCATGAGGTCGACGCCGGCGATGTGGAGGCCCATGGCCTTCGCGGCTTTGACGGCGATGCGGCTTTCTTCAGCGGTCAATTTGATGCTAGTTCCCTCGCCGCCTTTATGGAGGTTGCTGCGGAAATCGTCATCGAGAGATTGACGCTTCATGCTGGCGACGACGCGCGAGCCAACGACGAAGGCGCGGATGTCGACGCCGGCAGATTCCTTGACATACTCCTGGAGGAGGATGTTCGTGCCGTCTTCGTTATAGAGGTAGAAGGCCTGAAGAGCAGACTTCGCGGCTTTTTTCGTCTCGGCAAGGACGACGCCGTTGCCGTGGGTGCCGGAAGCGAGCTTAATGATGACCGGGAGGCCGATTTGCTCGAGAAGATCGTCGATGTCGGCGGTGTTGCGGGAGACGAGGGTCTTCGGAGTGTCGATGCCGGCCTTGGTCAGAATCTGCTGAGAGCGGAGCTTGTCGCGGGCGCGGACGATAGCGATCGAGCTAGAGGCCGTCCAGACGCCTTGCATCTCAAACTGACGGACGACGGCACAGCCGTAGCGGGTCATGTTGTTCGAAATGCGGGGCAAAATCGCATCGAAACCGGTGAGATTTTTGCCGTGATAATATACGCTAGGATGCTTCTCGTCAAGCGAGAGGTAACAGTTTTTATATTTTACAACTCGAACCTTATGGCCACGCTTCTCGGCTTCCTCGACGAGGCGTTTAGTGGAATAGTTGGCGTTGCCGTTCGATAAAATTGCAAGTCTCATACCTTTATTGTAGCACAGATTGTCCGAAAAGTCAATGCTTATGGCTAAAAATGTAGCTGAGAAAGGGGCCTCGAGGCGGAGGTATGATATAATTGGGATATGGTTGACTATTATTCTTTGCCGGAGAGGGAGCTACCGATGTCGATGCGGTATTTGCGAAAAATACTGAAAGAACGGGGATGGAAGGCGGAAAAACTCTGCCGCGAGGGGCAAAATAATCTGGTTCTGACACGGCCGGACGGGAAGGTTTTTAAGATTGCGTCAAGTACGCCGCCGACAACGAGCGTATATGCGCTGAGACTGGCGGATGATAAATTGATGAGCTACGAGCTACTGAAAGAGCTCGGGGTGCCGCAGCCGGAGACGGTGGTAGCGCGAACCGCAGAGGATTGTGCGGAGATGCTCGGGCGATACGGAGAGATTGTGATTAAGCCGGTCGACGGGGCGCACGGGCGGGGAGTGACGACAATGATTCGCTCAATTACAGAAGTAGAAGAGGCCATCCGAAAAGCAAAAAAGGCTTCGGCGGGAGCGGGGCTGGCAATTGCACAGCCACAACTGCCGTCGGAAGCGTTGGAGCGGCGGGTGATTTGTATCGGGTACAAGTTCGTTGTGGCGATTGCGCGGATTCCGGCGCAGGTGACGGGCGACGGAGTGCGTACGCTTGAGGAATTAATTGCTCTCGAGAATGAGACTATCCGGACAGCGCCATATCAGGGGCGGTTGGCATGGATCAATACCGAGATGGCGAAACAATATCTTGGTGTGCGCGTCGATGAGGTGCCTACGGTAGGCGAGAAAGTGCGCGTGGTCGGGACATGTAACGTCGGACAGGGCGGGACGGCGCTGGATTGTTCGGATTCGTTTAGTACGGAGGAGCGAGAATTGGCGGAGCAGATTGCCAGGGCGGCAGAGTTGCCGGTCGTGGGAATTGATTTTTACGGGGATCAGGTGATTGAACTGAACGCTTGCCCGTCGCTGTATTATCCGACCGGAGATGCGGCGGAGGCGAAGGCGGTCGAAGCGTATGTAGAATATCTAGCAAGTATTTAGGCTGGGTGGAAAAGCACGGCCGTCCAGTCTGACTACTTGCTCATGTATTTTTGGTGGAACTCTCTGGGATTTTGTGCGAGTTCAGCGGCGAGGTCGGTGTTGTCCATAGGGGCGGGGCGCTTGACGGCGCTCTTATTGACATCGACGAGGAATTTGTTGTTGAGGGATTTGCGCCCGAGGAGTACTGGGAAGTTGTTGCGGCTGCGGTCGGCGAGAGTGAAGTTGATGCGCATGCGCTTCCCCTTGATGACGGCGGGGAGGGCGACGCGGTAGCGGATATGGATGTCACCGGTCGAGTTGCGAACACGCTGGACTTTGTATTCGTCGGCGGCGATTTTTGCGCCCGTATAGAGGGGACTCTCGGGGGCGAAGAGGCAAAACTCAAGCTGACTATCAGAGTTGACGGAGATATTCGAGGCCCAAATTGAGGAAGAATCGGCGCCGGTGTCAATCTTCGCGGGGATTTTGGCGATGCCGGCAACCTTAATGTAGGCCGTGCTGCCGATAATCGGGAGGGTCTTTTCGGGGGCTTGGTTTGGCGTTTTTTGAATGGTCATATGTTTTATTGTAGCACAGATAGGTTATTTTGTCAATATAAAGTTATGGCTTGGAATAAGGTTATGTTTGTATATTGACTTTTTTAAGCATGTGTGCTATAATGATAGATGATAGTCAGTCTATATGCTATAGAACCTTGACAGGCTATAAATACAATGAAAAGGAGTTGACTGTTATGTCAAACCGAATCCCTCTGGCTGAGATGGCTACCTACTACACTCCGGAGCTGACGCTTCTTCTGACTGATTTGGGCAAGATTGCCCAGACCATGAACATCGTTGAGATGGTGACGCCGGTGAATGCTGGCGAGGAGAAGCAGAGGTGGCTGGAGCTGGCCGCGCACGGCAAGTGGATGAACCCGGATTTCCGGTATAACCGGGAGCTGCTGGGAAGCGTTGCGAAACTGCACGCCGACACAGTCGAGGTCGGGCAGACCATGAAGACGGCTTTTGAGTCGATTTCTGGCGGAGAGCCCGGCAAAGTCCTCTATCAGCTGGCTGAGCAGCGCTATCAGGAAGTGTACCTGACGACGATGCTGGCGAAGTATATGCTGGAAGAGCGGCAGGCCGGAGCGCGCGACATGGTAAACAAAATCTTTGGCGCGCCGGCAGCTTCGACGGTGGCAGCAGCACATGATTTCGCAAGGGCGCTGGCCAACGGCAAAGGTAAAGTCCGCGAGGACAATGACAACCTGAAGCGAATCCGGCGAGAGTTGAAAGATTTGGAGTTTGATGCGGAGAAGATTCGCGAAAACTTCGTCTGGATGGCGCAGGAATGCGGAATCGCAGAAACCCGACCGGTCGTGGTTGATGAAGCCACGACCTCTATCGATGTACGTGATAAGTCATTGAAGGGAGCGGTCGTATCGATTCCGGCGGATCGCAAAGTGAGCGGATTGAAGCTGGTCGAACTGACCGGACATGAAATCCTCTGCCACTGGTGCGATTCCGAGCGAGCCATCAAGGCACTGCCGCTGATTGGCGGCGGGGCGTTGAAGCCGGCGGATGAGGTGCTCTACGAAGGGCATGCGACGTTGACCGACTTCAATACACACCTGATGCTGGGCGACGCCGCTCCGAGGCAGCAGCTGCCGTTCTATGTGATTGCAATGGATCTGGCGGAGCAGGGTCTGAACTTTGCGGAGCTGGCGCGGGTGATGTATGACGTCATCCGGCCGACAAAGCTGAGCGACGAGACAGCGCTGAACCAGACCTGGACCACCTGTTACCGGGTGCTCCGCGGATCGAACGGCCAGAATAGCTACATCGGACAATATGTCTTTACAAAAGATCGGGCGTATTTCGAGGGGCGGCTGGTCGCCGACAAGCTTCACATGGAGCAGATGGACAGCATTCTGGAGCTCAGCACGCTGAGCCTGGGGGATGTCGAGCTGCTGAAGACGGTGGTTGATTTTCCGAAAGGAGAGGATAACCTGGCGCAGACGAAGTCGCGCCTGCAGAAGCTGGTCCAGCGGTTACTGGACGATGAAGTTGTGTTTTAGCCTGAAAGTTCCCCGGCCGTGTGGCCGGGGGCTTTTCTGTTTCTAGGAATTGCGAGGCTTTTGGCGGTTGTTATCGCGGTTCTTGAGCGGGTGCTAGCCCCAGAAGCCGCGTTTTTTGTTCTTGGGGTCGCGGAACTCCTCTAGGAGTTCTTTTTGGCGCTTGCTGAGGTTTTTCGGGGTCTCGACGATAATAGTGACGATATGAGGGCCGCGGTCGCCATCGGAGCGCATCAGGGGAACGCCGTGACCAGAGAGCTTGAACGGGGTGCCGGATTGAGTGCCGGCGGGGACTTTCATGCGGACGTTGCCGTCGACCGTTTCGACGTCGATTTCGGTGCCGAGGGCGGCGTCGACCATGGAGACGACTTTTTCAGAGAGGATGATGCTGCCTTCGCGGGTGAGATGTTTGTGCGGCTTGACGCGGACGAAGACGTAGAGGTCGCCCTTCGTGCCGCCTTTCGGGGCAGCGCCCCCCTTGCCGCTGAGGCGGATGGACATGCCGTCGTCGATGCCGGCAGGGATTTTGACCTTGAGGTCTTTGCCGTCGGCGGGGACGACTTTCGTGGTGCCAAAGATGGCCTCCTCGAAGGTTAAAGTGACAGTCGCGCGATAGTCAGCGCCGCGGGCGGGGCGACGTTGGCCGCCGCCGAAGCCGAAAATCGAGCCCAAAATGTCGTCGAGGCCGCCGCTGCCGCCGAAGTCGAAGTTGAAGCTCTGGCCGTTGAAATTGAAATTGCCGTTCTGGAAGGGGCTGCCTCCGGCGCTCGAGCCGGCGCCACCGACGCCGGCGTGACCAAACTGGTCATAGCGGGCGCGTTTCTGTTTGTCGGAAAGGACTTCGTGCGCTTCGGAAACTTCCTTGAACTTTTCCTCGGCTTCTTTGTCGCCGGGGTTTTTGTCGGGGTGGTATTTGACCGCGAGCTTGCGGTATGCTTTTTTGATTTCGTCGTCGGAGGCGGATTTCGACACGCCTAATATTTCGTAATAATCTCGTTTTGCCATAGTGTTATTCTAGGATTGTTTAGTTGTTCTCACTACTGTCCTACCTTATATTTTAGCACTTCTTGGTTAAGATTGCTAGGGTGTAATGGACTTTTAGGCGGAAATCGGGGTTTCCGCGGAGGAATTCGTCGACGGCGCGGGCGGAGCCTGGGAGCTCGGGGTTGTTGTAATCGTGGGCGATAATGATCCCCTTTTCCGTGAGGCGGGTTTTGACGAGGTTGAGGCTGGTTTTGATGGAGCTGTAGAGGTCGCCGTCGCAGAAGGCGAAGGCGATTTTTTCGGGGAGATCGTCTGGGCCGAGGTCGTCGAACCAGGCTTTTTTGACGATGACAGAGGGCTGGAGGGTTCCGGTCTGAGGATCGGTTGGCTCGGGGAGACGGCTGGCGGTTTTGAGACCGTGTTTGCGGAGTTTTTCGATGACTTCGCGTTTGGTGACGAGGAGCTCACCGGCTTTGAAGTTGGCGCCGGCGCCGGAGGCATCTTCCCTGGTTTTCTCGGGGAGGCCGGCGAAGGAATCGTAGATCCAGAGGTGTTTCGGTGAGGTTTGAGAGGTTCGAGACGGTGGCATTTGGGAGTTTTCCACAGGGTTTTCCACAGGGCGGTCTAGGGGTTGGCTGGGCGATTTCTGGAGGAGTTTGCCGAGGAGGACGGAAGTGTCGCCGCGGTAGCAACCGAGCTCGACAAAATCGCCTTCTTCCGGATTGTCGGTGAGGGCCTGAGCGGCGAGACGGAGGATTTCGGCGGTCTCGGCGGGGGTGACTTGGTCGTTAAGCTGGGAGTTTGATTGAGATTTCATGGGTTTGATGCGAATTGGTTTTGTAAATTGTGAGGCTTTATGCCACTACAGATAGACCCTCGATGAGGGGTATGATACTATTGTAGCACAGGTGGGTGATTTTGTCAATGATCGGAAGGGTTTTGAGGGGGCTTTTTGAGGAGGTCGAGGAAGTTGCGGACGAGAGGGCGGAAGACGAGATAGAAGAGGTAGCCGAGAAGGCCGCCGAGGACGTTCGTGATGAGGTCGGTGATGTCGGCGGAGCGGAAGCTGTGGAGGAGGGGTTGGAGGGTTTCGATGGTGAAGCTGAGGAGGAAAGTGAGAAAGAGAACGCGGAGGAGACCGAGGAGTATAGAGCGGGCGGTCTGACGGGCAGGGGGTCCAGGGGAGATAGAGTTACGGGCAGTGAGGGGGAGGAGGAAGCCGAAGGGGGCGGTCATGATGATATTGAGGGCGATTTGGCGCACGAAGTCGCCGCGACCGTGAGTGACGTCGATGAAGGGCGTCATGTTCATCGGGACGTAGGGATGGTCGAGGATGAAGGGGAGAGCGGAGATGATCGGCATGAGGGTAAAATAGAGGACAAAGGATAGGTAAATATACATTAGCGTATTGACGAGGAGGACGTCGTTCCCTCTGCGGCGCCATTTTTTGAAGAAAATGAGAAAATAGAGGGCGATAAGGACGGCGAAATCGAGGAGGCTTTTCATAGGTTTTGGTGTTTCATGAGGTTAAAGTTGGCGGATTATTTGGTTTCCTGTGCGGTGAGGAGGATTTCGGCGCGGCGGAGCATGGCGGCAGCTTCGTCGGTATGGATGACGTAGATGGGTTTCGAGCCTTTTGCGGAGATGTCGATATAGTCACTGTCGCCGAGGCCGGCGTCGTTTTTCTGGTCGTCGAGTTTGAAGCCGAGGTATTCGAGGCCGGCGACGATATCGCGGCGGATTTCGGCGTTGCGTTCGCCGATGGTGGCGGTGAAGACGAGGGCGTCGGTGCCGCACATGGAGGCGACCATTTCGCCGATGGCGCGCTGGATGCGATAGATATACATGTCATAGGCGAGCTGGGCGCGGGGGTTCGAGGCGCGCAGTTCGAGAACGTCGCGCATGTCGCCGGAGACGCCGCTGACGCCGAGGAGGCCGCATTGGCGGTTCAAATATTCTTCGATGGCTTCGTCGTTCAGGCCGAGTTCGTGCTGGATGGCGATGGCGGCGGCCGGGTCGATGTCGCCGGAGCGGGTTGCCATCATGACGCCTTCGAGAGGGGTGTAGCCCATGGTCGTATCGTAGGAGTATCCGCCTTTAATCGCGGTGAGCGAGGCGCCAGAACCGAGGTGGCAAGCGACGACGCGCTCGGGGAGAAGGTCGTGATCACGGAGGTAGTTGCGGACAGCGCCCATAGAAAGACCGTGATAGCCATAGCGCTTGATTTCGGCACGATTCGCGAGGTCGACGTCGATAGCGTAGAGCTTGTGGACTTCGTCGCGGGTATGGTGGAAGTGAGAGTCGGAGATGATGATGACGGGGGTTTCGGGGAAAGTTTCGACGCATTTGGAGATTTCGGCGGCGATGACCGGGACGTGGAGCGGGGCGCGACGTTTCTCTTCTTCGAGGAGGCGGAGACACTCATCATCAACGATGTAGTCGTTGTTGAAAAATTCGCCGGTCGCAACGACACGAGCAAGGATACCGTCGAGGGTGTCGTCGACGGAGAGATAGCCGGTCTCGGTGAGAATATTATAAGTATAGCGGATGGTGTCGGCGATGCGTTTGAAGCCGTTGGTGAATTTTTGAGTGCGGCCGTCGGAGTGTTTCAGGGTGCAGATTAATTTCTTGTCTTCGGTCTCGAAATGAAGCGAACAGACCTCCTGGCCGTTTTTGTAGAGGGCATACTTGCGAGAAGATGAGCCGGGGTTAGTGACGAGAAATAGTTTTTCCATGATAACTCCTTTTCTCTAGTATAACAGGTTTTCGGAAATTTGAGGCTAGAAGGAGAACTTTTGGTGTTTTTGGCCCATGGCGGTATCGTAGTAGATGTTGTAGCGGCCGGAGGTGAGCTCGAGGGCGAGCGACCAGATAACTTCGTCGTTATAGACATAGTGCGAGTCGCGGAGGATGCGCCAGAGGTCGGTAAATTGGAAGCCAGGGAGCTGGCGGGCGATGAGGTGGTCGGCTTCGGCGTAGCGGAGGAAGGAAGTTGTCGTCGGGTTGTCCTTCAAGACGCGGTCGAAGCGTTGGAGGTCAGGGGCGAGGATGTGGTTCGTCTGGATGAGGACGCCATCTTCGCCGGGGCGGACGACGGCGTAGGTCTTCGCGGCGTGCTCGACAGCGGCGACATCGCCTTTAGCATCGGCGATGAGATAGTTTTTCGGGACGCAGGCGGGGAGCTTCGCGAAGGCATTCAGGGCCTGGCGAGTGGTTTTGCACTTCTCGGCAACGTAGCGGATGAGGTGAGCCGGCTTCAGGCCGTAATTCCATTTGTCGATGTGGGCGTAAGTGAGACCGATATAAAGGCCATGCTCGTTGACGGCGTCTTCAAAATATGGCTTGCGGGTGTTTTTGCCGGTGTGGTGGCGCCAGACGCCTTCGTCAGAAAAGGCGAAATAGCGATTCGCGCCGGTAAGAGCGATAGCGTAGCTCTCGAAGAACTCGCGGGAGTTCGGAAGCCAGTCGTAGTTGCGGCCGACGAAGCATTTGTCGTTTTCACGGATGGCGAAGATGGTACAGCCGTGCTGGTGAGGATTGACTTTGCGGCGCTGGCTGTCGACGGAGCTGGCGATTTCTTCGTAGAGTAAGAGGTCGGGCTCGAGATGGAGAGCTTCGGCGGTGGCGAGAACTTCCTCGATAATTTCGGGGTAATATTGCTGGTAGATTTTTTGTTGGACGCGGAGGGTGTCCATGTTCGCAGTGGTAAAGAAATCGTGACCGTTCGCGCGAAGGCGTTCGGCGAGAAAACGGCCGTAATCGGCATGAGAGCCACTAAACTTAAGCATAAGTTTATTATAGCACAAGTTTAGGCGTGGCGGAAGGGCTATGAATTGAGCTTAATATCGCTCCCAGTTTGCCGGCACCATCCAGACGCCACGCTCGCGGAAAGCCGGAATAGACTGACGACGAGCAGCGTTTAACAAGGAGTTCATGTCTTGGTCATGGTGACGCGCCCATTCGGAAAGCTTGATAATTTCCCCACCCTCAGCGTAGGCGAGACGCTTGTGAAGGGATTCGCAGAGGAGTTTCGCGAAGAGCTCGGTAAAACCATCGTATCGGCGAGTGCGCTGGTATTCCTCGAAGAGAGGATAGTAATCTTTCTCGCGGTTTTTGGCGAAAATCGTGATTGGCGGATAGCCAAGCTGACGAAGCTGGAGGTTCGTCAGGATGCGGCCGGTGCGGCCGTTGCCATCGTTGAAAGGGTGGATATATTCAAAACGAGCGTGGAACTGGGCGATTTTGTCGAGGAAATAAGCTTCGGAAGTGTTGTAGCTATGGAGAACATCATCAACCATGACTGGGATATGCTCTGGAGCGGGGGCGATATGCCAGCCGACGCGGACGTGCTCGCCAACGTCCCGGAAACGGCCAGCAATGTAATTATTTATGCCGGAGATGAGCATCTGATGAAGCTCGAGGATGTGCGGTTCAGTCAGGGTATAATCGGGGTGCTGCTCGAGGAAGGCGAGAACGTTGGCGAGATTCTTCGCCTCATAGACTTCGCGGACATTTGCGCCGTTCGGAGCCTTGTTGCGAAAGATAATTGCCTCAGTCTCGGCGAGGCTAAGAGTGGAGTTCTCGATAGCGTTCGAGTTGTAGACCATTTCGGGGATCTCACGCTCGGTCAGAAGGTCAAGCAAAGAGCGGCGGTCCGACGGGATAGCGTCGTAATCAGCCTTCAGTTGCGCAATGCGGTTCTTGGTCGTGGCGTTGATCATGGGTTCATTGTAGCAAAAATGAAGCGTTTTGTCAAGAGTTTGCGTGAATATTGTGTGTTTTTGGGTTATATTAACGGAAGGTTTACGTGAATATTTGGTATTTTTGGGCTGGGTTAACGGAAGGTCTTGAGGCGATGGCAGCGATAAGGTGGGGGTTATACTAAGAAAAAGGGCGCCGCCTCTCGTATGTCGACTGGTGTTGTCGGTTTCGAGAGGAAGCGCCCGGGGCGGGGATTGAGATTAGCGAGAGTCGCTAGCGTCAGCGCTGGCGTTGTTGACAGCGTCAGGAATATCAGGCACCTTCGATGATTCAGAGAAGGAGGGGATAAGATCGCAGGCACAGGCAAGGATAATCAGGGTAGCGGGATAGACCACGAAAACCATAGCGGCGAGAAAATGATCGTCGCGTGCGATGAAGCGGAGGGCGCCGACAGCCGCGAGAGCGAGGCTGAACACACCGAGGATGATTGCGGTGCGGCGACGGGCTTTAGCTGAGTATCGCATATGGGCGACGTTCCCTGGTGCGGTGAGGACCAGAACCGGAGCGAAGAGGAGTGTCGCAAAAAGCTCGCAGGCAAGACTGCCTTCGTAAATAGCGCTCCGGGCGGAGTCGTCACCAATCACTGCGATCACAAGGCTGAACGTGATAAGGGTGAGGGCGAAACCGGCAGCTATGCCGGCGATGTCGGCCCAGATGCGGGATGCGGGCTTCTTCAGCCGGGAGGGAGATACGGGGTTGCCTGGCTGAGTGCGAGGCGTAGGAGCCGAAGAGCGGGATGCGGGACTTTTCATGAGAAACACCTCCAAAAAGATTGGTCAGTTCTAAAATCTCAATCTATTGAAATTGCGAAGGTGAGATTTTAGCTGACCTTATGAGGTTATTGTGGCACAGAAAATATGATCTGTCAATGATAGCTAGGAATGCGAAGCCCGCCGGGGTGAGCGGCGGGCTGGGGGGTAGGTTAGAACAGACGGCAATTGCCGGTGTGCGGGTGGATGACGCCACTCCAGTAGCCACGGAGGTCGACGGCGGTGTGCCGGCGCTGAGCGCGCTCCAGCTGGCCGTGCTGCGCTTCGTAGCTCTCGATGAGCTCATCCTTCGATACCTCGATGATCCGCTTATCGCCCACGATATAGCAGGCATGTGTGGTTTCCTGGTTTGCGTGAATACAGACGACGAAAACGTCACCAGGCGAAACCTCGAGCAGGGCGACCTGCCAGGCGGCGTGGGTGAGGCGTCCGCTGTGGGCGTAGTCGATTAACTTCACGGGCTGCTCGGCCGGCGCCATGATATAGCCGGTACCGAAATCCCGCCCATCGGGGCGACGCGAGGAGAGGATAAGGTAGGAACCACCGGTGGCGGTTTTCGAGACGCGCCAGATGTGGCAATCGGGGCGTGACAGGTCACGGGAGATAGAAAGGTCGGACCGCTCCCCCTTGATGAAGCGTCCAACCTTGCGCGGGGCTTCCAGATAGAAACGGCAGGCGCCGGTTTGGAACTGCCCGATAACGGCACCGTTGAAGTTGCCTTCGGGAGTCTGGCGGTGAGCGATAGGGATGTGGAAATTGGAGTATAGCATGATTTGCTCCTTTCAGTCGGTTTCAGAAATGGTGCTAGAGGTTTTATGAGTTTGACGGGGCATTGCTGAGAATTTGGTGGGCTTATTCTAACCATCAAAATACGAAGGTAAGAATAAACCAACCTTATCTTTCTATTGTAGCACAGGTTGGTGATTTTGTCAATAGTCGCCTCTGTTGGGATGTCGAGGGCAAGAGAAACCCGCCTTTTGAAGGGCGGGTTCTCGTTTTTTCGGAGATAGTTGAGGCCTACTATTTAGGCTGCGAGCAGCGGCCCGAGTTAGCTGCGGTTATTTGTCGACAACTTCACCTTCTACGGGTTCGTCGTCGGACTTGGAATCGTCGGATTTAGCGTCGGCGTTGTCGGTCGAAGCGTTGGCGTCGGCGGTGGTGTTTTGGTACATCTTAGCGCCGATCGGCATGAGGACGCCGTCGAGAGTCTTGATGGCTTCTTCGTATTTATCCTTGTCGGCGGAAGCGTCATTCAAGACCTTTTTCGCTTCTTCGACGGCTTCTTTGATGGTTTTGACGTCGTCTTCGGTGATTTTGTCCTTGAAATCGTTTGGCATTTTCTCGGCTTGGTAAATCTTATTCTCGAGCTGGTTCTTGGCGTCGATCGACTCACGCTTTTTCTTGTCTTCTTCGGCGTGGGCCTCGGCTTCGGCCTGAGCCTTCTCGATGTCTTCCTTGCTCATATTGCCAGAGTTCTGGATGGTAATCGACTGTTCCTTGCCGGTGCCTTTATCTTTCGCGGTGACGTTCAGGATGCCGTTGGCGTCGATGTTGAAGGTGACTTCGATTTGAGGGACGCCGCGGGGAGCTGGAGCGATGCCGTCGAGGATGAAGCGGCCGAGGGATTTGTTGTCGGCGGCCATTTCGCGCTCACCCTGGAGGACGTGAATCTCGACCTGAGGCTGATTGTCAGCGGCGGTAGAGAAGACTTCGGATTTCGAGGTCGGGATGGTGGTGTTGCGGTCGATGAGTTTCGTGCTGACGCCGCCCATGGTCTCGATACCGAGAGAAAGCGGAGTAACGTCGAGGAGAAGGACATCTTTCACATCGCCCTGGAGGACGCCGCCCTGGATTGCCGCACCGACGGCGACGACTTCGTCAGGGTTGACGCCCTGCATCGGGTCTTTGCCGAAGATTTTCTTGACTTCTTCGACGACGGCCGGCATGCGGGTCATACCACCAACCATAACGACTTCGTTGATGTCTTTTGCGGTGAGTTTTGCGTCTTTCAGGGCCTTTTCGACAGGCTCAGCGAGGCGCTCGAGGAGAGGCTTGACCAATTCTTCGAGCTTGGCACGGGTCAAGGTGTATTCAAAGTGCTTCGGGCCATCGGCGTCGGCGGTCAAGAATGGCAAGTTGATTTCGACAGAGGTCGTGCTAGAAAGTTCCTTCTTTGCTTTCTCGGCTTCGTCTTTGACGCGCTGCATGGCGGCGGCGTCATCTTTGATGTCGATGCCGGATTCTTTCTTGAACTCCTCGAGAAGGAAGTTGACGATAATGTTATCGAAATCTTCACCGCCGAGGTGGGTATCACCGTTGGTGGATTTCACTTCGAAGACGCCATCGCCGAGCTCGAGAATGGAGACATCGAAAGTACCACCACCGAGATCAAAAACGGCGATTTTTTCGTCTTTTTTGCTCTCAAGGCCGTAAGCCAGAGCGGCCGCGGTCGGCTCGTTGATGATGCGCTTGACTTCGAGACCAGCGATTTTGCCGGCGTCTTTAGTCGCCTGGCGCTGAGAATCGTCGAAGTAGGCCGGGACGGTAATGATCGCTTCGGTGACTTTCTCGCCGAGGAAAGCCTCAGCGTCAGCCTTGATTTTCGAGAGAATCATGGCCGAGATTTCTTCCGGAGTATATTCCTTGCCATCCATTTCGACGGCGACGCCGTTGCCTTTTTTGACAATCTTGTATGGCATGATGTCAAGGTCGCGCTGGACTTCCTTGTCGTCGAACTTGCGGCCGATGAGGCGTTTGATGCCGTAGATGGTGTTTTTCGGGTTCGTGACGCGTTGACGTTGGGCGACTTTACCGACGAGACGGTCGCCCTTTTTCGTGACGGCGACAACCGACGGGGTCGTGCGGTCACCTTCGCTGTTCGTAATGACCTCTGGCTTGCCTGCGACCATGTAGGCAAAGGCGGAGTTGGTTGTACCGAGGTCAATACCGATGATTTTTGACATGATAATTCCCTTTCTTGGTTATGATATGGCAATAGTGAGCCGTCTGCTCTTTTCGGGAGGCGCGTCGTCAGCGCCTGCCGTCGCAGGGCTGACGCGCTCGTCCTCCTCGTGAGTCCGGATCCTCCCAAGAAAGGGCAGACGGCTCGACTTTTACCATAACTTATTAAATAACGTAATTATATCAATAATATCGTGTTAGCAATCATATGTCAAGACTGCTAAACTATTTTTATTGTAGCAAATTGGCAGTCTATTGTCAAGAGTGCTAATGGGTTTCTTTGTGAGAAGTCAAAACCGCCGGAGTAAACCGGCGGTTTTTGGAGGTGTCGCGCTGCGACCGTGTTGCGCAGGGACGATAAGCAGAAATGTAGCTCCCATTAATTACTTGAACGGGTAGGTGACCAGAAGTCCATCGGGCTGAAGCTCATACTTACGGTAGTGGTTAAGGGCGCCGATGGTCAGGTCGGGGTTGCGGAGCTGGTCAGTTTCACCCAGAGCGATGATTTCATCGTAGGTGAACCAACGGGTTTCGGCGATTTCCTCAGGGTCGGGCGGGGCGATGAACTCAAGCTCGGTGGCGGCGTAAATGAAGATGACATAGGGATTGTCGCCATCGCGGCGGTGGCCGATGTGGACAAGCTTGTCCAACTGGAGGCGACGACCGGTTTCTTCTTCGCCTTCGCGAAGCGCGGCCTCTTCAAAGGATTCACCAATCTTGAGCCGGCCGCAGGGCAAGTTCCACTTGCCCTTGTCGCTTTTGACCCACTTTTTGGTGCCGTCGGGCTGCTTTTCCTTGATTTTGGCCTCTTTCACGAGGAGATAGGTGGCCTCGGGGTCTTCGTTGAAATCGGCGGGCGGGGTGGGCCATTCGTCAGCGATGAGGACGCCAGCCTTAAAGAAGTCCCAGCCGAATTCTCTGGTGATTTCGGCGGCTTCAGCGGTAAGGCTTTTGGTGAGCGGCCTGGCGGAGGCGAAGGCAACGGCGGAGATAGACGTGACCGCATCGGGGATAGCAACGCGTTCGGTGGCGGGGGCTTCGGGGTGAGAAGTGGTTTCGGACATAGCAAAGTCCTCCTTTGGAATTTTTAGCCTCTGGTCAGCTTCGACATTCATTGTTTCTGCTTTCTACTAAAGAACTGCGTCAAAATGCTGGCCTAGACGCGAGGCTTATTATCATTGTAGCACAGGTTATGCTTTTTGTCAAGAGGCAGCGGGGCGATGCGGAGCGAGCACTTCGGGGGCGGGATGCGGGATATGGTATAATTGAGGGAAGATGAGTAAACTGGCCGAGAAAGAGATTCCAGGAAAAGTTGCGCGGGAGGTGGCTGCGGAGAAGGAGCCGAAGAAGGTTTCGGGCCGGATGATTTTTTATCAGGCGGTGATTCTGTTCGTGGTGGGGTGCGTGTTTGGGACGTATTGGGAGGAGATTATGCACTTGGTGACATCGTTTTGGGCGACGGGGACGCCGATGTGGGAGTCGCGGCGGGGGCTGGTTTACGGGCCGTTTAGTCCGGTGTACGGGATTGGGGCAGTGTTGATTTATCTGGTATTTTATCTGCCGAAGGTGAAGGGGTGGGCGTGTTTCGTCGGCGGGGCGGTGTTTGGCGGGGCGCTGGAGTATATTTTGAGTGTGCTGCAGGAGTGGATTTTCGGGACGAGGTCATGGGATTATTCGGACCGGCTGCTGGATATTGGCGGGAGGACGACGGTGCCGTATATGATTGTGTGGGGAGCGCTGGTGTTTATGGTGGCGAGGTGGATTTGCCCGATGATTGATGAGGCGTGTCGGAAGGTGGCGACGAAGAAGTTGGAGTGGTTCTGCCTGGGGATATCGGCGTTTTTGATGTTTGATATTGTGGTTTCGGTGGCGGCAGTCTGGCGGCAGACGGAGCGGCGGCTGGGCGATCCGGCGAATACGCGGATTGAGCGGCTGTTGGATAGGAAGTTCCCGGACGAGCGGCTGCAGAAGATTTATAGCAATACGAAGGTGGCGGAGTAGAATTGGGAGATTAGGGGTTGACGGGGGCGGAGGGTTTGATATAATAGAGGTATACAGATATTGACCGACCCGAAGAGGGGCGGGCTTTTTATTTGAAAGGAGAAAAATGGAAGGTTTGGATCTCAAACAGTTGACCGCGATGGTGGGGGTGATTGCGGAAGAGAAAGGGTTGCCGGAGGACGTCGTGCTCGATGTGGTACAGATGGCGATTGCGGCGGCGTGGCGCCGAGATAATGGCGATAAAGATATGAACGTCAGGGCGCTGCTCGACGTGAACACCGGAAAGGCTAAGGTTTTCGTGAGCCGTGAGGTGATCGAAGACGGTTTGGCTTATAATCCGGCGACGGAAATGCCGCTTGAGGAGGCTTTGAAGCTGAATCCGGAAGCGAAAATTGGCGACCAAGTCGAAGAAGCGACCGAAGTGACGAGCTTCGGGCGGGTGGCGTCGATGGCGGCGAAACAAGTTGTGATCCAGAGGTTGCGCGAAGCAGAGCGCGATGCGGTTTTGTCGGAGTTTGAGGACAAAATCGGAACGGTCGTGACAGGAGTGGTCGCGCGGGTTGAGCCGCGGGTGGTGCGGATCGATATGGGGCGCGCGAACGGGATTATGCCGCGGAGCGAGCAAATCGACGGCGAATATTATACGGTTGGCGAGCGCCTGAAGGTCTATATCAAGGGCGTGGAGCATGACGACGCGAAGGCGCAGCTGATTCTGTCGCGCGGGAATGCGGAGTTTATTGAGTATTTGTTCCGCCAGGAAGTGCCGGAGTTGGAGAACGGCTCGGTCGAGATTCGCGGGATTGCGCGTGAGGCTGGGCGCCGGACGAAGATCGCCGTCATGTCGACAGTGCCAGGGGTGGATCCGGTCGGGACGTTTGTCGGCGGGCGCGGTGTGCGTGTACAGGCGATTATGAACGAAATTGGCGAACGCGAGAAAATTGATATTATTAACTGGAGCGACAATCCTTCGGAGTATATTCGCGAGGCTCTTTCGCCAGCAGAGGTCGTGAAGGTAGAAATCGAGGGCAAGCGGGCAAAGGTCTATGTCACCGAGGACCAGCAGTCGATTGCGATTGGTCGCCAAGGACAGAACGTGCGGTTGGCGTCGAAGTTGACCGGATATGAGCTGGATATTGAGCTCGCGAAGGCGCCGGAAAAGAAGAAGCGCAAGAACGCGGAAGATTCCCTGCTCAATGCGCTATCGGCGGCGTCGGACGAAGGCTCGGCTGAGGCTTCCGTCGAGGAAGCTGCTGAGGCTAGCTCCGATGTTGCGGAAAAGGTTCCGGAAGCGGTTGAGAAAGCTGACGAGAAGACTGGCGAGGTTGCGGCTGCTGAGGAGGCGTTGGATAAGGTCGTCGAAATCGACGGCGAAGAAAAGACTAGCACGGCCGAAGAGTAGTTCCCCGCTTAATCGGTGATAGGATTCGTCCGGAGAAAGTAAAATCCCGTCCTCGAAGTGAGGGCGGGATTTTTGGAGGAAGATTGAGCGGGGCGACCGATGCGACGGTGCGTTTTACCAATGACCGAACGTGTCGTTTTCGGCGTTCATCATAGCATCAATATATGCAAGATGAGCCTGATTGTAAACCGTTCTCTTCCAGAATCGGAAAAGAAGAAATGCCACGATGACGCCGACCAAAAAGGTTGGCATGACAATATTCTCGAGCGGTGTTCCCTCGAAAAGGGAGCAGTAGTGACGCATCGCGCGGATAATAGGGTTGCTGAAAGCGGGATCAGGAGAGCCGATTGCACGGAAAGTGACCGTGTCGGATTGACGCTGTTCGGCATAAGCGATGAGCTCCTTAGCAACCTCGGGGTTGATGCGGATGCTGAGATGGCCCAGGCCAGGAAGCGCAATGGTGCGCCAAGTGATGAGATACTGTCGCGTAATGTTCGGGATGTCCGGGAACATAAATCGCAGCTCATCGACCGATGCGGTGTAGGTGAAGCGGAAAATGTCGCCGTCATACTCGGGGTTGAGCGGAGTAAGGGCGGAAGGGTCGGTCAGGGTTTCCGGATTCCCGGCGATCCATTTGTCGGTGTAGATGAAGTCGACAATAGTAGCGTCCGGGAGGTCTTGCTGCCAGAAACTCCAACTATGGACCGTGTTGGGCGGGTCGTCGGTCTGGCTGAGCTGGTCGCCAAGCGTGAACTCGGTGACGTTCAGAGCGCCACGATAGAGATCGTCGCCAGGATGATCAAGAAGGCCGGAGCCGGAACAGAACATCATAGCGAAGGCCGCTGCGACAAAACCGACTATTCCTATGCCCGCGAAAACGGTCTTGAGCTTCCGGGTAGCGCTCATCGACGCCAAGACGCGCAAGGTTAGCGGCCAAGACTGATGGGCGGTGATGTCGGGCACGGGATCCAGCGGCGGCTCGCGGCGGAAATGCTTAAAGAATTGGGCAAGACGCTGCTTGAGGTTGCTGGTTCGCTGTTTTATCTCGGCGGGACGTTCTGTGGTTGGGAATGACATGGATAGTTTCCTCCTTGTGAATGTACTGGTTTGGTTTTTGGGGCGGTTTTTTTGGGGCGGGCTAGTAAAAACTGTTGAACTGAACGATTGCCAAACGAGGTCTCACGAGTAGACCCTAAGTTCATTGTATCACAGATGGCTAATTATGTCAATAGTGGTTATGGCTTAAGGGCTGGTTTTGTCGTTAGATATTTTGTGCTATTTGTCAAGGCTTTGGCTGGGTTAGAAATGGCGGGTTGTCAAGTGCGCATGTGCCATGATATGCGGTGGGTGTCAATGTTGATGTGAGATGATTTCGAGGTTGTGGAGAGAGGGGAGTTTTCCACGGGGTGTGGGAAAAGTGTTCGGGGCTGTGGTATCAATTAAGGTTCGGCGAGTATGGGGCTTTGGATGTTGGGAGTGGGCTATCTGAGGTTGGCGGCAAGGGTTTGGCGACAAAAAATACTTCCTGGGGGGACAGGAAGTATTTAAAAGATTGGTGGTGTTCACCAATGGTTCCAGCCTGGGTTGATGGCTGGATTACCAAAATGGCGCCAGATCGGGGGGGCGATTCTGACGCCAAGCTTGGTTGCGGGGGTTGGATTTGAACCAACGACCTTTTGGTTATGAGCCAAACGAGCTACCAGGCTGCTCTACCCCGCGATATGTGGTTATTATAGCGCAGTTTCGCAGGAAATACAAGAGTTTTCTGGGATTTTCGAGGATTTCGACGGCCCAACAGAGGCGGAGGGGTTGGGTTCTGAGGCGGATTTTTGGGTGATTTGGGAAGAGGGAGGTTTCTGAAAGACGAAGAAGAGGAAGGGCGGCATGAGGTAAATCTGGAGGGCGTTGGGGAGGCCGGAGAAGAATTGGAGGGTGACAAGATAGGCGACGATCAGGGCGGCGAGGAGCGGGAGGGCGGGGTGCGACCAGAAATCGCTGGTTTTTAGACGGTAGATTTCGCGCTGGAAGAAGTTCTTGCCCTGGAGCTCGGAGGGTTTTAGGGGATTTATTGAACTAGCGGCGCGGCCGTCGATGAACTTCTGGGGGAGGAGCGGGGCTAGAAAGGCGAGGACGATAATGAAATGGGCGAGGAAGAGGCCGACGAGGCCGGTTTCGAGGAGGAGGGAGAAGGTTTCGTTCTGGACGATTTCTTTCGGGGAGCCGACTTTTTCAGGGAAAGCTTCGAACATAGCGACGCCGGCGCCGCCAAGTCCGGCGCCAAAGATGAGGGTTTGCGGGTCCTGGAGGACGGTGGCGAGGGCGATTTCGTTGAGGCCGAGGCGGATGTTGGTGGATTCGGCGACGTAGCCTTCGAAATAAGTAGTTTCCTGCTCGATGTCGTGCGTCAAGTTGGACAGTTCAGAGTCGGGCTTGAGGTGATTATCAAGGTCATCCAGGATGTCGTCGAGGTCGGTGATGACGGTTTCTGGAGGCTGGTCGGCGGGAGAGGTTTCGGAGGAGTTGGCGTCTTCGGGAGTTTTGGCGTTTTCTGGGGTTTTCACGTCTTCGGGGGTTTTGGCGAGGGAGCGGAGGTCGATGATGCCGAGGGAGAGTTGGTGGATGGATTTCGTGACGGCGGAGGTGAAAGTCTCGGAGGTGGGGCCGAAGTGGGCGAAAGTTCCCTGGAGGCCGAGAGAAAGGAGGAAGGTGGCGGCTGGGATGATGATCAGAGAGGGGCGGAATTGACGGCGGATGAGGGCGAAGACGAAGAGGATGAGGAGGGCGACGGCGTAGGCGTAGATGGCGCCGCGGGAGAAGGTGAAGAAGAGGGTGGTCGAGAAGAGGAGGGCGAAGAGGGTGAGGGCGAAAGTTTGCCTTCGCTCAAGGCGCGTCGCCAGCGCCTGCCGTTGCAGGGCTGTCGCGCTCGTCCTCGCCGTAGCTCCGGATCCTTTCGCGAAGCCATCTTTCGCCCTGACGAGTCTTGGACGGAAGACGAGGAGGTAGAGGGCGGTCAGAGTCGGGGCGAGGAGGAGGTTGCCCATGAATTGGGGTTCGATGGCAAAGCCGGAGGGGTGCGGAAAGCCAAAGGAGCGGTAGGTGCAGCCGGCGCAGAGGAGGGTTTCGCTGCGGGGGAAGCCGCAGGTGTCGAGAATGCTTTGGATGAAGCAGAAGACGCAGACGGCGGCGGTGGAGAGGAAAAGCGAGGCAAGGAGGTGGGATTTGAGATTCTTGGGGGGTTGGAGAGTAAGCTGGGGGTTTGAGGAGTTTTGAGCTTTTGAGAGGCTCGTAGAAGTTTGAGGATTTTGGGGAGAGGGGGTGTTTTCTTCTTGGAGGAGAGGGAGGAGATAGATGATGGCAAAAATGGCAAAGAAGAGGAGCCAGGCGATGCCGGCGGTGAGGAGGCCGCGGAGGGGGTTTCGCGACCAGAAGACGGAGAGGGTGAGGTAGAACGGAAAAAGCGAGAAGAGGAAGATGCGGCGATCGGAGATGCCGGGGAGGTTTTTGAGGACTTTGGCTTTAGAGACAGCAGCTCGGGCGGGGCTATTTTTCGAGACGGAGTGGCGAGGCGGGCGTTTTTCTGGGATGGGCTGACGAGGAGCGAGAGTGAAAAGGTTCGCGAAGGCGACGAGGTCGAAGAGGGCGAGCCAGATGAGGGGGAGGGAGAGCTCGAGGTTCATGGAGGAGCTGGCGCCGAGGGAGATGACGGGGTAGTAGGAGAAAAAGAGGATGGCGGGCAGGAGGTAGAGGAGGCCCCAGAGGGAGCGGCGGAGGAGTTTTTTCAGAGGGCTCATTGCGGTTCTCCGGTTGTTTTGGTTTCGGAGGGGGTTTTAGCGGGTTTTTCGATTGGGGTTGTTTTGGCTGCTGGGGTTGCTGCGGCTGTTTTGGTTGTTTTAGCGGTTTTGGTGACGAGGGCGGCGATTTTTTGGCGGAAGACGTCGGGGGAGAAGCTTTTTGCGGAGTTTTGGATAGTTTCGCGGTC
Organism: uncultured Candidatus Saccharibacteria bacterium; assembly: GCA_948868795.1. Classification (GTDB taxonomy): domain Bacteria; phylum Patescibacteriota; class Saccharimonadia; order Saccharimonadales; family Saccharimonadaceae; genus Nanosyncoccus. Next base: position 18,179 of record CAQRDK010000009.1, on the reverse strand, counting down.
AAAGTCGGCGGGGTTGAAGGTTTTAAGGGCGCTTGCAAGGGATTCTGGGGTTTGTTCGGAGAAGAGGAGGCCGTTCCTCCCTGGTCCGTCGGTATGAACGAAGTCGCGGCTGCCACCTTCGGCGTAGGCGATGACCGGGCAGCCGGCGGCTAAGGCTTCGACGGCGGCGATGCCGAAGGGTTCGAGGCTCGGGAAGAGATAGGCCTGGGCGTTTTGGAGGTATGCGGCAAGTTCGGAGGTTTCGAGCCAGGGTATAAAGGTGATGAGGGGCGAATTTTTGGCCAGTTTCACGAGGGTCTTATGCTCAGGACCGTCACCGATGACCAAGAGGCGGCTCTCAGTCTCGAGGCAGGCCTCAATGACGAGGTCGACGCGCTTCCAGGTGACCTGGCGACAAGAGATGACAAAATAGGGGTCGCTTGGGATTTCTGGCTGATGATCGTATGTCGGTTGTGCGCCTGGTGTGTGCCTGGTGTGTGCCTTTTGTGTGCCTTGGGCGAGGTCTACAGTTGCGGCTGTGGCCGTAACTGTGGAAAAGTTGTGGAAAAGTTGTGGTTTTGCTGTGGATTTCTTGTGGATTTCTTGTGGAGAAGTCTGGGGATTTTGTGGAAATATCGGCGTCAGACTGTGGATTTTCGGTGGAAAAAGTCGAGGTTGCGGTGGATAATTCCCTGTTTTTAGTGGAAAAGACTGTGGAATTCGGGGAGAATTTAGAGATTTCGACGGGAGGGGCGATGATGACGGAGTCGCGATGATAGTATTTTTTGATCTGGGCGGCGGCATAGGTCGAGATAGTGATGAATTGGGTGGGTTTCTGAGCGGCGGCGTAGTCGGCCTTGCGGAGAGGCTTCACGAGAAGCTTGAAGGCGAGGCGGACGAGCGGATTCAGAGGGCCAAAGCCGGGGTTCTCGACGTATTTGTCATACATTTGCCAGTAATATTGGGTCGGGACATGGCAATAACAGAGGTGAGTTTTCGCGCGGAGGCTTTTGGCTTCGGCGCCGGTAACGGAGATGACGAGGTCGTAATCGGTGAGGTCGAGGCGGGAGAAATAGAGCTGGCGGAGAGGGCCGAGGAATTTGCGGAGGGCGGCGGGAAAAATCTGGAGCCAGCCGGCGCGGACGTCTGCGTCGTCAAACCAGTTAATTCCCTTTTTCTTGTATTGAGAGGTGTAGATGGGAGCGTCGGGATACATGTGATGAAGCTCGAGGAGGACTTTCTCGGCGCCGCCGGGGGTGGTGAGCCAGTCGCAGGCGAGTGCGATGCGAGGAGCGGCGGCTTTGGCGGACATTGCTATTTTGCGCCCTTTCGGGTGAAGACGGCGAGGGCGGTGCGGGCGAGGATGCGGAGGTCAAGCCAGAGGGACCAATTCTGGATGTAATAGAGGTCGAGGGCGCGGCGCTCTTCGAAGCTGATGTCGCGGCGGCCGGAGACCTGGGCGAGGCCGGTGAGGCCGGATTTAACAGAGAGGAGGAGGGAGCGGTCGCCGTAATGGCGGAGTTCGCCGGGGACGAGGGCACGGGGGCCGACGAGGGAGATGTCGCCTTTTAGGACGTTGAAGAGCTGAGGGAGTTCGTCGAGGGAGGTGGCGCGGAGGAAGCGGCCGAGCTTCGTGATACGGGGGTCGTTCGGGATCATGTCACCATTCGCACGGTATTTCTTGATGAGGTGAGGTTTGCCCATTTTCTCGAAGGCCTCTTCGGGGGAGATGCCGCAATATTCGGGCTTCATGGAGCGGAACTTGTAAATCGTGAAGCGGCGGTCGAAGCGGGAGAGGCGGGTCTCGGAGTAGACGGGGGAGGCAGAGGGGTCGGTGAGCTTCTCGATGAGCCAGATGACGGCCATGGGGATTAGAGCGAGGAGGAGTAGGAGGCCGCCGAAGACAATGTCGCTGATGCGCTTGGTGATTTTCGCGCTGCCGATAAGGGGCGTGACGCGGACGAGGATGGCCGGGGTGTTGCCGACGAGTTCGAGCTCGCCCATCTGGGAGGTCAAGGTCGCGGTCGAGGGGACGAAGTAGTAGAGGAGGTGGCGATTCAGAGCCTGGCGATAGACGTATTCGGTGCGCTTCTCGTCGGTCTGAAAAATGACGTCGGGCTTGGTCTTCTTGAGGGCTTCTTTCAGAGAGGAAAACTGCTTGCGGCGGAGGTCTTTAGGGATGTATTTGCTGCCCGCGACAATGCCGACGAGACGGAAGCCGGATTCGGGATAAGTCGCTAGATAGTCGGCGAGAGATTCGGTATTAGGATTGTTGCCGATGATGACAACTCGCTGGGCGGCGCGGCGATTTTTCTTGAGGGCGAGGAGGCGAACCCAGCGGACGGCGCTACGAAAAATACAGAGCAGAGCGAAGCAGCTGAGAACGGAGTAGAGGGCCATGATACGGACTGGGAAAAGGTCGACTTCGAAGAAAAAGTCGTAAGTAATGATGGCCATCATGCCGATCAGAGAAGCGAGGAAAAGCTGACCGATTTCGCGCCAACGACCGCGGCCGGCGAGGGCGGATTTTTTATACAGGCCGAGGGCGGCCATGATGATAATGTAGATCGGGACGAGCCAGATCATTGAGAGGACGAATTTCCAGGGGTCGGAATCGAAGTAGAAGGGGCGCTGATCGAGATGGGTGCGCATGAAATAGGCAAGCAAAAAGGACGCCAAAATCGCAATGGCGTCACCAAAAATCAGGAAAACGTGAAACACCAGCCCGGAGTCTTTCTTCATATAGATATTATAACATAGGCAGGGTGAGTTTTGGGGTTTATCTGTGGTATTTTTGGCTTAAGTGTGATATAATATGGCTATTATGAGTAAGGGTAGAGTTTTAGCAACAGGTGGGACTGGATATATTGGTTCGCATGCGGTAGTTGAGCTGATTAAGGCTGGCTACGAGGTAGAGATTATTGATAATCTTTACAATAGCAAGGCGGCGGTGCTTGGGAAGATTGCTGAATTGACTGGGGTGGGCCCGAAGTTTTATAATGTCGATATGTGTGACAAGCCGGCGCTGATGGAGGTGTTCGCGCGCGGGAATTATGACGCGGTGATTCATTTCGCAGGGCTGAAGGCGGTCGGGGAGTCAGTCGAGCAGCCTTTGCGCTATTATGCGACTAACGTGGGCGGAACTTTGAATTTGCTGGATTGTATGCGGGCATATGGGGTGAAGAAGATTGTGTTTTCTTCGTCGGCGACGGTTTATGGGGTTCAGGAAACGCCGAAATGCGAAGAAACGATGTCCACCGGCTCGGGGATTTCTAACCCTTACGGGAAGACAAAGTTTGTGATTGAGGAGATTTTGAAGGATGCGGCGACGGCCGACCCAGGGATGGAAGTTTCGATTCTGCGATATTTTAATCCGATTGGAGCGCATCCGTCGGGATTGCTTGGTGAAGACCCGAATGACCGACCGAATAATTTGATGCCGATTGTGATGAAGGTGGCGACTGGAGAAATTGATAAATTGACGGTTTATGGGAACGATTATCCGACGCCCGATGGGACTTGTATTCGGGATTATATTCATGTTGTCGACCTAGTGAAGGGGCATTTGGCGGCGCTAGAGAAGATGAGGCCTGGGGCGCAGATTTATAATCTCGGGACAGGGCAGGGCTCGTCGGTGATGGAAATTATTAACGAGTTTTCTCGGGTGGGCGGGATACAACTGCCTTACGAAATTGGCGCGCGGCGAGCGGGAGATTTGGCAAGTTTGTATGCCGATCCGATGTTAGCAGAGCGAGAATTGGGCTGGAAGGCAGAGCTTTCGGTTGCGAATGCGATGCGGGATACTTTAACGTTTTTGAGGAAAGAGGGGCTGAAGCTGCGAGTTTAGGGTTCTCGGATTTGGGGCATGTTAGGATTTTGTTCGTTTTAGGGTTTGGGCTTTAGGCTTTTTAGGCTTGGTTTTGTGGTTTTGGTAAGTGAGCCAGGCGCGCCTGAAAACTGAAAGGCCGGCGAGAAGCGAGAGCATGGCAAGGCGATCGCGACGAGAGGCGAGGGGATTTTTTAGGACGTCGTTTTTGTGCTTGCGGAGATATTTAACGATTTCGCGGCGAGTTTCAAGGAACTGTTGGCGCTCGTCAGCAGGTAGGGCTTTTGGGTCAATAAGGATCATTTGACGGAGGATGCTAAAGCGGGCGTGAGCGCGACGCTTTTTGGTGAGGTTTTTGATTTGGATTGCGGGGTTCGGCGGGAGTTTTGGGCTTGATGGGGCTTGAGTGGATGAGGATTGGGCAATTTGTATTTGCTTTACAAGTTCGGCGCCCCAATTACAGAGGTCGTCGCACATTTGCTCGGTGAGAACAATCAAGTCGAGCTTCTTCATAGAGAAGGATTGCTGGGTAATGGAACCGGGATTTTGGTGGTAGTTATAGAGCTGTTTGGGGGTGAAAATGATTTTTTTGGCGTTGATGATGAGCTTATAGGTAGTGCCGACGTCTTCGTGGAGCATGCCTTCGGGGAAACGGATGGGGGTCGAGGGCTGGACGGTGGTTTTAGCGCCCTCTTGGCCATTGGGACAGGCGGAGGGGTCTGTATCGAAGAGTTCGCGGGCGTAGAGTTTGCCCCAAGCCGACATGGAGAAGTCGACTTCGCAGAGCATGGCCGTGAGTGCGTCGAGCGTGTCAAGGGCTTGAGTTCCATCGGAGGGGGCGAAGTTGAGAGTCTGCGAGATTATTGGAGACGGCGAAAGTTGGGGGGATTGCTTTAGGACTTCTGAAGGTTGTGGGAAGACTTCGCGGAAGGCGCAAATGGACATTTTTGCGCGGTTGTTACGGCAGAGACTGTAGAGGCGGGCGATGAGATTCGGGTCGACAGAGTCGTCGCTATCGATGAACGTGACGAATTCCCCAGCGGCGAGGTCGAGACCAGCGTTACGGGCACCGGAGAGACCACGGTTTTCCTGGTGGATGACTTTGATGCGAGGATCTTTTTTGGCGAAAACATCACAAAACTTACCGCTCATGTCAGTTGAGCCGTCATCGACGAGGATGATTTCGAGATTTTGATAAGTCTGGGCGAGAACAGAGTTAACGCAACACTCGAGGAGTTTGGCGACGTTGTAAACAGGGATAATGACGGAAATAAGAGGCTGCCGAGAAGGATTTATGGAAGAGGATTCGCGGGCTACGGCAGAGTTGAGAGGCGAGGGGGCAATGGTTGATGTGGTAGACCTAGGTTTCGGGGTGGACATGATTAGCCTTGCGACCAGAGGTTTTCGTAGGCGGTGGCGACTGCTTCGGGTTTGCCATCGGCGGTGATTTCGCCGTTTTCAATCAGGATGGCGCGGTCGCAGAATTGACGAACGTTTTCCATGGAGTGGGTGACGAGAATGACGGTTTGGTTGCCGTGGAGGCTGGCGAAATAGTCGTTACATTTTTTCTGGAATTCGGCGTCGCCGACGGCGAGAACTTCGTCGAGGATGAGGATATCACCGCGCGCACGGATAGCAATAGAAAAGGCGAGACGAACTTGCATACCAGAGGAATAGTTTTTAAGCTTGGCATCCATGAAGGGTTCAAGCTCGGCAAAACGGACGATTTCGTCATACATGGCAGTCATTTCACTATTGGAAAAACCGAGAAGGGCGCCGTTTAGGTAGATGTTCTCGCGGCCGGTAAGTTCGGGATTGAAACCGACACCGAGCTCAATGAACGGAACGAGGGTGCCGTCGATTTCGATAGTTCCCTGGCCTGGAGTATAGATGCCGGCGAGGAGTTTCAGGAGGGTGGATTTACCAGAACCATTACGACCAACGATGCCGACGAACTCGCCTTGCTTAATTTCGAAGCTGATGCCGCGAAGAACTTTTTGTTCGGTGTAGCCCTTAATGCCTTTAAGACGGTTAAAAATGGCTTGTTTCAGACCGGCGGCGCGCTCGGTGGGGAGCTTGAAGGATTTGTGGAGGTCGGTGACCTTGATGACGGTTTTTTTTGAGTTTTCCACAGGCCCAGAGGTAGATTTGCGAGATTGAATAACTTTTTTACTCATTTAGACCTCCTCGGCAAAGTATTTGGAGCGATTGCGGAAAAAGAGGGCGGCGAGGACAAGGGTGAGAACGACAATGAGGATCGGGATGGCGCGAGCAAAGCCGTCGACAATGCTCCAGGTTGTGATGGTCGCGTCGGTGATGAGGTTATAGCGGACATCTTGAATAACCTGGGTAATAGGGTTAAGACAGATGATTTGGGCAGCGAATTGGCCGAAGCTGCCACCGGAGTTTAAGACCATAGTAAGAGGATAAATGATGGGAACCGCATAAAACAGGGCTTGGACGAAGACGTCCCAGATAGAGGTGATATCGCGGTATTTGACGTTGATAGCGCCAAGAAGGAAGGAAATGCCCAGGGCGAAGGCGTAAAGTTCGAGAATGAGTGGAAAAACCCAGAGCCAAGAGAAGCTGGGTGAAACACCGTTGATGAGGGCGAAAATAACGATGACGCAGAGGTTAATGCCAAGGTTGATAAGGGCGGTAGCGGTGGCGGAAACAACTATAATCCACTTTGGGAAGCTGATTTTGCGCAGAAGGTCGCCGCGAGAGATGATTGCGTTGATCCCCTGGCCGGTACATTCGGTGAAAAAGTTCCAGAGGACCGTGCCGGTTAAGAGGTAGACTGGATAATGCGGGATGTCGTTGCCAAAATTGAGGAGTTTCGCGAAAACGATGTAGAGAATAGCAAACATGAGAAGCGGACGCAAAATTGCCCAAAAATAACCGAGAATGGACCCCTGGTAGCGGAGTTTAAAGTCGGTTTTGATGAGCTCGCCGAGCAAGACACGATTCTTGCGGCAGAGGACGCGCGGTATTCCCATAATCTAGATTTATTTTAGCACAGAGCGTAAAAAATGGCAAATCACGTATGGTATAATTGGGCTATGAAGTTTTCTCTGATAATTACGGCACATGATGAAGGCGTGATGGTTAGGACGACGCTAATGTCAGTATTTCGGGCGGTGGAGTTTTGGCGGGAAAAGTCTGGGGCGAGTGAAGATGATTTTGAGATTTTAGTGTTGCTCGATAACGGGACAGAGGAGACGCAGGAATGCTTGCGAGGATACATGGCAAAAGTGCGGGTGATTGAGTGTGATTTTGGAGATGTGGGGCCAGCGCGAAATTATGCCACAAGCGAAGCACGGGGAGAGTATGTGTTTTTCGTGGATGGGGATGATTTGGTTTCGCGGGGGTATGTGGATGGGGCGTTGAAAATACTAGAGACAGCAGAGGATGAGATTGTGGTCTGTCCTGAATATTGTATTGGTTTTTCGGAAGATGGGCGGACAGGGTCGGTGTTGAGAATGGCGGGATCGGGACGAGAGGTTGGCGAAATAGGTGAGCCCAGAGAGGGTTGGCGAGAGCACGATGCGTTTTTATTATTTAATATAAATCTGTGGGTCATGGCGATTGCGGGGCAGCGGAAAACTTTCTTGGAACATAAGTATATTCGATCGGAAAATGGGTATGGACACGAAGATTATGCGATGAATATTGCGCTGACGGCGGCGGGGGTGCGGCATGAGGTTGTGCCAGGGGAGGTGTATTTCTATCGGGAGAAAGCGCATTCGCGGCGAACTTGGAATGATGAGCGAAAAGCAGCGGAGCCATATAGCGAACTTTTTGCGCCAGAGTTTTGGCAGACATTCCCTGCTATCGAAAAACAGAGGCGCGCGGGAATAATGGGGAGGCTAAAGAAATTATACATGAGTGTGCGCCAGAATAAGGCTATGCGGGCGCTAGCAGAGAGCGTGCGAGGGGCGATGAGCAAAAAAATGGTTAAAGAATTACCGCAAGAAGTGCTGGAGGAATGGGGGGCGATTATTGAGATTGAGCCGATGGCAGGAAAGTCTGTTCGGAAAGGCAATTTGAGGAAGAAGTTTGAGAAAAAGATAAACGCGATGGGCGCGGGAGGAGTGAATAAATATTGTCCGGCAAGCGAAGTGTATCTTTTGATTTGTCGGGAATATGGAGGGTTTTCCGGGATAGATTTTGAGAAATACGCGCGTAAGCTGGATGCGGAGCAAAGAGATTTGCTGATGTCGAGAATTATGGTCCAGTCGCGAGGTAAGGCGCAGTTTTTGGACGATGGGTGTTTGAAGGAATGGAAAAAGATTCATCCAGAGCTAGCAAAGAACTTGGAGATTGATAGCCTCGGCGAGCGGTGAAGCGGCACTACCGAGGCTCTAGCGTTAACTAATCAATATCACGTTTGACTTGGTTAAGGAAATGATCCCAGGTGTGGCGAGCCTGAACGAGCTTGCGGGCTTTTTCGGCTTTCGCGCGGGCTTTTTTAGGGTTGTCGCGGATGTCTTGAAGAGCTTTGACGTAGCCATCGATGTCCGTCATGTCGACAGGGTAACCGGTTTCGGTATTCACAATGTCACTAACGCCACCGACGCTGCTCGCCACAATAGGCAAGCCGGCGCTGGCGATTTCGAGGAGGACATTGGGCAGGCCGTCGGTTTGAGACGTATAGAGGAAAGCGTCGTAGCTAGCAAGGTCGAGGCTATCAATGCCGTTATAAGTTCCCTGGTAAGTGACTGTGGGCGCAACATCAGCGAAAAAGTTGCTCGTATAGGGTTTTTGAGTGCGGCCATAAGCATCAATGAGATATTTCGCAGAGCCCTCGTTTTTGGTAGGATTGAGTTTTTTGACGATTTGTTTGAGAAGGTCAGGGCGTTTCTGGGGGCTGACGCGACTAGCCCAGAGAATGCGAAGAGGCTTCTGTGGGGGGGTATTGTCTTTTTCTACGGAGATAATAGCGTCAGAGTTTTTTGAGGTTTCAGGGGATTCATTAGTGGAGGTCGTAGATTTAGCGTCGGGAGAGTCGATAGGCTGGAAGTGCGCAACAACTTTTTCGGCAGGAAGCCCGAGGCGATGCTGGATTTCGGCGGCAAAAGGAGCGTTGTCGGTGAGGATTTTTGTGATGGCAGGAGCGAGGTCACGAATCCAAGGATCGACAAAGCCAACAACGAGACACGGATCTTGATTATATTCGTCCATGAATTGAGAAATATAGAGCTTATAATCATTGCCAGCGAGCAGAGAAAGATGATCTTTTGCCCAACTAAAAGCAAGTTCATTGTGAATAAGATGGAGGCGCTTGACTTTGGTCTGGACGATGAAGCGCGAGAGAATGAAGTCGATTTCAAAGGCGCTATGTCCTTGAATTAAGCCATAAAAATCTACAAAGTCGACATTGTCAGGGATTTTGTAGGGGTGATTAGCAGGGAGAGAGGCGAGGACGACAATATGCCACTCAGGATGAAGTTCGGCAAAGGCATTGATATAATTCGTGAGGACTTTTTCGGTACCGCCGACAGAAAGGTGGGGCGGGAGAAAGAGATAATCGGGGTTTTTACGAATTTGGGAAACGAGGCGGCAATATAGTTCAGTAAGATCGTTAAACTCCGAATCATAGGTCCAGAGTTTGCCGAGTTTGAGCGGGTCAGGCCAGGCTTCGCCGTCAATTTGGTTGGCGGCGATCCAGGCGTCTTGGACAGACTGAGGGAGGTTTGCGAAGGCTTTTTGACCGCGACGTCGGGAACGATGGTTAAGCCCGCGCTCGGCGTAATTCCCTGCGTACGGCAGAGCCGTGACTACATGTCGGCCAAGGTCGAAGGCATGTTGAGAAAGGCGAAGGAGACGCTGTTGATTGGTGTTAGGGCTTTTTATAGGAAAGGTCTTTGCGTCGAAGCGTTTGGCGAGCTCTCGTATGCGCGGGGTGCTAAACATTTCTGAATAGGCCGTGATAGCATGGTCTTCGCCATGTAGACTGTAAGTAGAGCCCGCGCGAACGCGATAAAATTTGACGCTACCAGGGACAACTTTGTGTTTGATGCCGGCATGGCGAGTATCCATGTTGAAAACCCAATCTTCATAGCCAAAACCCTTGCGTGAGGCTTTGTAGGGGAAATCTAATGCTACTTGTCGTGGGAGAATTGTTCCAGCACTCCAGCGATTACGGGTAAACATGTAAGCAATATCTTCGTCATCCGTAAGAGCATCGCTCATATGCCATAAGCGCGGGGCCTCTTCGGTGCGGCCAAAGGAAATGTCATATTCAACATGATACACGATTGGGGCTGACGACTTACGGAGAAGATGATATCCGTCAATAACCCATTGAGGAGAATAGAGATCGTCACCATCGATAAACACAAGAAAACGACCTTTGGATTGTTGGGCGCAGAAATTGCGAGAATCGGAGGGGTTGCCAAAAGAATTGCGAAAAACGCGGAAATGTTCCTTGTCATTGTAGGAAGAGAGGTATTCCCAAGTAGCCGCGTCAGGATTATCGGCGTGAAGAATGACTTCATAGGCTATTCCTTCTTTCTTGAGTGGCGCAACAAGTTGTTGGATGTTTTGGAGAGTTTTATGGGCAATATTTCCTTCGCTATGGAAAGTTGCTATGAGCGATATTTCAACTTCTGGATATTTTGTCATAGGTTCATTTTATACTAGTTTCAGATGAGGGGCAAGCGTTTAGAGAAGATTTGGGAATAATTTTGAACTTGCGAGGATCAAAGGCGTCTAGCGTATCAAGTCGATTAAGCAAGTCCTGGTCGTCGCTATAGACATGCCGAATGAGATGATATATTTCAACAAGTGATTGGGATGTATAGAAATTTTCAATAGTCTTTTCTGGCATAAACAGAACGTCGAGCGAAAAATGCTTTTCAATAAGTACGGCATGGCTAGCAGCCCATTGGCAACCATAATCAGAATCGGAAAGGCAAAGCGTTTTGGGCTGAAGCTGGACAACGAGACGAGTAAACAAGAGTTCTTGATCCCACCATTCTAGGGGGATTTCTTCCAGCACATCTCCGAAATGAAGTTGAAAAACATTATCAGGAAGAGTGACCGCGTTTGAGGGGAGCGTCGTGATGATGGCGTAGGTTTGTTCGGGATGGGAAGAACAAAAATGACAGAGGTATTTATAGAGTTTGCTGTCTGGGGGGAGTCGAGACAGAATGAAGACCGTGTCTGGAGGATTTGTAATTTCGCGAGAGAGTTTAAGATAGGCGGTGCTAGCTTGGAGGGTTTGGTTAGGGTCGTAATGTTCGGCGGCATCTTCTGACCACGATACGGATCCGAAGACCGGCTCGATTGTAGCAATATCACGACAAGCCTTCTCGACGCAGGCGGGATGAGTTTTGGGTTGGATTACTTTTGGATTATCGATTTTTCTCTTGACTGTGACTAATGGAGAAACTAAAGCATTAACTACTTTGGAGCCTCGAACGGCAATAGAAAACTTACGGAGTTTTTGCTTGAAGTCGGGCTGGGGAGTAGGTGACGATGAAGGCTCCGGGAAGGTTCGCCAGATTTTGTAGTCGAAAAGTGAGCTATATGGCTGCGTCACGTGGTTTGCGTCGTTGGAACGCATGAGCGAATGGCGTTTTTGGCGATAGAAATAGACCGCGCACGGAGCCGTAAGATGCGGAACCGAATGAGCGGCTACTTCAATATTAAGAGCATAGTCTTCGTGCCCGTAACCATCCGACGTAGAGATGTAGGGGTGCTCAAGAAAGAGGTCACGACGAGCGGCGCAAGGAGATGGCCATTGATTGCGCGAAAAAAGGCAAAAGGCTAGACGATTGCGAGAGCAAGACGAAAGGGTTTGCCAGATTTGAAAGTGCGTATCTTGATAAGAAATGACATAGCTGGGGTGAACCAAAGCTGGTGTCGTAGCTGATTCGAGGGCTTCTAGCATCGAGGAAAGGTAGTGTTCGGAGATTAGGTCATCAGCGTCAACAAAGATAATGTATTCACCAGCAGATTGGCTGACAGCAAAGTTGCGTGATTTGCCGAGATCGCCAAAATGACTTTTTAAGATATGAAAACGTGAGTCCGAGCAATAGCGGTCAAAATAACGCAGCGTCTCTGGCGCGCCATTATCGATATGAACGACAATTTCGTAGCTTGCGGAAACTTGTTTTAGGGCATGAAAAATACTTAATATCATCTTATGCGCTAAAATACCTTCGTCGTGAGCGGTAATTATGATAGATAGTTTGGTGGACATTTTAATCTTTCGCGACAAAGTCGGCTTTAACTTGCGTGATGAAATGTTTCATGGAATGGCGTTTGTTGACGAGATTGTAGGCGTTCTGGGCGAGCTTTTGGGAGTGGGGATAATCGGCGAAAAGTCGTTCGATAGCTTCGATGTAGACGGATGGGTCATGGAGATCTTCGATGAGGTAGCCGGTGTTGTCATTAGTGATAAGATCACCAATGCCGCCAGCATGGCTAGCAATGATAGGAACTTTATGGGCGGCGACTTCAAGTAGAACATTGGGGAGACCGTCGGAAACTGAAGTGTAGAGGAAGGCGTCGTAACTGGAGGGGTCGATTTCTTCTATGTTGTTATAAGTGCCACGATAAGTAAGGCTGGGGATGCTTTTGAAAAGTGAAGCCTTCATTCCCTCATCCGGTTTTCCGAAGGCGTCAATATGATACTTTGAGGGGTCGAGTCTACGAGCGATTTCGACGAGAAGTTGAGGGTTCTTAGCGGGGCAAATGCGGCTAGCCCAGAGAATGCGGCGTTTACCAGGTTGGAGGTGATGGGATTTTGAGTTTTGACTAGGGATTTGAACGGGTTGGTAGTGGATTTTCACAAGTTCTTTTTTAAAACCATTGTGATAAATATGGCGCTGAACAATACTATTATTATCTGTATATATGCCACCCAGTATAGAGCTGACGTCAACTGCGAAGGGGTCGGCGTAGTCGAAGAAACCGCGGTTTTTGGTGTTAGGCATAGTAGTGCGAGCAAAAATCGAGACACTTACGTAAAGGTGGTGACGTACATAGTCAAGGTGTCGTGCAAGCCAGCGATAAGCATACATAGAATTAATGTTGTGAATGCGACGACATTTGAGTTGGACTATCAAGCGACTGAACAACTCGTCTCGCTCGTCTTCGTTAAGATTCTGAGCAACACGCCCGAAGTCGATGAGCGAAACTTTATCGGCTATGCGGTTTTCCCATTCGCCGACAACTGGCTCGGTTGTGATGACGGCGATTTTTGTGGCCTTATTGATAGCGAGTAGTGCGTCGATGTAAGCCACGAGAACTTTGTCGGCACCGCCAATATTAACCCATGGAGCAATAAAAACATAGTTAGGGAGCGATTTAACTTTCTGGGAAAGTTGATGATAGGCGCGGCCGACTTTAAGATTGGCATTTGACACGAGCGAGAGACTGTCGAGGCGGTGTTGGAATGGGAAAATCTGGGTTTCAATGTCGCTTGCGTCAATCCATTGGTCGATGAAGTCTTGATCAATGAACGCAGTATTACTTTTAACAAGCTTCTTCCCGGTAAGTTTTTTGCCAAGTGCGGCAGCCGGGGAGATGATGAGATTAGGGATTTTATGATTGCGAAGATTTTTATAATTCTTGATGATAGATTCTTTAACGCTGTGGCAGGATGATGAGTTGGTTTCGGGTAGAGGTAAAGTTTTAAAATAAGAAAAGTCGAAAAGTTCAGAATAGGGTTGGATGACGCGATTTTGCGCGTTTGTAAGGCTGAGCGAATGGGCTTTGCGGCGGTAGAAAAGGATGGTGCCCGGGACGACATAATGGAGGACACCGGCCGCGACAGTCTCAGTGTTGAAGATATAGTCTTCATGTCCGTAGCCGTCTGCGGTTTTATGGTAGGGATGTTTAAGGAAGAGGTCTTTTTTGCCAAAAACTGATGATGGCCACATATTGCGCGAGCATAGTTCATAGGCGGCTTGATCACGGCTGGCAGCCGAGTGGTTGACGGTAAGCTCGTAATATTCACCAAAAGACAAGACGTTTTCGACATGATAGAGAGCGCCGGGATTTTCCCGTACTGCTTTGGTGACTTTTTGGAGGAAATTGCGCGAAATGAGATCATCTGCGTCTATAAAAAAGACGTATTTACCTGAAGCTTGTTTGAGGGCATTGTTGCGCGAAAGACCGAGGTCAGAAAACGAGCCCTCACAAATATGTAAAGAGGTGTTCTTGGGGAGGTCGAGAATATCTCGACAACGGTTAAGATAATCTTTCGTCGTGTCGTCACCATTGTCAAGATGAACGAGAAGCTCTAACTGGATGTCATCGGGGAGGAGTTTAATTGATTCGAGAAGACTAAGGATTGTCTTGTGTAGTAGAAGCCCCTCGTCGTGCGCTGTGATGATGACAGATAAATCCATGTAGTGATTATAGCATGTCAATCTGATAGTTTCAACGTGGCACAGAGCTACGACGAGGCGGAACTAGGCTAGGCGTCTGGCACAAATTTCCATTGTTGGTTGTCGGTGGAGTTGTTGCGGAAAAGTTGGATATTGGTTCCTCGCACCGTGAATCCGCCGTAGAGATCGACGCTATAGTTGGAATCGCAGGATGAAAGGATTGAGTAATAGTCGCCGGAAGTCGGGATAAATCGCCAGCGTTGGCCACATTGGCCGTGATGATCCCAAATGTTGATGTTGCTGCCAGAAATGGGTTGACCACCATATGGGTCAAGCGATTTGCCAGAGTGCTTGTCGATAATGTTGTAATCATCGGTGAGCTGGTTATAGGTTATGACCCATTGTTGAGGAACGCCTCCGTGATGATCCCAGATTTCAACGTTGGCGCCATTGTTGGTATCAGCGTTCGTGACGTCGAGCGCGAGAGTATTGGAGCGCTTTGAGACGATATTGTAAGTGCCGTCAGGGATTGGCTGCGAAAGACGATTAAAGTTCCATTGACCGAAATTAGTTTGCTGCGCGGTTGATAAGTGTAAGTTGGTGCCATTGTTAGTGTCAGAGATGGCGGCGAGAAAACCGTAGCGACAGGTGGAGAGAATTGAGTAGCTTTCGCCATTTTTAAGGATTTTCCAATAATTCGCGCAGCTATTAGTATTGCTGCGGAGGAGGATGTTGCGTCCAGATTGTGGCGTGATGTTTTCGAGGCTGAGGACTTTGTTGGAATTAGGGTTGGTAAAGGTGTAGGCGTCGCGGTCGGCATCGTATTGAACAAGCCAGCGCTGCGCAAGGCCGTCGTGACGGGGGAAAACCTCAATATTAGTGCCCTCTTCGGTGCCAGCAGAATGGATATCGATAACAGAAGTGGTTTTGGCTTGGGTGGAAATGGCATAAATACCATTACTAATAGTTTGACCAGCATAGAGGTTCCACTTTTGAGAGTTACCGCCGTGAGTGAGCCAGAGCTGAACGTTGGTACCAGCAGTAGTAGCGCCACCATACATATCTAGGACCATACCACTAGTGCAGGCGGATTCAATAGTAATGGATTCGTCGGCGTTGCGATAGAGTTTCCAGCGTTGGCCACAGGAATCGTCGCTGTTCCATGTCTGAATGTTCGTCCCGGCGGAGGTGGAATTATTGTTGAGATCAAGTACTTTACCGGTGGAGAGGTTGGTGATTTTATAAGAATTACTGCTCGCATCGCGCTCGAATTGCCAACGTTGCGACTTGTCATTATTGCCTAGGTTAACAAGCTGGGCGTTCGTGCCGGAGAGGCCGAGGGCGCGCTCGGCAGAAGCTCTCGGGACAAGCGAATATTCGCCACTTGGAATAGTCAAGGGGTCGGCGTCAACTTTGGCCTGGGTGCTGCCGAACCAGTCGGTGAAGTAGAGGTAGAAGTTGCGGTTGCCGTAGGCGGAACAGGCATCGCCTTGGCCATAACCGGCGGCAAGGGCGGCGGCGTTGGGTTGGTAAGGGGTGTAGCGATAGAGGGCGGCCGTAGCACGGTTTTCGATTAGGACGTTGGTGCCACCACAAGAAGAAGATGGGTTATAAGCGACATAGACGCCTGGTTTGTTCTCAGGATAGAGGTAGTAGCCGTTGTCGAGGGTATAGCGGAAGAGTTCGGCGGCGCGGAAGACTTGGTTCTTAAAGCCATAATACTTCGAGTCGCAGGCGGCGGTGTCTGGGCAGCCATAGCCCATGGCCGCACGGTATTGCCCGCTGTGCGGGAAAGTGTCGCTAATGAGGCCTTGCTCTTTTTCTAGAAGGACGAGAAGAACTTTCGGGTTAATGCGACTAGCCTGGGCGGCTTCGTAGATAATTTCAGCAGCAGTCTGTCCGGAACCGATGGTCGTTCCCTCGCCAAAGAGTTCCTCGGAAAGACAGACGAAGTGACCGTTGTCCGCTGTGCCAGACCAATGCCAACTAACGGTTTTATAGGTGTTAGTTTGATACTCGTAGAGCTCGCGGTCGGTATTTTTACAAGAGTTTTTCGAGGTAAGGAACGCTTGGATGTCCGAGACGGTCATGCTAGTATAGTCAGCCATGACAGCGTCGCTGATAATGTTGCCAGGGTTAAAGCCTTGTACTGGGGCGGCAGAGGTGTTTATTGGGTGGCTGGCAGCGAGAAAGGAAAAAGTAGCAGCCATGAAAAAACTAAAAGTGACAAAAACTAGAATACGGGACTTATGAAACTCATTTTTGAGATTTTTTAGGATGTGGTGGTTCATTTTGGTTTTCCTTGATTAGTTTTTGTGTTAGAAGGGTTATAATTGCACGGTGTCGGTGATGAGGCCGGTCTTGCCGTCGCCGATGACCGTGATTTCGATCGGATAGGCGCCGGGGCTGAAATCGGAAATCGGAATTTCGAAGGGGCCACAGGCGGAAGTTGTGACGTCTGGCTGAGCGGGCAAAGAAGCGGTATAGACTTCCGTGCCGGCGGGGCTTTTGAGACTTAAAGTGCAGGTGCCGGACTCGAGCAGGTACTGGTCGATACTGGCAGAGACCGTGAGCGATTCGAAGTTTTGGTCACGATTGACACCTTTGTAGGCGACTCGGCCGGTGAGTTCGGGGAGCTCATTGGGGTCTTCACCCTCATACTGATTGACTTTATCTTCCGGCTCAGGACCATTATCTTCATCATCGACGGGTTGAGTCGGGGCGATTGGGCTCGGGGTGTTTTGCGGGGGTTCGGGAAGGGTTTCCTGAGTATGATTAATGCTCATGAAAATAATAATTGTGACGGCGACGGCAACAACTAGAATTATTAAAAAACTAACGACAATAATCGGTCGTCGGTAAGGCGGAACGCGATGCGCAGGATTAGGTTGCTTTGAATTTGACATGACTTACCTTATACGTCTATTTTAAGCGGTTTCGGCGGGGTCGTCAAGGTCAATTCCGAGGAGATCAGCGGCTTGACGGAGAATTTCGGTTTCGTTGATGGTGGCCGTGGCGAGACGTTGGCGAAAGAGGGCGGTTGTTTCAGGAAAAGAAAGATCGACGACCTCGAGAGAGCGGGCGGCGCCGGGGATTTTTTTCAGGGCACCTTTTTTGACGAGATTGTCGATGTGTTCGGCGACGGCGGAGACAGAAGAGAGACCCAGCGCAGACATGATTTCGCGATACGATGGAGATTCACCCTGTCGAGCCGTAAAATCATTAATAAAGTCAATAATAAGCGCTTGTTTTTTCGTCAATTTAGTTTTCATGTGTTATAATATAGTTATAATTGTTTTAATTGGGCCATCTTCACGAAAACACCGGGTTTTCGTTTGGGTGTTAAGATTATTATAAGATATAGGATTTAGAAAGTCAAATGGGCAAGACGACGATAGATGGATTAGCAGTACGCGAATCGAGCAACTCGAGGCGCCGGGTTTCTAATGCTTCTGCCGGTAAGTCTATGGATATGGCTTTAGTGAAAAAATCGACTAAGCCTGCACGCGCTAGCTCAGCGCGGCGCGATAATTCCCTGCCAGCTTCGACGCGGCGTTCGACTACTAAAGTTTCTTCGGAAAGTTTCTTGGAACCGGTGCAGAGTTTTGGGTATGACGCACGTGATGATTATGATTTTACCGGTGATTACGATAAGGAGCTTGACACGGCTTTTGGCGGCTCTACTACGACGGCGGATAGCGGCGCGGACTGGTCAGACCTACTAGGCGAGCTTTCTTCGGAAACCGCTACTGAAAAAACCGGGGCGAGTGAGTTTGTGCAGCCGGCAACTTCTGGACGATGGTTGGATGACTGGGCGGAGAAATCGAAAGATGACTTTTTGGCGGATGACTTTTCAGATAAGCGGGATGCCCGGGAGGAGCAATCGGTACTCGATAAATTCGTGGATGACGAGGAGGCTTCGGGAAAGAAGCCTAAAAAGCATAAGAAGAAATTTTCGGTCGGTAAGGCGATTGCGCTGGCCGTAGTGTTGATCTTGATGCTCGGGGGCGGAGCGTTGTATATGTGAAAAG
>CAQRDK010000008.1 GCA_948868795.1 uncultured Candidatus Saccharibacteria bacterium | reverse complement strand
TCGCGGGGGGTTCAGCGGTTTTTGAGGAAGCCCAGACGATGTTTGGGGTCTCGACGGAGGTGTGGGGGAGATGATAGACGGAGGCGAGCTCGGAGATGTTTAGGATGAAGCCGTGGTCGGCGAACTGGCGCATTTTGTAGGCGTCGAGGTCTTCGGACTTAAAACTGCCGCCGGTGAGTTTGAACCCGTTGAGGTTTGTGGAGTTATATTGCTTGAAAGTACCGACGAGGGCTTGCATATTGAGCTTTGCGCTAGTCTGGTCCTGGCCGAGGTAGGCGAGGCGGATTTTGACTTCATAACCGAGTTTAGTAGCCTTTTCTTCGGCTTTGGAGATGCGAGTTTTGTCGCGCTCGGAGAGCTCGACCTTAGTCGTGTCGCCGGTGCCGCCAGCGGGCGGGCGGAAGAGAGCGCCGAGAGCTTCAATCCACCAAGTCCAATCTGGGCCAACGCCAAAGAGAGGCTTGCGGCCAGATTTGACTTTTTTAACCCATTTGTCGGTGGTTTGTTTGTGCCAATCGTCAGGAATCGGGCGAGTGAGAATTTGAATCCAAAGTTCTTCGGAAGCGTCAGGGCTGAGCTTCGCGAGAGTGCCGGTGATGCCAGCGAGCGGGTCGACTTCGAAGTTGTCGAAAGTTTTAATTGGGAGGGCTTCGTTCTCGATGAGGTCGAGCTCGGCGGAATAAATAACCGGATATTTTTCGCGGTCGTCGACATAATCGTCGTTCATTTTGTAAATCTGGACGGTCGGATATTGGGCATAAATCTGGCCTTCAACGAAACTCTGGAGGATTTTTGGCACCCAGACATAGAAGCGGATCTGACCGCTAGTTGAGACGATTTCGAAGCTCAAGTGTTCTTGGACGCCGCCAGAGTTTTTCAATTCTTCGGCATCGCGCAAAATACCGTGGAGACTAGCGAAAAGTTGCTCAGCGGCCAATTCCTTTTTATCATTAGCGCGCGGAATCTCGAGCATGAGTAGCACGGAATCAACGTTCAGAACCTTCAGGCGATTGAGCTTTTTGTAGTTTCGGAAGGTGAGAAAAGCCAGAATCCCGACGATCGGAACCCAAACGAACGGTTGAAGTATGAAATGAATGATTTGTGCTAGCATTATAACTTATCGATTATTGTTTGTTTTTTAGTTTTGTAAGTTGCTGGGTTAGTCGGCGTTGGTTTTCGCAAGAGTGTAGCGGTCGCGGCCAACTTTGTCGAAAAGTTCTTTGTTCTGGAGATTAAGGAGGACGGTGGTTTCTTTGACTTTGCGGGCGTGGAGGACGCGTTTGACGATTTCTTCACGGGTGAGCGGTTCGCCGGCTTCTTTCAGGATAGTTTTGATAATTTCAGCGACGGTGCCGCGGGCGTAACCCCAGCTGTTCAAGGCGTAGATGCCACGACCAATTAGGATGAAACGAGGATCTTTGATAAGTTCATTATGGATGGCTTGGACGGTGACGTTTTTGCGGCGGAAATCGGATTTCGCGATGTCTTTTGCGATGTCGGAGAAGTGCATTGGTTCTTTTTTGGCTTCGAGAACGACGAAGATCTTGTCGCGGATGTTGCGCGGGTTGACAGTTGGCCATTTGGCGAGACCCCAGAGGCCATTCAAGGAAGCAAGTTGTTTGGAGATAGACGCAATCGCTTTGATGTTGTCTGGATGTTCATAAGAAAGCACGTTGTCAAGTTGTTCAATTGTCATCGGCTCTTTTTGCTTCTTGATGATGCTAACAACTTCGTCAACGCGCTTCTCGATTGCTTCAGCGTCGCCGTAGCTGGCGATACCGACAGCAGAATAGTAAGAATCATTTTCGTCGATGCAGGTGAGGTGACTAGAGATGGAACTCAAGAAAACCAGCTGCGCGCGTTCTTCATAAGTGACGTCTTCGCGGCCATGGATGCGCTTCGCGAGATCAACGGTGCGCGCGACGCGGCCGAGCTCGGTCAAGTTGCGAATAATAAGTTTCTCGGCGGCGGCAAGCTCGGCGATGTGCCCTTCCTCGGCGCCAATGCGGAGGCGTACGAGAATGGCTTTTTCGAGCTGGCGGACACGCTCACGGGTGATATTTAGGAGTTCGCCGATTTGCTCGAGGGTTTCTTTTTGGCCGGTGAGTCCGAAGCGGCGAGAAATAATTTCGCGTTCGCGCTCTTGCTCAATGATATTTAAGCTACCCGAAATGGCGTTTTCGATAATGCTGGCGTTCTGGTCCATCAGGTCCCTTTCGTTCCCCACCCGAACATAAAATTAATATTACATTTACTTTATGATAGCATATTTTGATGTTACTGTCAACGGCTTTTTCAAGGTTTTTACGAAGTTTTTCGGAAAGTCTTATATATTGTGTAGCGTAATATGTAAAACTCGCTGAATATTTTGCAAAAACTCGATTTCGTTGGCTTTCTATGATTTATTATAGCACTTTTTTGGTGGTTTTGGGAGATTATTTCGTGGATTTTTTGGCAGTTTTAGATTTCGCCGTGGTTTTTGCGGCGGTCTTGCGAGTGGTTGACTTTTTGGCGGTCGTAGCGGATTTGCGGGTGGTGGTTTTCTTGGCGGCGGTCTTAGTGGCTTTTGTGGTCTTTGAGGCAGATTTTGATGTGGCTGTGGCCTTGCGGGCGAAACGGCCACGACCTTTTGGCTTTTCATCGAGGCGCTTTTTGGCTTCTTCGAGGGTGATTGATTTTGGATCTTCGTCTTTTGGAATTTTGACGTTGTTGAAACGGCCGGGGCCTTTGATATAAGGGCCGTAAGCGCCGATAATAATCATGATATCGCCCCAGTCAGCAACGATAGAGTCGACTTTGGCTTGGTAGAGCTCGGCGGCGGTTTTGAAATCGATGGTGTAGGGGTCGTAGTTCTTGATCGGGATGTTGTATTTGCCGGCTTTGAGGTAGGGGCCGAAGGGACCGCTTGCGGCAATGAGTTCGGCGCCGTCTTTGGTGGTGCCGAGAGAGCGCGGGAGGGCGGGCATAGCAAGTTGTTTCAAGGCTTCTTCAAGGGTGACGGTCTTCTCGGTTTTACCCTTCGGAAGCGGAGCAAAGCGAGGTTTCTCGCCGGTAGATTTTTCATTATCGCCGAGCTGGATGAAGCCACCATTGCGACCGATTTTGGCGTAGATTGGGCGGCCAGTCTCGGGATCTTTGCCGAGCTCGCGGGCGTTGTTGTAGCGGGCGGCATCGTCGGATTTAATAACTTCTTTTTCGAAGGGGCCGTAAAAATCACGAAGCATCTTGACGCGCTCGAGTTTGTGTTCGGCGATCTTGTCGAGGTCTTCTTCAATGTTGGCGGTGAACTTGTAATCGACAATATTGTTGAAGTTGTCGGTCAGGAAACCGGCGAGGAGCTCGCCGATCGGGGTCGGGAGCAGTTTGCCTTTGGTTGAGCCGGTTTTTTCGGTGACGATTTCGCGTTGAACATTTCCTTTTGTGAGTTTGAGCTGAATGACGTCGCGCGGTTCACCTTCGGATTCGCCTTTGATAACGTAGCCGCGGGCTTGGATAGCGGACATAATTGAAGCGTAAGTCGATGGGCGACCGATACCGAGTTCTTCGAGTTTTTTGACGAGCGAACCTTCGGTGTAGCGGGCGGGCGGCTTGGCGAAGTTTTGGCGGGCGATGATTTCTTCGGTCTTAAGTTTGTCGCCAGCGGTAAGGGCTGGGAGCTCATCTTCTTTTGCGCGACCGGTGACTTTTAAGAAGCCTTCAAAAGTAATAACTTCACCTTTGGCCTCGAAAGTGTGCTTTGGTTCGGAGGGTGTTGTAATTTTTACAACAGTTTTCTCGGTCTGAGCATCGGCCATTTGAGTCGCGAGGGTGCGATTTCTAATTAGGCGATAGAGCTTCTTCTCGTATTCGTTCTTGCCGGCTACTTCTTGCTCAATATGGGTCGGGCGAATAGCTTCGTGAGCTTCTTGGGCGCCGGCGGATTTAGTCTTAAAATTGCGGACTTTGAGGTATTCTTTGCCGAAGTTGCTCTCGATGTAGCTGGCGGTCATCGCGATCGCTTGCTTCGAAAGATTGAGGCTGTCGGTGCGGTGATAAGTAATCATACCGGCTTGGTAGAGAGCCTGGGCGGCGGTCATGGTCGTGCGCGTGGAAAAACCGAGGCGAGAGTTGGCCTCGATTTGCATTGAGGCGGTCGTGAAGGGCGGGCCGGGCTTACGGGTGCCGGGGCTAGTCGTAATATCGGAAACTTCAAAATCGGCTTGGCTGATCTTTTCAAGGTATTCAGTAGCGGCTTTTTCGGTATCGAAGGTTTTGTCGAGAACAGCGGGGAGCTCATCTTTGTCTTTGGTTTGGAACTTGCCGGTGACTTTAAACTTGGCCTTGCCAGCGAAATCGTCGATTTCTTTCTCGCGTTCGACGACGAGGCGAAGGGCAGGCGACTGGACGCGGCCGGCAGAGATAGCACCCGGGACCTTGCGGCGAACGACGCCGGAGAGGTCGTAACCGACGAGCATATCGAGGGTTTGGCGAGCCTGTTGTGAAGCGACCATATCCATATCGACGGTGCGGGGATTTTTGATAGCTTCTTCGAGGGCTGGCTTCGTGATTTCGTGGAAAGTGATACGTTTCGTTCCCTTCGGGAGTTTCAAAACTTCCATCAGATGCCAAGAAATTGCCTCACCTTCGCGGTCTTCATCGGTCGCTAGCCAGACGGTATCAGCGGCTTTGGCGGCTTTCTTGAGGTCGGAGATGATTTTAGTGTGCCCAGGGTCGATTTCGTAAGTGACATCGAAGGTGGATTTGTCGACTTTGGTGTCTTTTCTGATGTGACCGACGGAGGCGAGAACATGAAAATCTTTACCGAGGTATTTCTCGATAGTATTGGCTTTGGCCGGAGACTCGACGATCACTAAGTTTTTAGGCATATATTTATAATAACACACATGTCAAGCGCTCGGCGGAAGATTTTGCGGGGTATTTTTGGCGGCCTGCTGTCTTTTGCGTATTTTGTGCATTTTGTGGGAATTCGCTATTGCTTTCTTGGAAAATGCTTGCGCTAAAGTCGTAAAAGGATGTGCTTGTAAGTTTTGAACGGTTTGTGATATAATGGCGGATTTTTGAAGATTTTTGGCGTGCGTGAAGAAAATGTGATTTCTTTCGTGCTTGTGCTTGTTATTTTGAGAAGATTTGCTATATACTGGGGCGCATGGCGGGCGGATTAGACATTAAAAGGTAGAGGGTGGAGTTAAATGGCAGAAAGGAGAGGATATGCTGATAAGTCTATTGCTCGAGTTGCTGCGATTTCTGCGTGACTATTTGCAAACGCAGTCAACAAAAAATGATACTACTATCACGATCGTTGTGGTCGTAAAGAAGTAGTATCAGTCCTTTTAAGGCATTTACACAGTACCTTAACATAATAGTTATGTCTAATCTTATTGTAGCCGAACTGCGAAGCTTTGGCAAGCCTTTTTGGTGAGTTTTTCGGTGAGTCCCGCCAGTAATTTTACATAGTCTTTGATGTATTTGAATATTTCGTGTGTTTTGTCTGGGGTTGTGGCGTGTTAAACGTAAGCGGTTTGAGACACCAAAAAGCCCCAGGTAAGGGTGGGCATCACCTGGGGCTATTTGGCCCTATAACGCATCGTCGTTCGACTCCGGGTTGCCCCAGAAGCGCGACCCACCTCACACAATCGCGGGGTCCGCCGGTTACAGGGATTGCTATGCCTTCGAAAGTGACCCTAAAAGTGGAGGTAATACTTACAGTCTGCGACCAAAAAAGAGAAATCGCAAACCCTAGGGGTTTCAAAAGCACGCAATTTTGTATTACAGGTTAAAATCCGAAGATTATAACTTGTAGCAAAATTATGATTTATTTAGGTACAGTTGGAGCTATGTGATGCAATTAACTCTAACTAATAAGCATTATAGCACACGGAGAATTAAATGTCAATACTTTTTTCACATTTTCTTTCACAAAACAACGAAATTCTACCCCAAGAGGCCGATTTTACAGAGGTGTTAGCGTCTATTGCGCTTGCGCCTAAAATGTTATATTTTTATGGAAAAATGCCGAAAAATCGGGTTTTTGGGGTGGACAAAAAGGTATCTTTCGGGGTGGCTGTGGTGGACGAAGGAGTAAAAATGGCGGCTCGGCAATTGCCTTTGGTGATGGATTCTCGGATGGAGACTGGCGGAAGTCTCGAAAAGGTTGAGGGAGGCTTGAAAGGCCCGGGAGAGCGACCGAAGGCGGTGGCAATCGTGGGGACGAGAAAACCGACGGAATATGGCGAGATGGTGGCGCATGAGCTGGCTTATGCTGTGGCGAAGCGGGGCGGAGTGGTGGTTTCGGGGCTGGCGTATGGGATTGATTCGATTGCGCATAGGGGTGCGCTGGAGGCGGGCGGGGTGACGGTGGCGGTGCTCGGGACGCCGATTGATGAGATTTATCCGCAGGCGCATCGGGGTTTGGCGGAGGAAATTGTGAAAACTGGCGGGTGCGTGATGAGCGAATTGCCGCCTGGGGCGGTTCAGGGGCGGGATTATCATGCGAAAACATGCTTTTTGAGGCGAAATCGCTTGATTTCTGGGCTGGCGGACGTTGTGGTGATACCGGAGGCGGCGGAGAGGAGCGGGTCGCTAAATACAGCCGCACACGCGCTAGAGCAGGGGCGGGAGATTTTCGCGGTGCCAGGAGATATAACGCGTCCGATGTCAAGGGGGTGTAATCGGCTGATTTGTCAAGGCGCGACGCCGTATACTGGGGTGGAGGATGTTCTGGAGCTATTGTTCCCTACTCCGCGGCGTTCGCCTAAAAGGCAGGTGGCGGAAATTTCGGGCGATACTGAGGAAGAAACGGCGATTTTGCGGGTTTTGGCGGCGGGCGTGCGGGACGGGGAAGAGATTTTGGCCAGTGTGGCGCTTCAGGCGGCGGAGTTTAGCCAGGCGATGACGATGCTGGAGATTAAGGGGCGAGTGCGGGCGCTCGGGGCGAATAAGTGGGCGATGAAGTGAGGTTAAGGTGTCTGTGGTTTATGAAAGGGGTTTAGGTACAGGGAGATTTGGAGACGTAAAAAGGCCCCGCTTCGCGCACAGTGCGCTCGGCAGGGCCTAAAGAGAGGGAGGGTATGCTATGATGGGGACGGCAGCTGTGGTCGTTGGGGATGTTTGCCGTAGACGTCCGGAATCCGTGCCGCCATGATCTCCGCGAGGGAGCTTTTGGCGGTGACACGATAGCGCCAGTTGGTCAGGCTGTCCGGTGGCGGAGAAACGTAGTCATCAAACGCCTCAGGCGTTGATGTCGTCCTCCTTGACGGGCTTGATGCAGCCGGCGGGGACGGGCGTGCGGTCGTCCTCGGGATTGTCGATCGGAAAACCTGCGTGCATGGTGCCCAGACGGACGTCGAAGGCGCTGTTGATGTAGCGCCGAATCTCGCCGGTCTGGCTGCCCTCGTCCCAGATGAACTGGACGAACGTCGTTGCCTCGCTGAATCCCACCTTGTCGTCATCCTTCTTGTTCGGATCGCTCATTTCGCTGATGCGGATGTCCTTACCGGGGAGGGTGACGGGGCCGCAGATGTGGCCCAGGAACATGGCGACGGTGCCGCGGGAGTTCCGCGCAATGGCGCCGTTGATCTCCATCTCGATCTCAGTCTCCTTGTCGGAGATGCCGTCGATGAAGGTGGTAGCGCCGCTCTGCGGGTCCTCGTAGGCCTTGAACAGCTTGAGCTTGACGTGGTCGTGGCACTTGGGGGCGGACTTCGCCCACAGCTCCTCGACGGTCAGCTTGGTGTTCTTGTCGGCGGAACCGACGCGGATGATGATGGGGGACTGGCCTTTTTTCATGGTCACAGTTTTCATAGTTGATTTCCTCCTTGTTAATGGAGCCGTGATGGCTCGATACTAGGTTGGCGATTGAGACTTGCCAGCCTCGGTTGCTCCGGTGGTGTGTTGGATTTGCCGGATTACTTCCATTGTAGCACAGATAAGCATAAATGTCAATAGTTTTATCACATTTTTGGGGATTTTTTGAGATTGACAGAGAGAAAATGGAGTGTTATAATGGAGGTTGCCTGGGCGAAACGATATGAATTTTGCTGAATTTTTGACATTGGCGTTTTAGGATGCGAATGACTGGAATTTGGCGGAAAATCGGATGAGCCTGGAGTATTATGCCTCAAGGAGGTAGTTAATAAAATGATGGAAGAGAAGAACAGCGCGATGGAGCGCAAGGCGCCGGTGGGCGGTATGCCAAAGTTCGATGTGTGGGCTTACGGCGTGGCCGGCGAGTATGATCTGCGGGCGGCCAAGGAAAGCGGTGAGATCCAGAAGATGGAGCTGATGCGCAAGGTGCGCGGTCAGGACAACAGCACGCTGATTGGCCGCGTGACGGCGAAGTTGCGCGTGACGGATGTCCATGAGCGCCGGCGCAAGGATGCCAAGAAGATGATGGATTCCACGCACCGTGAGCTGGAGGTTCACGTCGAGGTCGTTGAGGATGTCCCGATGGGCGTCACGAACGGTCTGGACGACGGCCAGGGGCTGTCGGCTTTCAAGGCGGGCACGCAGTTCGTGCTGGTGTATTGTCCGGCGGATAAGCTGCACATGGCGCGCGTGAGCCGGAGTTCGGCTGTGCTGTATGCGGAGCCGGCGGCTGAGGAAGCCGAGGAGGCGCCGGAGGACGGCGAGGCCTAAATGCGGTACCAGCCTTGTGGCTGGTTGCGTGAGGTTAATGACCGGCTGAAGCTGATAACTGATTCATGATGATTCTGTCCGTAAACGAGGCGGGCGAAGATAGCAGGGAGGGTATTCCATGAGCAAGCAGAGCAGGGCGGCGCAGGCGAGAATCGCCAAGCGCAACGACGTCAAAAAAGCGCGTCAGCAGGGCGACAAGGCCGTGCGGCAGGCGCTCGACACTATGCATAAGGAAGCGGCCGAGGAGGCCGCCGCCGTCAAGGCTAACAAGGTGGAAGATTCTGCTGAGGACTGATTGGCGCCTGCGAGTCGCTTCGCTGAACCGTTAGAGCGGAGATTGCGGGGTTGACTCGCTGTTGGAGCCGATGCTTTTTCTTTTTCCAAGTAGCTTAAAATTTGCCACATCAGATGTGGGTAGCCCCCTAGCAATGCTAGGGGGCTAACTTTTTGTTAAGTGGTTTTATGCCTAGAGGCGGTCGATTTCGGCGGCGATTTTTGAGAGGAGGTCGGGGAGGGAGGATTTTTCTTCGGGGGTGAAGCGGCTGAGGACGAAGTCGACGTCGCCGAGTTTTTGGCGGAGTTTGTCGTTCCCCGTGCCGAGGCGGAGGCGCGGGAAATCGGTCGTATGGAGATATTCGGAGATGGACTTGAGGCCGTTGTTGCCGCCGCTACTGCCTTTGGCGCGGTAGCGGAAACTGTCGAACGGAAGATTGAAGTCGTCGCAGATGATGAGGATGTTTTCGAGGGGGATTTTGTAGAAATTGGCGAATTCGGCGACGGCGCGACCAGAGTCGTTGTAAAAAGTCTGGGGTTTGATGAAGATTTTGTCGCCGGATTTCAGCCAGAGGGCGTGGAACTTGGGCTTTTGCCAGGGTTCGAGGTTGTGAATTTTGGCATAAAAATCGAGGGCGAGGAAGCCGAAGTTGTGGCGGGTGAAGTTGTATTCTGGGCCAGGGTTGCCGAGGCCGACGATGAGTTTCATATTTCTGATTATATCATAGATAGAATCAGAAATATGCTGCGGCTCGCATCACCAAAAGATTAAAATCTTTTGTATGGATACTTCGCGCAGGTCATGGAAAATATTATATCAGAGGGCGGTGAAGATGAAAAGGAGGGCGAAGAGGCCGATGATGGAGATGATGGCGAAGATGACGGTGCTGAAGTTTTCGCGGCGCTGGACTTTGCCGTGGACGCGGAGGATGCTGGCTTCGTGTTTGTCGCGGTTGGCGAGGCGGTAGATGCCAACGGCTAGGGTGATGATAGTGAGGATGCCGATGACGATGAGAATTGCTTCCATAGCTAAATGATTTTAGTGAAAATTAAATAAATCAAAATTGTGGTGGTTCTTATTGGGCTCGAACCAATGACCTTACGAATGTGAATCGTACGCTCTAGCCAACTGAGCTAAAGAACCACGGTCTGGCAAGGCGGGAATAATAGTGTGGAGAGGCCTTACATATGATATAATAGCATAGAATATGTTAGATTTCCAGAAGTTTGAGAACGAAAAAGTTGAAATTGAGGCGTTTTTGGCGCAGCCGGAGGCTTATGCGAGCCCGGATTTTGCGGAAAAGTCGCGGAGATTGGCGGAGATTAACGGGATTTTGGATTTGGCGCGGGAAATTGAGCAGGCGAAACGGAACTTGGAAGAGGCGACGGAATTGGTGAATGATCCGGAGCTAGGGGAAATGGCGCGGGAGGATGTGCGGATTTTAGGATTGAAAGTGGATGAGCTATCGGCGGAACTGGAGGAGAAGTTATTGCCGCATGATCCGGCGGATGACAAGCCGGCGATTATGGAGATTCGCGCTGGGGCGGGCGGGGATGAAGCTTCCCTGTTTGCGGGTGAACTTTACCGGATGTATGTGCGATATGCGGAGCGGCATGGGCTTCGCGTCGAACTAATGAGCCAGAATGAGAACGAAGCGGGCGGCATGAAAGAGGTTGTGCTTCGGGTCTCGGGGGAGAAGCCGTATGGGCAGATGAAGTTTGAGGGCGGAGTGCACCGGGTGCAGCGAGTGCCGGTCACGGAGAGCCAGGGGCGGATTCATACGTCGACGGCGACGGTGGCGGTTTTGCCGGAAGCGGCAGAGACGGATATTGAGATTAAGCCGGATGACCTGCGGATTGATATTTATCGGTCGGGTGGGCACGGCGGTCAGGGGGTGAATACGACGGATTCGGCGGTCAGGATTACGCACTTGCCGACGGGGATTGTTGTCGCGATGCAGGATGAGCGGTCGCAGCAACAGAACCGGGTGAAGGCGATGGCGGTGCTCAGGTCGCGCCTTGTCGAGAAGCAAAAGCAGGAAGAAATGAAGGCGGCGAGCGACGCGCGGAAGTCGTTGATTGGGTCGGGCGACCGGAGCGAGAAGATTCGGACTTATAATTTCCCGCAGGATCGGATTACGGATCACCGGGTGCATTATTCGCGGTCGAACGTGCCGGCGGCGATGGATGGAGACATTGAAGATTTGATTCATGAGCTGACGAAGGCGGAGCGGGCAGCTGCGGCGGGAGAATAGACGGCTTTGAGGCGGTTTTGGCTGCAGGGTTTTGAGTTCTTGGAGTTTTTTGAAGTGACGGGAGTGTGGCGATGACGATTAGTGAATGGTTGGCGGAGGCTCGGACTCGGATTGATGCGCTAGATGCGGAGTTGGTTGCGGTGCGGTTTTTTGCGCCAGGGGATTCTGCTTTGGGCGGTGCAGGGGTGGATCGGAGTTGGTTGGCGGCGCATGGGGAGGACGAGATTTCTGAAGATTTGGCGATTCTGGCGAATGAAGTGGCGGCGCGGCGAGCGAGCGGGGAGCCGCTAGCGTATATTTTTGAGTTCAAAGAGTTTTATGGGCGGAAGTTTAAGGTCTCGCCGGAGGTTTTGATTCCCCGTCCGGAGACGGAGGGGCTGATTGAGCTGGTTCGCGGGCTAGATTTGTCGGAGAAGCCGAAGTTTTTGGAGATTGGGACGGGAGGCGGATGTATTGCGGTGACGCTGGCGGCGGAGTTTCCGCGGGCGAAGGTCGTGGCGACAGACGTGAGCGAGGGGGCGTTGGAGATGGCGAGGGAGAACAATGCGACTTTGGGGGCGGGAGTGGAGTTTTATCGGGGGGATTTGTTGGAGGATTTGCCGGATGATTCGGGCGGTTTCGATGTTTTAGTGGCGAACTTGCCATATGTGGATGAGGAATGGGAGTGGTTAGACAAGAGAACGCTCGACTTCGAGCCGAAGTTGGCGCTGTATGCGGAGGACGGGGGGTTGGCGCTGTATAAAAAGTTGATTTTACAGATGAAGGCGCGCGGAGAGGGGTTTGCTAAATATATACTTTTCGAGGCGGATCCGTGCCAGCATGAGGCGTTGATCCAGTTTGCGGGGGAGCAGGGTTTTTCTCTGGTGAAGGCGGAGGGGTTTGGGATGGTTTTTCGGGGAGTTTAGTTAAAATAGTTAAGAAAAAGTGTTGTGATTTTTACAACACTTTTTGATAGGCGATGAGCTAGGCGGGGCTAGTTTTTGTAAGCGTCAAGGGTGAGGTTGATGGTGTGTTCCTTGCCGTCGCGGATAACCGTGAGCTGGACGGTGTCGCCGGGGGCGAATTCGCCAATGAGGGTAGAAAGGGTGCCAGCGCGGCCGATTTCGATGCCGTTAACTTTCGTGATGATGTCGCCAGCTTCGAGGCCAGCTTTTTCGGCGGCACTACCGGAGGTGATTGGGTTCTGGCTGGTGGTCGTGTAGAGGTAGGCGCCGCTCGAGACGGGGAGTTCGTAGGCTTCGGCGATGTCGGGCGTGAGGTTGATGTAGTAGGCGCCGAGGTAGGCGCGGGTGGCATTGCCGCTGGCGATGAGGTTTTTGAGTATGCCTTTCACGCTAGAGATAGGAATAGCGAAACCGATGCCGTCGGCGTCGGAGCTGGTCGCGGTGTTGATGCCGATGACTTCGCCAGCAGCGTTGACGAGTGGGCCGCCGGAGTTACCAGCGTTGATGGCAGCGTCGGTTTGAATCATGTCGGTCAGGTTTTCGTAAGAGGACATGTCGCTGCTGTAGGCGGTCAGGGAGCGGCCGGTGCCGGAGATGATGCCGGAAGTGATGGTGTTTTGATACTGGCCGAGAGCGTTGCCGATAGCGATGACTTGCTGGCCGGCGTTGATGGTCTTCGAGTCGCCGAGTGTGACGGCTGGAAGGTCTTTAGTGTCTTTAATTTTGAGGAAAGCGACGTCGTTTAGCGGGTCGGAACCGACGAGTTCAACGTCTTCGTAAGTCGTGCCGTCGTCGAGGATGACAGAAATCGAGCGTGCGCCTTCGATGACATGTTTGTTGGTCAAGACGTAGCCGTCGCTAGTGACGATCATACCGGTACCGGCGGAAGTCTGGGTCGAGGATTGGCCGAACCAGCTGGTCGTGCGGGTCTCGGTTAAGATAGAGACGACGCCGGGAGCAACGCGGGCGGCGACTTCAGCGATTGATCCTTCGGTGAAGTTGGCGGAATTGCCGTCGGAGCCGTAGTTGATGGTGAGCGGAGCATCACCTTCAAGATAATTGTAAAGTGAAAGACCGAGGGCGCCACCAGCAGCGGCGAAAGTCAGAACCAAGAAGGTGATGACGAAGATTTTGAAGCCGGCGTCGGACTTCTTTTCGGATTTTGGCGGGACAAAGACGACTTGTTGACTAGTCGCGCCAGACGGGTTAGCTTGTGAAATAGCATTAGTATTTTGAGATGTAGCACTCATCTATATTTTCTCCTAAATTAAATATTGAAACGTGGTTGGCTGAAGCTGATGATTAAAACAGCAACGACGACAAGACTAAAGATGATCGGAACAGCGACATTGCCGAATTTGATTTTGCCGTCGTGGGTGACGGATTCGTTGTAAATTTGGAAATAAGCGTAAGAAAGAACAGTAAGAATAATGGCGAGTTGAGAGAGGCAGAGGCCACTAGAGCCGAAAGTGTAGATAATGAGCCAAGAGTTGGAGAGCCAAGCGATTTCGGCGAAAATGAGGCCTACAACGAGGGAGATATAAGTCGGATTCTCTTCGTTGCTTTGGACGAGGACGTGGTTCGAGGCGGCGAAACCGATAAGAAATTCGGATGCAACGAGGACGATTGAATCGGAAATGGCGGCGAAGATGGTAGCGGTCGTCGTGCCGAGGAGGACGGCGATGAGGGCTTGGATGACGGCGAAACGCGAGGAAGAACGGGGTTTGATGAAAATGAGCCAGACGGCATAGCTAATCATGAGGACGAAGTGGACCGGGAGGAAGGTGGTGCCGGCGGCGTAGGCGAGAAGAACGAAGCTGACGCCGACGATGAAGTCGACTAGACTGGAGCGGAGGTTGAGTAGCCAATAGCGGTGGTTGACGGCGAAGACGCGCCATTTCGAAACGACGATGAGGACAAGGCCAATGAGGTAGCTGCCGGTGACGACGGTTGCGCCGATTGAGACGACGGCGAGCAACAAGTTCAAGATAACATGCATCAATGAACTGATGGCGTTTCGGCTTTTGCGAATAAAAATATAATCGGCCATATGGACTTATTATAGCAAAAAATATGAAAAAGCATAGTTTTTATGATATACTTGGGTAATGGAACAAGCGTCTTTGCAACAGAAACCAAACTTTTTCAAAAAACATCCGCTATTGAAAGATTTGTTGAGTTTACTGCTCTTCGTGGTTTGTGTAGTAGTGGGGACGATACTCTTGAATGCGTTTGTCTTTCGGTCGTATAGCGTGGTCGGGTCGAGTATGGAGAATACTTTGCAGAATGACGACCGGGTGATTGTGAACCGGCTGACGGTTTCATGGGCGCATTTTCTCGGAAAGGAATATGTGCCGAAACGAGGGCAGATTATTGTGTTTGCGAATGGCGATCCGAGCGGACCGTTGACTTGTGGGGCGCCGGCAGGGAGGACTGACCAGTATATTATTAAGCGGGTGATTGCGTTCCCTGGCGAGCGGGTGACGGTGAAGGATGGGATTTTGACGGTTTATAATGATGAACATCCGGACGGGTTTTCGCCGGATGATGATACGCGGGTGGATGAAAATAATGGCCCGAAGGAATATACGTCGGGCGAGGTGGATATGGTTGTGCCGCAGGGCGAATTGTTCGTGGCGGGTGATAATCGCGAAGGTTCGCATTCTTTCGACTCGCGCTCTGGACTGGGGACGATCCCCTATTGTCGGTTGATTGGGCCGGCGGTGATGCGGGTGTACCCGCTTTCGGATTTCCGGTTCTTATAGATTTGTGTTATAATTGTTGGCAATGAGTAAGAATATTTGGGCGGAGTTGCCGCAAGGGTTTACGATTTTGGCGCCGATGGAGGGGGTGACGGACGTGGTTTTTCGGCAGGTGGTGGCGAAGGCGGGGCGGCCAGATTTGTTTTTTACGGAGTTTACGAATGTTTCGAGCTTTGCGTCGGAAAAGGGACGCGAGAATGCGCTGGAGCGGCTAGAGGTGGCGCCGACGGACGCGCCGATTATCGCGCAGATTTGGGGTAAGAATCCGGAGCATTTTGCGGAGTTGGCAGGGGCGCTGGAGGGGTTGGGTTTTGCGGGGCTAGATATAAATATGGGGTGTCCGGACCGGCATGTGAACGCGGCTGGGGGCGGGGCGGCGATGATTCGAACGCCGGAGCTGGCGGTGGAGTGTTTGCGGCAAGCGCGAGCGGCGACGGAACTACCGGTGTCGGTGAAAACGCGGCTGGGATATACTTATGTGGAAGAGTTCCGGGAGTGGTTGCCGGTGTTGCTTCGGGAGAAGCCGGCGGCGTTGACGGTGCATCTGCGGACGCGAAAAGAAATGTCGAAGGTTCCGGCGCATTTTGAGTTGATTCCGGAGATTGTGCGGCTTAGGGACTCTGTGGCGCCAGAAACGCGGCTGGTGATTAATGGAGATATTAAGGATCTTAGGCAATGTCGAGAGTTGGCGGCGCAATATCCTGAGGTGAATGGATATATGATTGGGCGGGGCGTGTTTGAGAATCCGTATTGTTTTACGGAACATGAGCCGACCGTGGAAGAGCTTTTTGGGTTGTTTCGGCTACATTTGGATTTATTCGATGCGCAAGATATGAAGCGGCTGGCAGAGACGTCGGAGAAGATGCGGGAAGATCCGGCGTTTGCGCTGAAAATGGACGGAAAAGTTCGCGGGTTGCCGTTCGAACCACTAAAACATTATTTTAAGATTTATGTAGCGGGATTTCCGGGGGCGGCGGAGCTACGAGCCAGGTTAATGGAGTGCAAGACGACGGAGGAAGTGAGAGCGGTGCTGACTGAGGCGGGACATTAAATGTGAATGGCCCCTCCCGAGCGGGAGAGGACATTTTTGGTGCTAACGCAGGTTTGCGTTGGTATTTTTTACAGATAGGAGGCGATTTCGCGCAAGAGCGGGTGGCGGACGATTTCGTCGGTTTCCAGGTTGACGACAGCGACGCCGGGAGTTTTACCGGCGAGATGGTTGAGCAGATAATACAGACCGTTGTTGGTGCGGGAGAGGTGGGGATTGTTGATCTGGGAGAGGTCACCCATAATGACCATCTTGGAGCGGTCACCGAGGCGGGTGACGAGGGCGCGGGCTTGAGTGGGCGTCATGTCCTGAACTTCGTCGTAGATAACGAATCGTTCAGAGAGGCTGCGGCCGCCCATCTCAACCAGCGGAACAAACTCGACAGCATCGCGAATGAACTCTTCCATTTTGCCTTTGGCGGTGGAGTGGGCTTTCGGGGTGACGGGGATTTGCTCAACGATTTTGATGACCTGATAGAGGTTGTCGGTGAATCCGAGGGCTTTGACGCGGGTTTTGTCTTCACTATCGCCGGGGAGAGCGCCAATGTCGTCACCGAGGCGCGAGTCGCGCGGACAAACGACGATGGAACTGTAACGCTTCGTCTTGACGCCGTCGTAGCCGGCGGCGATACTGAGGAAGGTCTTGCCGGTGCCGAATTCGCCCTGGACGATGACAATGGGGATTTCGTCGGCGGGCGCGAGCAAGGCTTCCAGGAGGAAGCGCTGGCCGGCGGAGCGGGGGTGGATGTCGGCGCATTTATTATAGGAGAAGGTCTGGTATTTCAGGGGGATGACGGCGCCGGATCCTGCATCGAAGCGGCGAAAAGCTGCGAAAGGCTCAGGCGGCGCTTCTTCGGCGTGACCGTCGGCAGAGTCCTTGGCTGAGGCAGAAATTTCGGTCTCGGGAGAGGGCGAAAAATTGCCAACTGGGGGGGAGTTGCTTATTTCGATAAACTCGTTGGGGTGGAGCGGGGCGCTGGGGTCGATTTGCTGCTGCCAGGCCGCCAGAGCGACTGGCTGGTTGCCAGCGGTAACGAGGTAGTCGAGAGCGTCGGGGGTGAGGGTAATGCGACGGCGACCAGGATAGGTCGCGGCGCCAGGCTGGACCGTAGGAATTTTGTTTAACGCTGCCAGGGCGATGAGACTGGGGTCGTAGGTCAGGATGAGAATGTCGGAATGTTCGACGCGAAGCTGCTGCGCGGCGGTGATGGCGTATTGGATAGGGTCAGGCGCGAACTGTGTGTCGGCCGGGAGCGGGGTTTCGGCGTTATGTGACTGCCAAAGATGAACGCAGAGACCGTTCGGCCCGGTATAGGGGTTGTCGGAATTGTAGTCTATCTGCTCCAGAATGTATGCGAAGTTGCGAAGCAGGGGTGACCGGCCGGGGAGTCCAGCATAGGTTTCGCGCGGAAGCGCGGAGAGATACTGGATATAGCTCAGCGGGACATAGAGCTGGTCGCAGGGTTTCGGAGTGTCGGGTTCGGCGAGCAGAGCGTTGGGGTAGCGAAGCAAGAAATCCAACGATGCTACGGCGGATGTTGCCATGGAAAAGCCTCCTTTTCTGATTTGAAAGGGCGTGCGTGAGGCAGTGCAAAAAATTTACCTCAAGACTATTATAGCAAGAAGTGGAGGCTAGCCCAAGCGTAAGCGGCTAGCGCTGGGAGTGCGGTGAGTTTTGGCGGTTTTGTTTTGAGGGGATTATTGTTCTTTTTTATCGCGGGAGCGGGGTTCTTGGTCGTTGCGGAAACTGAACATGATAGGGGTGCCGACGAAGGGGTATTTTTCGCGGATTTTGCGCTCGAGGAAGCGTTTATAAGACCAATGGAGCAGACCGAGGTCACGGCCGTGGACGACGAACCAAGGCGGGCAGGTGTCGGTCTGGACGATGTATTTGAGTTTCGGGCGAGTGTTTTTGAGGCCGGCGGGGATATGCTCGACGATAGCCTCGCTTAAGATTTTGTTGAGTTCGGAGGTTTTTAGCTCGAGGTGACGAGTTTCGTCGATTTCGGTTGCGAGTTCGAAGAGTTTGGTGACGTTTTGGCCGGTTTCGGAGCTGGTGATGAGGACGGGGGCGTAAGGCAGGAAGTTGAAATCGCGTTCAAGTTCGTCGAGGATGTGGTCGGTGTCATCGACGAGGTCGGCCTTCGTCAGGACGACAATAATTCCCTTGCCGGCGTCGACGATTTGGCCAGCGAGAGACTGGTCGAGTTTGGAATGGGGCTCGGTCGCGTCGACGAGGAGGGCGCAGACATCGGCCTCTTCGATAGCGGCGAGGGTGCGGAGGGCGGAGAACTTTTCGATACCAACTTCGCGTTTGCCTGGTTTGCGGAGGCCGGCAGTGTCGAGGATTTCAAGGGTGCGATTGTGAAAACGGACTTCGACACGGTTGACGTCGCGGGTCGTTCCCTGGCGCGAGCTGACGAGAGCTTGCTGTTTCTGACCGAGAGTGTTGAAGAGGCTGGACTTGCCAACATTCGGGCGGCCGATGAGGGCGATTTTTAGGCGATTGTCATCGGCGCGGTTTGGCGAGGTTTTGGGAAGATTTTGATAGATGGCGGATTTGAGGTCTTTGATTCCCTGGCCGGTGGTGGCGGAGATACGGAAAGTTTCGTCAGGTTTAATACCGAGGCGGAGAAACTCAGATTCGGGGAGCGAATCGCCGAGATCGGACTTGTTTAGGAGAAGCAAGACTGGTTTTTTCGATTTGAGGGCGGATTTGGCGATGTTTTTGTCCTTGTCATCGGGGTATTTCGAGCTGTCGAGAGTGAGGAGGATGAGATCGGCGCTGTCGATGGCGTCGGCGATTTGGTCTTGGATACCGGCTTCAAAATCGTCATCAGGATCTTTCAGCCCGGCGGTATCAATCAAAAGAAAACGGTCGTCGATGCGAGCCATAACGTTATCGCGGGTCGTTCCCTCTTCGCGGGCGACGATAGCGATGTTTTTGTGGGCAAGGCGGTTCAGGAGACTGGACTTGCCGGCATTAGTCTGGCCGATGAGGGCGACGATTGGTATTTTTGGCATGATTCTATTTTAACATAAAAAGGCGGGTTTTGGCAAAAATATAAAGCGCTAGCACTTTTATTTTTATGGTTGGTGTGATATAGTTAAGGTAATGGGCAAAATTAAAATTAATGAAACTGCGAGTGAACCTATGACAAAGAACGGTTCGAATAATGATATTGATACGTCCGAGCGGATAATGCCGATTGAGCATTATGTGACCGTTTCGGCGAAAGTTGAGAATAAAGATAATGTGAGCGTTGAGGGGGTGAAGAGCGCTCCGAAGAAGTCCGGGGCGAAGGCTTCTGGCGCTTCGACCGGGAAGAGGATTGTTAATAAGTCTTCGACTGCAGTTGCCAAGAAGAAGGCGTTGGCTTTGCCGGCAGGTTCGATTGGCGCGGCGGTGATTGATGAGAAAGAAAAGGCTGGTACTGCTAGCGCTGCGAAGAATGCAACGAAGAAATCTTCGGCGAAGTTGGCGATGGATGGAATGGTGAAACCGAAGCCGCGCACGGTTGAGGTGACGGAAATTGAGCCGACGGCCGAGGAAGAATTCGAGGCGCATCGCCCGCGCGAAAAGAAAGAGGAGGAGCCGGAAGAAGAGAAGAATCCTCGTTTCTCGAAGCCGAAGGCAGCGTTGATTGCGGTCGGAGTGGCTCTGGTCGTGGCGATTATTGGCGGGGTGGTTATTGCTTTGACTGGGCATAAAGAGCCAGAGCGTTGCGTTGTACAGTTTGAATCGAACGGTGGTTCGAAAATCGAGAGCGAAGAAGTGGTTTGCGGTGAGACGATTGCGCGCCCAGGCGATCCGACGAAGGAAGGCTTCGCGTTCCAGAACTGGATTTATGGCGGTTCCCCGTTTGATTTTGAGGGGATGACGATTGACGAAGATATAATTTTGGTCGCGAAGTGGCAGGTCGAGGAAGGCACGGAAGTCGTGAAAGTGCATTTCGATACAGATGGTGGCTCGGAGATTGAGGATATTGAGGTGAAGAAAGGCGGGGTAATTTCGGCGCCGGTCGATCCGACGCGGACGAGTTATGAGTTCGCGGGTTGGAAACTGGGCGATGAAGATTTTGACTTTTCGCAGCCGATTGACGAAGATATTACGCTAGTTGCGCAATGGACGGCGGTGGCGGGCGGGAGCGGTAGCTCTTCGACGGGCGGATCGTCTAATAAGCCAGCCGAGAAGCCGAATGTAGAAAGTTTGGCGGTGGGCGACGTGTCGATGAAAGTTGGCGATACGAAGATGATTGATCTAACTTTGAAGCCGAGCAATGCGAAGTACCAACTTGGAGTGAGCGTTGACGGAAATATTGCGACGTGCACTGTCGAAGATGGTCCGCGTTTGAAGTGTGTCGGCAAAGGTGCTGGCGAGACGACGGCGATTCTGCGTGATAATCTGACTGGGAAGAGTACGCAGTTTAAGGTGACGGTTTCTGCCGATGTGACTTATGTGGAACTAAGTAGCCGGAGTTTAGCTCTAACTTCTGGAGCTTCGACAACTTTGACCGTAAAAGTGACGTCGAGTGGTGATGCTGGGACGCCGAAGTGGACATCGAGTAATCCGAATGTTGCGACTGTGGATGCGAACGGAAAAGTGACAGCAGTGGGCGTCGGCGAGGCGCGGATTACGGTGACGGTTGGCGGGATGTCTGATAGTTGTAATGTGAAGGTCTCTGCGCCGGTTGATCCGACTCCAACGCCAGATCCAGAACCAGAGAAACCGGATCCTGGAACGGAAGAGCCTGACCCGGATACCGAAGGCGCTGATTAAGATAATTCTGAGTAGGATAGAATTGAAACCACCCGCTAAGTTAGCGGGTGGTTTTGCTAGGTTGGGAGATCGGGCAGAGTAAAGGCAGCGAACGGAGAAGCCGGCGTTCCGATTATTGTTGTTGGACGGATTGATGTTGCTGGTGCCGTTGAAGTTGAGGTTGTAGGCGTTGGTGCCGTTAGAGTGTGGAGTAGACGACCAGTAGTTGCCGTTGTTGCCGGCATTCTCGAACAGATTGCTGGTATTCTGCCAGACGTCGCCGCCCCTAACCTGAATACAATTCAACGAAAAAGTGACAAGAAGTTGCTTTAGTTTCTGGCGGCCGTGGCCGTCAGAAGGGCTAGTCTAAAGTTTTGTATTCGATGCTTTAGAGAACTTCACGATCTCCTGATTGAGAGCGCGACTTTGTCGGAGCGATGGCCCGGGCTCGGCGCGGTTCCCGTAGGGGTTTATACCTACGGACTTATTATAGCATTTTAGGGGTTCCCTGGCGGGAGAAAGTGTGTTATAATTATGACAAGTGGTTCCGTCGTCTAGTGGTCCAGGACGTCTGGTTCTCATCCAGAAAATCGCGGGTTCGACTCCCGCCGGAATCACCACAAGGATTCGTATTAGCGCCGACAGGCGATTTTTTGTTGGATTTTGAGGTTGGGCGGCGTGCTTTAGCGATTTTTGTGCTTGTGGCTAGAAAGTGTGTTATAATGAAAGTGTTCGACAAATTAAACTATTAAAACAAGCGTATATTTTTATATATCGTAAGGTTAATAATAGGTGGAAAAAATGGCACCGTAAGGTTCAGGCTATCCACTTGTTACTAACGCTTGTAGATTAGTTTGTCGAACACCCTTGCGGTGTCATTTTTATATGAAGTGGCGGCGCTCGGGTGTTCGTAAACCAATTTAAGGAGGGCCGTGATGCGAAAGAGCCAAAGAAAAGTTAATGTCGCTGGGAGTGCGAGCTGTATAAGTTTTTTGCTGCTGGCATTTTTATTAGTTAATCCGCTGATAGGTAACTCAGCGAATGCGTTGGAAGGTGAAGAAAGTGAGGTTTCTCCGCAAGCGACGAAGATTTCGACGGTGAATATTGCTTTTAGCCCGACGGAGGGCTCGGCATCGATGGCGCCGTCAGCAACGGCCGGTGCATCGGCGAAATTTTTAGTGAAAGCAATTGTGAGCGTGGAGAATTCGGGAGGATATAGTGTTTATATAGGGAGTAACAGTGCTAATTTGACGCGAGTTGGCGGAGCGGAGACGATTGCGCCGATTTCTGGAACAAAGAAATACAGCGAAATGACGACAAATACCTGGGGCTATGCTTGGGCGCGAAATACGGATACGGTAGCGGATGATGCGCAATATAAGGCGATTTCGACGGCGGGGCGGGGCGAAACTCTTTATACGAATGCTTCGACAAGTATCCCGAGCGAGACGACGACTTATGCTTTGAGTTTTGCGGCGAATATCGGCGCAGATAAACCGGCTGGGACTTATCGGAATTCGGTGACGATGAGCGTGGTGTCTTCGCCGCTGGAGATAGTCGGACTCACATCGCTGGCAAATATGCAAGACATGACAACGGCGGTTTGTACGGCGTCGAAAAGCGGCGATACGGCACAGTTGAAAGACGCGCGCGATGGAAAATACTATTGGGTTGGTAAATTGACGGATGGTAAATGTTGGATGACGCAGAACTTAGACCTTGATTTGTCGACATCGAAGACGCTGACGCCGAGCGATTCAGACATTACTGCGAATTGGACGCCCGGGTATACAACGGCAACGAGTGCGACCAGTTCGACGATCACGAACGACCGGATGCAGGCGCGTTCTTGGAACTTGGGAAATTATCGAATCACTAATCCGACGACAGCGAATGATTGTGGATACCCTAAAAATAGCGCGGCGAATTGCACTAATCAATTTACGGCATATTCGACACCTACTAGCGCTAATGCGGATATTAATGCGCATTATATTCTGGGCAATCATTACTCCTGGAATGCGGCGACGGCTGGAACTGGTGGTGAGATTTATTCTGGACAGGCGAGCGATTCAATCTGCCCGAAGGGGTGGAGATTGCCAACAGCGAATGATACGAGCATCGGTAGCTTGCAGGGGCTTATAAACTCTGGTTCTGTGGGTGCTAATGTTGCCGTATTAACTAGTTCTCCGTATTATTTTGTGAGGGGTGGTAAAGTCGAACCTAATAACAGCTGGCTATTTGCTCGTGCTGGCGACCAAGGATATTACTGGTCTTCTACTCCGAAAGCTTCGAGTAGTACGACTGCGTATTACTTGACGTTTAACGGTGCATCCACTATTACTCCGTTAGGCGATACATATGCTAGGAATTATGGTATGTCTGTCCGTTGTATTGCCCGGTAAAACTCTACAACCGTTGTAGAGTTTAGGAGGTGGCTAACAGGGGTGGAGAAAAATAAAAGTCTACAATGGATGTAGAGTTTAGGAAAACCAGTTTTCTCCGCTCTAGCCTCCGCAACCGCCAAAATAAGTCAACTTGTCTGCGAATCATGACGCAGGAAACGATATAGCACATACTTATTCCTTTTTTACAATAAAATCGATATCGGAGAACTTATAAATCTACCCAACGGATTTATGAACTTATTTGGCGGGGCGGCGGCTGGGGCGGAAAGTTGTGCGAGACGGGTAGAGCGAAAAAGCGAGCGCCCCGGCTCGCAATGTGTAACGCATATTGAACCGGGGCTGGGGTGGAATTATTTGCGTTTGAGGCTTTCCCACTGGGCGGCAAGGCTGGGGTCGGTGATAGTTTCGCCATTGGAAAGCGGCACGAAGAAGCTACTTTCCTTGTAGCCGGCGGCCGTCAGGTCGGGGATGATTTTGTAACCTCTGGCCAGATAGGTCATCCCGTCACGGTAGACGAAGGCGACGACGCCGTTGTTGCGGCAGAACGTGCCAATTACCATGACGGCACTGCAATCCAGAAAATAACCCTGACATGCGCCGTAGTATTTGTCGTCATACCCCCTGGGGCTATGAAAGGGGAGGCCGGTCGTGGGGACGCAAATGGTTTTGGCTATGGCCTCGTCGCTGATAGCGTTAAAGCCATGCTTGTCGGACCATTCGTTGGCATCGCGGTTATAGTCTTCCAGATAGGTTTGCTGCGCCCAGCGGCGGAGTTCGAGCCATCTTTCGGCGGCGTACTTGGGGTAATCCCAGTTACTGAAAGGAACATAGAAGCTGGCTTCGGTGTAGCCAGCGTCCCGCAGGATGCGCATGGTGGCACGGGTGTAGGGTGTGACGAAGAACTCCTGGTCGAGGATGAAGGCAATCGTTGAGTTGTTCGCCGCGTAGACGCGGCCATTGAACTTCGAAAGCATTTCCTCGGGGTGGATTTCTTCTTCCTGGTCGTGCTGCGGCCAGTACGCGATGGTGCCGGGGATGATGTGGATACTGTTCTGTTTGAGTTCCTCAAGAGTATGCATACTCTCACCTCGTTTAAAGCCCGTCGGCTATAGAATATCGCCGCGAGATACTCGCAGCTAAGGCTGGCGGTCGTAACGGATAACCAAGCTTAGCCGCGAGAACTTTTGCTAATATTCTCTCAAACGCTAATTCCGTAATTTGCTAGGCTAGGAGCCTCCATATGCCTATTGTATCACAGACTAGTATTTTTGTCAAGCATTTTGGCACAAAATGCTTAGACTAGTTGCGTCGCTCAAGAGAGAAAACGTAGTTTTCTCTCTGTTCGCTATCCTCGCTAGGCGATAGTTTTTCATATAAAAATTGGAGAAACGCAATTTGGGGCCTATATGATTGAGTTTTGAAGGGTCATTCCCAGCTGACGCTGCCGAACTGGGGGACGGCGGCGATCCAGAGTTGACCGGGGGTGAACCTGACGATCTCGCCGAAGGCGTCTTTGAAGACGATTTGGCTATTCTGGGCGGATTTTGCCCAGGTGCCTTCGATGGCTTCGCCATTTTGGAAAATGTAGGCTTTGCCGGAGCCGATGGTCGTGATGCTTTCGTGATATCCGTCAGCCATAGTGTGCTCCTGGACCATCATGGCGACGACGGCGCTCGGGGCGATTTGTTTCAGCTCGCCGCATTCGGTGACAGTGTTGGGTTCGGCGAGATTGGCGGAACATTCATAGACGAGGTGGGCGTCGCCGCTTTGATAGCTGCGGGCGTAGGTGTTGGATTCGGGGTTGTAGGTGTAGACGGTGTTGTAGTTGACCCAGTTGCCGAAGTTAATATAGATGTTATTCACGAGTGGGGCGATATCACATTCGGAGTCTTCGGGGCATTCGGGATAGGCGTTTTTATGGGCGATGTCGGCGGCTTCGCTCGGGGTGAGGCGGGGGAAAGTTTGAGGATTGGAGGAGGCGTAACCGTGGTCGGAGTTGAACTGGAGGAGATTGGCGGGAGAGGTGAAGAGATTGTTCCAGAGGCGGCCGGTTCCCTCTTCGCGCCACATGTAGGAGTAGTCCTCGTCGAGGTTGCGTTGACCGCCTTGGCGGATGGCGGCGAGAGCTTCGTCGGAGCCGCCGGCGTGGGTGACGGTGCAGTCGAATGGGGTGTCCCAGTCGAGATAATAGGGGCGGAGCGAGCGGACGGGGCCGATAGCGCTAGAGGTCGGGTTTTGGAAGACGGCGGCGAAACGGGTGATGCCTGTCTCGGCGATTGCTTCAAAAACAACGCCGGCCTGAGTAAGTCCGACCTGGGGGCGGGCACCGTCGGTGCTGCCATTCGGGATTTGGACGCAAAATGTCGGGCTAGCGTTGAGGCTCTCGTCGGTGATTTCTAGACCGGTGAGGTTGCTGTAGATTGGATCAGGGTCTTTGAGCCCGATATTGAGCGAACTGTTGGATTTTAGGGGAGCGTCGTCGCGGAAGAAGAGGAAGTAGCTGGCGGTGCCGGCGGCGCAAAGGATGAGAACGGCAACTATGGCGATAATGAGTGGCTTCTTGGATTTTTTGTGGGTCGAGTCGGAAGGGTTAGGATTTTTGTTTTTTGGCATGTGATGCTCCTTTGGTTATTATGCGGCTGGCGTTCAAGGGGTGCGTC
This sequence comes from uncultured Candidatus Saccharibacteria bacterium, assembly GCA_948868795.1. Classification (GTDB taxonomy): domain Bacteria; phylum Patescibacteriota; class Saccharimonadia; order Saccharimonadales; family Saccharimonadaceae; genus Nanosyncoccus. Next base: position 20,812 of record CAQRDK010000008.1, on the reverse strand, counting down.
AGCAGGGCTAGTCATTCTCGAGGGCGGTAGCGGCGGTCTGGAGGCGGGAGAGGGTGAGATTTTTGCCGAGGACGTTCATGGTGAGGTGAAGGGCGGGGCTGAAGGGCGCGAAAGAAAGTGCGATACGGATGACGGAGAAAAGTTCGGCGGGCTTTTTGCCGGTTTCTTCAAGCAATTCGTTCAGGGCGGCTTGGAGATTGTCGGCATTCCAATCTTGGATGGTCTCGAGCTTGCGAGACGTTAGCATGAGCATATCGGAAAGTTCATCTTCGGAGAATTTCTTGAGGAACTTGTTGCCGGTGATCATTTCGAGGTCGACGGTTGGATTTTCGAAGAAATAAGTCGTCATATCGCGGAGGTCGGCGAGAGTTTTGAGGCGGTCGTAAATAATAGCGAGGACTTTTTTCTTATATTCATCGTCGTAAGGGGCGGCGGACTCAGGCCAGAAGCCATCGCCAGTAATCGTGCGAGCGTAGAGGGCGTCAATTCCCCGTTCGTCGGCAATACGACGAATCCATTGGCCGTTCATCCAGAGGAGCTTGGTCTCGTCGTAGCGGGCGCCGGAGTTCTGAATCTTGTCGAGGGAGAAGTTCTTGATAAGTTCGTCCTTCGTGTAGATTTCCTGCTCGGTGCCGTCGTTCCAGCCGAGGCAGGCGAGATAGTTTAGCATGGCTTCGGGGAGGACGCCGTCGGCACGATATTCGGTGGCGGATTTAGCGCCGTCGCGCTTGCCGAGCTTCTTGTTGCCGGTCGGGGCGAGGATGTGCGGAAGAGAAACGAGCTTCGGGACTTCAAGGTCGAGTGCTTCGTAGAGGGCGAGATAGTTCGGGGTACTAGAAAGATACTCGACGCCGCGCATGACGTGAGTGACGCCCATTTCGGCATCATCGACGATGTGTGCGAAGTTATAAGTTGGCATACCGTCAGCTTTGATGAGGATGATGTCGTCTTGGACTTCGGGGCCAGCTTCGAGGTCACCCATGACTTCGTCGTGCCACTTGCGAGGCTTCGGGTCAGCTTTGAAACGGAGCGGGATGCCTGGCTTCCATTCGGGCGGATTTTCGGGGCGGAAATTACGATAGAGGTATGGGATTTTCTTCGCATTACATTCGTCGCGATATTTCTGGATGGTTTCGGAATCGGTCGGGTCGGCGTAGGCGCGGCCTTTTGCGATGAGCTTTTCGCCCCAGGCGCGATAGATGTCGGCGCGTTGGGATTGGAAATATGGTTCGGCAGGGCCGCCAACAACGGGGCCCTCATCCCATTCGAGACCGAGCCATTTCAAAGTGTCTTCAATAAGTTCAGTTGCTCCTTCGACGAAACGAGCCTGGTCAGTATCCTCGATGCGGAGGATAAAAGTGCCGTCTTGCTGGCGCGCCAAAAGATAAGGGTAAATCGCACTACGGACGTTTCCAATGTGAATATAGCCGGTCGGGCTGGGAGCAAATCGTGTTTTCATGATATATATTATATCACAGATTGCGGATTACATGGAGGTAACGATGTTGCGGAGCTGTTTGTTGGTGAGGCTGGCGCTCACGGAGTTGATTTTGTAGAGGACGCCGCCATTCACCCAGGCTGCATTAGAGCCGGAGACGTAAATTGTGATTCCCTGCTCGTGGGTGCTGGTATAGTTATCTTTCCAAGTTGGTTCGACGTAGTTACGGAGGAGGGTGGTGCTGTCCCAGGAGGATTTTTCTTCGGTTAAGGTGAAGGAAGCATTGTCGGGGCCTTCAAAAGTAATAGTGATTTTGCCGCTTTCGGAGCTGATATCTTTCAAAGAGTAATCGCGCGGGATATAGGAAGGATAAGAGGCCTCGACGCCGGTTTGCATGGCGGCGACGCGGACGGAGATGTCGGGGATGCTCGTGCCAACGAAATAAGTGACGGCGCCGACGCACAACACGGCGCAAACGAAAGCGAGTGCGAAGCGTTTGACGTTCCCTTTGCGGCGAACTGGAGATTTGACTGGGCGGGCGTCTGGTTCGTCGTCCATGGCGGCGACGGAACGAAGGGCGCGACGAAGGGCTTGGTCTTGGTCGAGAGAGGTCGCGGCGGGGCGGGTAGCAGTGCGCGAAGTCGGACGAGCGACCGGGCGATTGGCGGATTTTTTGACGATTGGACGCGAGGCAGCAGGGCGAGCGGCGACAGGTTTTTTCGCGGTGCTTTTTACGAGCTTTGTGGCTGGTTTGGCGGTTGTAGTCGGTTTTGTGCGGTTAATGACTTTTGCAGAACTTTTAGCAACTTTGTCGGCGGCACGATTGGCTTTTGAGCTGAGGGAGACTTTTTTGCTGGCGGTTTCTTTGACTTTGGTCGACTTCATGGCGACGCTGATGAACTTGTCGATTGTATTGCTGAGCTCGGCCATTTCTGGCATAGAGGAGTTGGCGCGGATGTTCTCGGCGAAGGCTTGGAGCGAAGCGATTTGCTCGGAAATTTCTTCTGGTTCGGTGGCGGTACGGATAGAAGCAATGGCGTCGGAAGCGGCGCGAGCGATGGCGTCGATAGAATCGGTAGAAGTGGCGTCGAGGCCTACGTAGGTATCAACAGAGAGCTCTGGGGCAGGCTCGGCGACGGTTGCGCTCATGCTGGCGGCGGCGTAGTCGGCAGCAATATTCATAGCGAGGTCGCGCGGGTCGATAGTAGGGGTTGGGGCGGGAGTTGGAGTGTTGTCAATAACCGCGGGAGCGAAGGATTGAGAATATTGTTCGGGGGCTGGTGCTAGGTTCGTATCAGTGTTGGATGTGATTGTCGCGACCATGGTTTCGACGACAGGGGTAGGCTCGGCGAAGGAATCGGTCTCAGGGATCATTTGGTCGACGGAGACATAGGCCTGGTCGCTATAAATGCTAGGGGTAGGGTCTGCGATGGGGCTGAATTCGCTTTCGGCGGGCGCGGCTTGATAAGGCTCTGGCTCGGGTGCGCCGCCTAATTCGACGACAGTATGAATGACGGGCTCTTCGGTTTTCGGCGCTTCGGCTTCGGCCTTTGCGGCGGCAAGTAAATCGGCGCTATGAACGCGAAGATTTACGAGGCGCGAAGGAGCGCTAGACTCGGAAATGCTCTCTGGGATAGATTTTGCAGCTTCTTCGATTGCCAGGTTGGTCGGGCGAGTAACGTAGCGACGGTTAAGGGTAGACGAGGGTTGAGTAAGACGATGAGTCGCAGAACTGGCAGGACCAGACTCAAGTTGTATTTTACTCATTAATAACTCCTCATCGTGTTTTTGCTTATTACTATTATAACTTCAAGCACTATGAAAAAGCAAGAGCAAAATTATGATAAAAAGTATGTTATAATATGTAGGTAGATATGGATTACGAAGAAAAGAAAAAGAAACAATTTATTCGAGTTTTGATTGCGGAGGCCGGTATGGTCTTGTCGGTGCTGGTGATTGTCGTTGTTGCGACTTTGGCGGCGATGGGATTTTTTATTTCGAGCAATGGTGGTATTGAGCAATCCGGATTGATGCAGATTCATAGTTTGCCGACGGGGGCGACGGTGGAGCTTGATGGGGGCACGCTGTTTTCGCGGACGAATTTGAGCAAGACGATGTCGGCGGGAGAACATACTCTGAAGTTGTCGCGCGAGAATTATGATACTTGGGAGAAGACGGTAAAAATGTATCCAGGGGTTTTGGTGCGTTTGCACTATCCGCGATTGTTCTTGCAGAATCGTGTGGCGGAGGCGGTAATGAATCTAAGCGATAAGACGAAAGACGAGAAGGCGGGGCTGGAGTTTTATCAGCCGTCGCAAAGTCGCAACTATATTATATATGCCGAAAAAGGTGCGGCGACTTGGAAGCTATTGGAAGTTAAAGGCGATGAAGTGAAGACGACTCTGCTGGATTTGTCAGGGATTTTGCCGGGGATGGTTGAGGAAAAGGCTGAGACGAAGGCGAAGGTGGGGATTGATGCGCAAAGTACAACTCCGAAGTATCATTTCGAGGGTGAAATTATGAGCTTGACTTGGAGCAAGGATGAGAATAGGGTTCTAGCGAAAGTGTCTTACGATGGGAAGACGGAATGGGTGTTAGTCAACTTGCGGGACGTAGCGAATAGTCTGAATTTGACAAAGACGTTCGGGATGAGTTTTGACCGGATTGAGATGATTGATAATGCGGCGAATCAACTTTTTGCGTTGGAGAATCATCAGCTTCGACGGATTAATGTTTCCGAGAAGACAATGTCGCGAGTTTTGTTGGGTAATATTCAAGATTTTGATAGTAACGGTACGAATGTTATTTATTCAACGACGGAGCTTACGGCGCAGGGCGGCGAAGAAAAATATAGGGCGATTGGGGTTTATCGAAATGACGAAAAAGACGGGACGATTCTTGCGAAAGTGAAGCCTGGCGAGAAGACGCAGATTGCGTTGGCGAGATATTTTGATGAAGATTATATGTGCTATGTAGTTGGAGATAAGCCGACGATTCTATATGGTGATTTGCCTTCGTATGACGAAAAAGGAGCGGACCTTTCCGGATTAAAGACGCTTGCGGAGGACAATGTATTTAGCACGATACCAGAAAGTCTGGAAGTGAGCACGGGAAACGAATATTTAGTGGCGCGGGCTGGCGCTAAATATATGGTGATTGATCTCGATATGGGCGATTTGTATGAATATGAGGCACCGACGGCGGGTTTGAATTGGCTGGACGGTAGCATGATGTATGCGGTGAGCAACGGTGAGATATTGGTTTGGGATTTCGATGGGACGAACCGACGGAATTTATCAGAGAGCGTGAAGGCGGATGCTCAGGCGAGTGAGGATAAGTTGACGCCGATGGCTCGGCCGGTAATGATTGCGTCGAATAATAAGTGGATGTATTATTTGTCGGAAGATAAAACCGGCATCAAACTAGTACGAGAAAAGATTCGCGACTAGTTTCTATATGATTAATTCCCTGCGAGATTTATCTCTTGCGGTTAGCTTCTTTGTTGTTAGTTTCCGAAGAGGCCGCTCCAGATGTTTTCGAAGAAGGAGGGCTCGTTGGAGGGCATGGAGATATTTGAATCGCCATCAGCAGCGTCGGGAGTTTCTTGGATTTCGCCGCCTTCGTAGCTTGGGCTGATTTGCTCGGCGATGACGAGCAAGCGATAGCGGGAGGTGCCGAGCGGGGTGCAGGTGATGAGGGTGAGGATAGGCTTGTTGGTGTCGTAGACGAGCGCGGCGACGTCGGTTGGTTCGACAACTTCGCTTCCGGTCATCTGGTAAGTATAGCGTTTTGATTCGTAGTTGATGTAAATGAGGTCGCCGGCTTCGAGGCGTTCAAGACCGGAGAAAATGAACTTATAAGGGTTACTGCTGTAAATGTCGCCGGCGGAGTGGCCCGAGATGACAAGATTGCCAATTTGCCCAGGAAGGGCGCTGGCGCCGGGGATCATGAATTGGGCGACGCCATGATTCATGGCTTCGAAAGTGTCGTTGTAGTGAATATTGAAGGCGACCGGGACGTCGATATTGAGTTTAGGAATAATAAGACGTGGGTCGGCGGTGACGGCGCCAGATACGGTCGGGTCGACCGCTTCGATGTTGGTGGGAGCAGATTCGGTGTTTGGCGAAACGTAGGCCATGATAGGAGCGAAGATAAGGCGGTTGTATTGAAGAAAAAGTGTGCCGAGAATAACAGCAATGAGGATAAAAATCGGAATAAGGCGTTTCGTATGGCGGTGTTTGCGGGCGGCGCCGCTAGCAACGCGTTCGTTTTTGAGTTTTTCGGTGGCGAGATAGTTTTGGGCAGCTTTGGCGTAGTATTCGCTGTAATAATTTTGATAGTAATTTTGCCAGGCGGAGTGATACTGTTGCCATTCGTCGGCAACGGCAGTTTGGTTGATTGGCGCGTCTTTTAGCGAGCTAGTCTCGTCGGTGTAATCGTAGCCGGCGGAATTATGAGTCGGAACGTCGGATGCAGTAGTTTGATTGTATTGGTTATAATCGGGCTGGTTGTTATAACTGTTGTAATTATTATCGTAGCCCGTATAGCCAGAATCATGCGAGTTTTGCTGATAGTAGTTTTCTTGGTTGTAGTTTTCCTGTTGGTAGTAGTTGCTTTGCTCGGAGTAGGGAGCGGAGTAACTCGGCTGGTCATAGTCTCCGGCGGCGTAGGTTGAAGAGTAGTTTTGGGCGGGGATGTTTTGAATTGGGTAGGCTGAAGGGTCCGGCTCGGAGGCAGCTGGGGCTTCGGGGGCATTGTTGGTTTCGGAAGTAGAATAAATAGCGCCGGGAGCTGGAGGGGTGAGATATTGGTCCTGGTCTGGGGAGCTTTTGGAGTCTGGCGAAAGTTTTTTGAGGCTTTTGACAGTTGACGAATAAACCGCGAGAACTTTTTCGCGGGCAATTTCGGCAGCGGTTTTATGCCGATTGGAATTAGAAGAGGGCCCACCGTTATTGAAATCCATATATACTATTATAGCATACTCGATGGATTTTTATGGTTTTTAGGGCTTCCTTTGCGGGAGATTTTGTGCTATAATAAGTGATGTTCAGAACTTTTTAGTTTTATTGTGGGCGAGTGGCGGAATTGGTAGACGCGCTAGACTCAAAATCTGGTTCTCGCAAGGGAGTGAGGGTTCGATTCCCTCCCCGCCCACCACGTCGTGCCAGATTCTCCTATCTTGGCATTTTTTCTTGCTTACTCATCGGATAGATGCGCTATGCAAGAAGAAAATACTAATCTAGAAAAAATCTAGTTACGACTTCGAATACCTTAGAAAAACTCCCGATTTTAGGTCGGGAGTTTTTGTTGTTCTAGTTGATTGGCTTAGAACTTGATGGAGTCGATGATAGAATCGCCGACTTTTTCCCATTCGTTGCGGACGTTGTCGCGGCAGTTGAAGGTGACAATGGCGAGCTTGTCATCGTAGGAGAAGAAAGCCATTTGGTTGTAGATTTTCTCGTCTTCGAGTTCGCTGACAATCTTGAGGATACCGATATTGTGGCCATCTTTCTCGACCATGTTGGCGCTGATGACGTCCATGCTGGTACCGAGAATAGTTTTCATAGCATTGAGGTATTCTTCGATTTCGTCATTCTTCAAAGAGTTGTTTGGTTTGCTGAAAGCAACATTGACGGTGTTCTCTTCGTTGGCGTAGACGAGTTCAGGAGCTTCGCTGGTGCCGTAATCTTTGGCGATTTCTTCGGCACTCAAGGTTTTGAAGCTGGTCGGGACGAGGACGCGATACTTGTAACCTTCTAGCGAAACATATTTAGATTCGACTTTGTCGCCTTTGCCGTTTTCGATCATGACGGTTTCGTCATTTTTCATGCAGCCATTGATGACACAGACGACTACGCCTGCAACGACGGCAATGATTGCGATGACGATGATAGCGATGAGGATGCCTTTGCTGGCGCCAGTTTTGCCGGTGGCGGTAGCAGGCTTAGCGGTGCTTGGTTTGGAAGTAGTAGTGGTCTTTACTTCTTTGACTTCTTTCGGTTTGACGGACGGCTTGCTAGCTGGCTTGGTCGCAGGCTTTTTGGCTGGTTTGGTTTTTGGTTTAGTAGTTTTACGTGTTTCTGCCACGATAACTTCTCCTCTTTAATATAGTTCTTATGCTTATTATACTACGGAATATAAAAATGTGTAGTGAGAATTGTGGCGGGAGAAATTAGTTTGTGTAAGTTTTGCGAAGGATACGGAGGGTATTGAGAATGGTGAGAAGTGTGACGCCGGTATCGGCGAAGACCGCGAACCACATATTAGCGAGGCCAAAGAGGCTGGCGATGAGGATGAGGATTTTAACCGTGATGGCGAAGATGAGATTTTGGTAAATAATATGCTTTGTGAAATCGGAGAGTTTGAGTAGATAAGGGATCTTGGCGAGGTCGTCATTCATAATTACGACGTCGGCGGCTTCAATGGCGGATTCAGAACCAGCTGCACCCATGGCGATACCGATGTCTGCGCGACGGAGTACCGGCGCATCGTTGATTCCATCACCAACGAAAATAGTCGGAGCGTTTTTCGCGATAGTCTCGAAGCGATGAAATTTATCGGTCGGTAGCATTTCGGCGTAGATATGGTCGATGCCGAGTTCGCGCCCAATAGATTTTGCGACGGAGTTTTTGTCGCCTGTGAACATGTAGGTTATTAGATTGCGCTTTTCTAGGGCTTGGATGGTTTCGACGGCGGAAGGCTTGATGCTGTCAGAAATAGTGACTGAAGCAACGTGCCGATTGTTGATATGAACGTGTAGTAGGGCGTTTTCTTGACATGGGCAAAGTAGTGAATTGCCGACGGAAATGTGTTGATTTTTAACGGTATAGGTGATGCCTTGTCCGGTAATTTCCTGGAAGTTTTTGACTTTCGGAAGTTTGGCGTGTTTAGGCCGGAGCCTGAGTATGGAGCTGGCGATAGGGTGCCCCGAAAGTGTTTCGCCGGCGACCAGTAAATCGATGACTTCGTCTTTTGAATAAGTATTATCGAAGACCTCGATGTTGGTGACGGAAAACTTTCCGCTAGTGAGGGTGCCAGTTTTATCGAAGATGATGTTTTTTGCGGAGCTGAGGTTGTCGAGATAGTTGCTACCCTTGATGAGGATGCCGTGTTTGCTGGCGGTGCCGATCCCGGTGAAATAAGAGAGAGGGACGGAAATGGCGATTGCGCAGGGGCAAGAGATGACAAGAAAAGTGAGGCTGCGATAAACTGCATCGGAGAACGAAAGGTGAAAGATAGTTGGAAGTAGAAAGATTGTGAGGAGCGAAAGTAGGATGATGATTGGAGTATAGACTTTGCTGATTTTGGCAACGATGGTTTCGGTTTTGGCTTTCTTGTCGGTGGCGTCTTCGAGTAGCTCAAGGATTTTGGCGACAGTAGAGCTTGCAAAAGTTTTTTCGACGCGAAGGTGAATGACGTTGCCGGTATTGACGGAACCGGAAAGAATACTGGAATTTTCTGCGACTTTTACGGGGAGACTTTCGCCGGTAAGGGCGGAGAGATCTAAGGTAGTTTCGCCTTTGACGATGACGCCGTCGACGGGGATCTTTTCGCCTTTCTTGACAACTAAGCAGTCGCCAGTTTTAATATCATCGACGGAGATTTTTTGGATTTGTTTGGTCTTTGGGTCTAGCAGGTTGGCGTAAGGTTGTTTGAGGTCGAGGAGTTCCTGGACTCCGCGGCGTGAGTTATCTAATGCCTTAGCCTCTAAGATTTTGCCGATAGTGTAAAACGCGATAACCATCATACCTTCAAGTATTTCGCCAATACAGAGTGCGCCAATGCAGGAGATGGTGATGAGCGCGTTCTCGTTTAGGGTATGACTTTTGAAAAGAAGTTTGATGGCGTTCCTGGCCGTGCGATATAACAAAATACTGTAGGCAACGATGTAGCCGAGAATTTTGACGGCAGTCGGGAGTGGAGCGAAATAGGAAATAGTGCCGATGGCTAGAGCGATGACGAGGATAATGGTTTGTCGGAGAGGCTTTGCTGGAACATCATCGACGGAAGCGTTGTCGGTGAGATAGGCTTCCGGCTCGGCTTTTTGGATGAGACGGTTGAGCTCGTCAAGCGCGATTTTGGTTTCGGAGTCGAAGGAGACTTTGGAGGTATTGAAGTTGACGCTGACGTGATCAAGACGCGGGTCTTTTGCGAGAGTTTCTTCGACTTCGCGGGCACAGTTTGCGCAGTCGAGATTATGAATAGTATATTTGTAACGCATGATTTTACTCCTGATTTTCTAGATGTTTGATGTGGATGAGGCCGAGCTCGTAGAGCTTTGTGACGTGGTCGTCTTCCATTGAATAATAAACTTCTTTGCCGGCGCGGCGACTTTTGATAATATGCGCGTCGCGCAGGACTGCGAGCTGATGTGAAATGGAAGACTTTGTCATATCGAGGACATTTGCGAGGTCGCAAACGCACATTTCATTCTGGTCAAGAGTTTGGAGGATTGCAATGCGCGTCCGGTCCCCCAGGATTTTAAAAAGGTGAGACAGGCGGTCTAGTTCCTCGCTTTCGGGGCGGTTTTTGAGAGCGCGAGCGACGGCGTCTTGATGAATTGCATCGCAATCGCAAGTTAATTTGGGTTCGGTCATAAGTTTTCCTAGTTAGTTGTTTCTCGCCCGATATCAGGATAATTGAACGGGTGCTCAACTATTAGTATAGTTGAATGGTGACTCAACTGTCAAGGGCGTTTTTTAGAATTCGTCGGAGCTCTGAGAAGAATCAAGTTCAGAATTAAAGTCGGGATTTTGATCAGGGTCGAGTTCGATGGTAATATTGCGGTCGAGATTGGTTTTCGTAGCGGCGAGGTTTTCTTCATTAGCAATAATGTCGCGATGCCCGACGAGAGCGGCGTAGGGGGCAAATTGAGCGGCGCGCGAGTTTCTGTCCATGCGTGGACGAGTTTTTGATATTGGGCGAGGAAGGTTAATTATATCAGAATAATCATCTAGGCTTCTTGAAGTATGCTTGGGCGAAATCATGCGCGGTGTCCTCCGATCTGGCGGTGGCGCTTGCGGCTGGTAGCGCCAGGTTCGAAGTTTGTGCCGCGAAGAATAGCATTTTTACCGTAACGTTTGCGAATGTTAAGGATGGCTTTTTGGACTTGTTTTTCGCCATGGAGGCGTTTCATCTCAAGTTGTTTCTTATGTTCAAGTTCGGCATAGTTTGTGAAAAAGTCGAGCTGGAGATTGGTTTCGGGCTGATCGGATGGCGTGTTTTCGTCTACTAATTCATCGGCAACGACGGCGACTTTGCGGATGTGGAAATTTGGATTAACGTATTGGTGATAGAGTTCGAGAAAACCATCGGTAATGAGGCGAGTAGAAGAAGTGCGTAGGGGCAAACGATAAGTCCCGTGGGCTGGCTTCGGAACGCGACGACCGTAGCGGTCTTCGGCGATTGATTCGGATTGTAATGTGGGGACGAGGCTGTCTTTGTCGTAGTCGATATGCAAAACTAAATGGTCGGTGATATAACCTTTTTGGACAAGTTCGAGCGATAGACTTTCGGCCATTTCGCGGACGATAACTTCTGCGTCGGTGAAAGAGTAGGGGCAAGAAAGAACTTGGCCAGAGCTAAGACTTTTGGTTTCGGAATGATAATTTTTGGCCTCGGCGATTTCGACATCTTCGTAACCCCAGGCATGGTCGATAAGTAATTCAGCATTGACGCCAAATAAATCGTAAAGGAGTTTTTCATTTTCTAATGAGCAGCGGGCGATGTCACCCATAGTGAAAATGTTGTGGGCGGCGAGGCGTTTGGCGTAGCCGCGTCCGACGCGCCAGAAGTCGGTGATTGGCTCGTGTGCCCAGAGCTGCTCGCGAAAACTCTGTTCGTTAAGTTCGGCGATGCGGGCGCCAGCCTGGTTTGGCTTGGCGTGTTTGGCTAGAATGTCCATGGCGACTTTGGCGAGAAAGAGGTTCGTGCCGATACCGGCGGTGGCGGTGATGCCGGTTTCGTCGTAGATGTCCTTGACGATTCTGGTAACGAATTCGGAGGGTGTGAGGCGATTGAGTCTTAGGTAGCTTGTGATATCGCAGAAGATTTCGTCGATTGAGTAGGCGTAAAGATCCTCTGGCGCGAGATGTCGAAGATAGACATCGTAGATGCGCGAGCTGTAGTCGAGGTAATATTTCATGCGCGGGGTTGCGACGATATAATCGAGGGCGAGGTTTGGGTTTTGTTGGAGGAGATTATTGTCGGAAGATTGTCCGAGAAAGACGCCGAGCGGTGCGCGTTTGAGGCGTTCGGCGTTGATTTCGCGAACTTTTTCGATAACTTGAAAAAGTCGGGCGCGTCCAGGAAGACCGTAGGATTTGAGCGAGGGTGAGACCGCAAGACAAATAGTTTTCTCGGTGCGCGAGCCGTCAGCGACAACAAGATTTGTAGTGAGCGGGTCTAGACCACGTTCGTTGCACTCGACAGAAGCATAGAAGGATTTTAGGTCGATAGCGGCATAGTATTTCTGCGACATTTCCGCGGATGTGGTTGGTTAGTGTTTGGCGACGCTTTTGATATTCTGAAGCTCAAAGCGATATTTTTGCTTGGGCTGGTCGTCGGGGATTTTGGCGGGATCGATTTCGCTCAAGAACATATCCTTCGGGCGAGCGCAATACATATGGCCGTTTTCGTAGAGCCCGCGATAGATGACTAATTCTTCGTCGGTTTCGCTGTGATGTGCGACGTTTTCGACGATATAATAATCGCCTTTGTAATGTCGATAAATGCCATGAATAATAAGTTCGTTCATGAGTATATTATACAGCAAAAAGTGGAGCTTTGAGGACTCCACTTTTTTAGTTCTTTACTTTTGTTTGTAAGTGCGGATGATATCTTTGATTGTCATTTTGGAACCGTAATTTAGGATGGCGTTGGAGTAGACTTTGATAGCGATGTGAGCGACAATGAAACAGAAAACAAGGAGAATGGCGATTGATAGCGCGACGTCCCAGCCGTTCGCGAGTCCCATCATGACGCGAAGCGGCATACAGAAGGGTGAAGAAATCGGGAGAAGCGAGGCAAAAATATTAAGATCGCCGGTCGGGTTGGTGAGGGTGAAGTAGGAGAGGTAGAAGCCGACCATGGTTAAAATGACGACAGGAGTGTTGGCGGATTGGATGTCTTCGGGTTTGCTGACGGTGGAGCCGGTCAATGCGTAGAGTAGGGCATAGGCAAAATAGCCGAGGATAAAGTAGACGATAGTAATGATAGCGAGATAAGGCGTAAAGTTCGAGAGATCGAGCAGGGCGTTTAAGATTTCTGGGTCGAGACAGAGTTTTGCGCAGATGATTGCGGTAATTGCAAAAAGTAAAACTTGTCCGAGGCCGACGAGACCGATACCGATAGTTTTGCCGAGGATGATGGTGCGGGGGCTGGTGGAGGTGACGAGAGTTTCCATGATTTTGGAAGTTTTTTCGGTCGTGATGGAGCTGGAAACCTGGAAGGCGCAGAAGTAAATGGCGAAGAAGAGGACGCACGATAGGATTAACATGACGCCGATGTTGCCGCCGATGGTTTGGTCTTCGGTTTGACGGAGCTCAAACTCAAAGTTTGGCACTAAGCTAGCAAGTTGTTGTTCGGTGAGGTTTAGTTTTTGGATTTGGATGTTAGTATAGAGCGCGCTTAGAGCGTCCATGAGACCGGTCGGAAAACCGTTTAGCATCGCGGTATTTTCGGTAATGTAGGTAATCTTGACGTTATCAGCAGTTTTGTCGATGGTGATAGCGGAGCTGGCGTCGCCAGACTCAAGTTTAGATTTGATTTCGTCAAAACCGTCATCCGTGGGTTCGTATTTATAGCTAGGGTCGAGCGTGTTGAGAGTTTCGAGCTGGCCGTCGAAAACATTTTCTGGGTCAGAGATTAAAATTGTTTCGCTGAAATCTCCGCCGTTAAGATTGCTAATGAAATTAGGGATGTTAAACCCGACAACTATGAGCACCAGTATAATGATAGTAGAGATGCGGAAGGATTTGCGGCTCACCATGTCTTTCATGGTGAACTTTGCGACGGTCCAAATATCTTTAAAATTATTCATTTTCAGCTCCTGTTTCTTCTACGGTTTGGTTATCCGCGGCGTCGTTTTGAATGACGTCCGCTTCATCTGGGGTGTTTGGCGTGGCGATGTTCGCTTCGCTCGTAGCGCCGACTTTCTCGATGAAAATGTCGTTCAGGGTTGGCTTGAGGATTTCAAAACGGTTGATTTTGATGTGATTTTCGACGAGCTGTTTGAGAAGTTTTTCGGCTTCGGTTTCGTTTGAAATCCGCAAGGTATATTGATGATTCTTCTCATTTAAGATTGTCAATTTAGCTTGATTGATATATTTGTTGATGTCTTCATCGACGTCAATTTCGACGCGGTTGGCGGGGTAGGCGGCTTTGATATCTTTAAGATTGCCCTGGAGAACGGTTTTGCCTTTATTGAGGATGAGAATGTCGCTACAGAATTCTTCAATGGTCGCCATTTGGTGGGCAGACATGATGACATATTTGCCGGATTTGACGAGGTTAATAATGATGTCTTTGAGGATGGTGGTGTTGACGGGGTCGAGGCCACTGAATGGCTCATCGAGCACGACGAGGTCTGGGTCGTGGATGATGGCGGTCATGAATTGGATTTTTTGCTGGTTGCCTTTGGAAAGCTTTTCGGCGGGCATTTCGAGGTATTCTTCGACTTTGAGACGTTTTGCCCATTTACGGATTGATTTCTCGGCGTCGACTTTGTTCATGCCTTTAAGTTCGGCGAAATAAATAAGTTGGTCGAGGATTTTGGTTTTAGGATAGACGCCACGTTCTTCAGGGAGATAGCCGAAATTGACGTCTTTGCGGTTGACGGCTTGGCCGTTCCAGGTGATTTCGCCGCTGTCTTTGTTGATGATGCCGAGGAGCATGCGAATAGTGGTGGTTTTGCCAGCGCCGTTGGTCCCGAGGAGACCGTAGACGCCAGGTTTGTCGAGTTTCAGGGAGACTTTGTCGACAACTTTTTTGCCGGCGAAAGATTTTGAAACTTGGTTAAGGACGAGTCCTGTCATAATTCCCTTTCTGAATTAGATAAGTTGAATTTGAAGTTTTTGAAGTGTGTTTGGCCCACGGAAAAATTTAGGTTATGGCGGAGAAGGTTGTTCGAAAATGCGTCTGGGGGGGGGTCATAATTGAATTATAGCACGGTTAGGATGATTGGTTTTAGTTTTGATGGATCGTGAGGTTTTTTGTGAAGCGATTAGTCAAGGTCTTCTGGCGGGGTAATTAGTCGACGTTTTTGGTGAAGTAGGTTAGTCGACATCGACGCCTTTTTGAAGTAAGGCACGGTTCGAGAAATAGAGGGTGGCGATAAGGGTGGAATAAATAATAAAGACGATAGAAAGGAGCTTAATCATGAGGATTGGATCGAAGGCATATGGAGTGGAGAGATTGACGTCCAAGTCGACAATCATAGCGCGGAAGTCTGGGATGAAGTTGAGAAGGAGCAAGCCCCAAATTAGGATGAGTCCGCAAAGTATGTAAAAAGCGGTGCCGAAAAAGATACTTTTGCGGAGACGATGATTTTGAGCGCGGTTGCCGAGCGTGATGCCGAGGAGGCCGCACATAGTAGCACAAAGGAGTTGGGTGAAGAATGTGATGATGTAGGAAACGATGTAGAACGGGTTTGGTTTGTGGGGGAAAATGCCGAAGCTGGCAATGAGATCTTTACCGTTTGGCGAAAGACTTAAAACGGCAAAGCTAAAAGCAATGGCCGCAAGGACGGAAAGGAGCGTAATGACAGTGCTGAGAAATTTGGCGATCCAGAGCGTTGAGCGTTTGATTGGCAAAGTGTGAGTGAGGTAGGATTCATCGAGAAAGAAACTGGTGCGATAGCGGTGCCAAATGCGCATGATGGAGTTTAGGATGAGCCAGATGACGACAACGAAGATAGCGTTATAGAAAATGGTATGGAGAAGGATAATCATGGAGGGTCTATTGTATCCGAGCCATGCGTCGTTGCCAGGCTCGATGATCTCGTGGTAGCCGGTAATGTTGAAAAGGATGGCGCAGATCAAGAGTAAGCCTCCGAAAAGTGCAACACTTTTGAGAAGATATTTTAAGTCGTATTTGATAAGTTTGGCGAGCATAATTTCCTTTCTATAATGATGCGTGAGTTTGGTTTTTGAAAGTTTGGCGGAAGATTTCGTCGATTGAAGCGTCGTGTTTGGCGCGAAGAGAATCGGCGCTTTCGGTGAGAATAATTTCTCCATGGTCGATAAAAATGACTTCGTCGAGGATGCGTTCAATGTCGGCGATGAGGTGCGTGGAAATAAGTACGCTGGCGCCTTCTTTGAAATTAGTGAGGATGGTGTTCAGGATGTAATCACGCGTGGCAGGATCGACGCCGCCGAGCGGTTCGTCGAGAATATAGAGTTCGGCGTCACGACTCATGACGAGAATGAGTTGAAGTTTTTCTTGCATGCCTTTGCTCATTTTGTTGATTTGCATATCTTCAGCTAGGTTGAGTTCCTGGAGAAGTTTCTCGGCTTTATCGACGTTGAAGTTATCGTAAAACTCGGAAAAGTATTGAAGAGCGTCGCGAATAAGCAAAGTTTTGTCGAGATATGTGCGTTCGGGGAGATAGGTGATAATACGTTTGCTTTCTGGGCCGATTGGCGAACCGTTGATGAGGATGCTGCCGCTAGTCGGCGTGAGCAAATCGTTTAAGAGTTTGATGAACGTGGATTTGCCGGCGCCGTTTTGGCCGAGCAAGCCGATGATTTTGCCGCGAGGGATTTCTAGATTGATATTTCGCAAGACTTCTTGGCGCTCGAAACTTTTTGATAAGTTTTTACAAACGACAAGCGGCGCTTGCGCGGTTTTATGTGGTGATTTTATTGAATTTTTGGTGGGATTTTTCATCTTTAAACTCCTTTCTCGGTTATATAATTGATAATTTCTTGGTTGTCAAACCCTAAACTATGCATGTCTTGGATATATTTTTGGGTTTTGTCAGCGGCGAATTGTTCACGATATTTTTTGAGTAGTTTTTGGTCGGTGGTGACGAATTTACCGTTGGTGCGTTCCGTAAAAATTAACCCGAGCGCTTCAAGCTCAGCGAGTGTGCGTTGGATAGTGTTTGGGTTGGCCTGGGCCTTGAGGGCAAAATCGCGCACGGAAGGCAATCTTTCTCCAGGGGTGAGCTGGCCAGAAGCGATGTATAGTTCGAGCTGCTCGAGAAGCTGGAGGTAGATTGGGCGTTTATTATCGAAGTGAAAATCCATGGAATCCTAGCCTTGTGATATTGTATTATATTTCTAATACAATGATATTTTGAGCCGGTAAGAATGTCAAGAACTTTTTGGGCGATTTTTGAATTTCGCAAGATTTTGTTGGAATTTGAAAGGATTTTTATAAAAATTAAAAATGAAATACGAATAATAATTAAAAAACACAAAAAATCTTGGGTCGAAAAACTTGACAAAGTACCGTGAAAAATAAATAAAAAATTTTTTCGGAGTGTTTTTTCGACTTTTTTCGATAATTTTTAAGATTTTTGGGCCGAAAAGTTTATTATGTGGTGTGAAATGTTATAATTAAGAAAAGTTAAGTAAATAAAAAGCGTAAAAATAGAAAAAGGAATTAAATGGATCAAACGACGATAATATTAATATGTGAGACATTGGCGATTACGCTGATCGGTTCCCTGCTACATTTTACCTATGAATGGAGTGGAAAGAATAAGTTTGTGGCGGTATTTTCGGCGGTAAATGAGAGTACTTGGGAACATATTAAGCTGGCCTTGTCGGCAATTTTTGTTTGTACATTAGTGGACATTTGGTGGTTGGGCGGTAACCCGAATTATTGGGTGGCGAGGAGCATGTCGTTTCTGGTGCCGATTGTGGTGATTCCAATAATTTTTTATGGCTATACGAGCTTTACGAAGCGACCAATATTGCCGGTGGATATTAGCTCGTTTGTCGTGGCGGCGTTTTTGAGTACTTTGCTGTTTGTGGCGATATTGAATACTCAGCCGGTTGGCTCGTTTGGGGCGATAATTAGTATTATCGTGGGCGTGATTGTGATTGCGGCGTATTTATTATTGACGAGATTCCCTCTACATAATAATTTCTTGTTCAAGGATCCGATTACAGGGCAGTATGGCTATGAAGCCTATGCGCCAAGAAAACAGCGGAAAGCGAAACGACGCGCCCTGAAGAAGACGCGTCGCAAGTAGCGTTATAGTATTAGTTATTTATCCCAGTCGAAGCCTTCGCCGAAATGGCCGTAGCGGGCGGACGGTTCGTAGACCGGGCGGAGCAAGTCGAGGTATTCGATGATGCCGCGCGGGGTAAGATTATAACCGGTAATAGTGCCGTTTTCGTTGTCGGAGGGTTTTGGATTGTCGATAAGCGGGATTTGTTCGGCGACGCCATCGACAATGACGGTGCGCTCAAGCGGCTGGTCGTGGCCGATAGCGTAGGCGAGGCGAACGAAGACTTCGTGGGCTCCTCTAGCGCGGAGATAATCGACGGCAATGCGGCGCGCCATGTAGGCGGCGGAGCGGTCGACTTTGGACGGATCTTTGCCGGAGAAAGCGCCGCCGCCAATGGGGATGCGTGGGCCGTAGTTGTCGACGATAAGTTTGCGACCGGTGAGTCCGGTGTCGGCTTCGAAGCCACCTTGGTTCCAATCGCCGGCAGGATTTAAATGTAGTTCTGGATCGCCGGGAAGTTTTTCGTTTTTGATGAATTCGCGAACGAGTTTGTCGAGCTCGGCACGGGAGACATTTTGGAAACTGGCGACGACGGAGTCGAGCTCGTAAGCCCCGTCATCTTGGAGTTTGAGAGTGACCTGGGTTTTGCCGTCGTAAGGATGTTTTTCGTAGATATATTGGTTGAGGCGGCGAGAGAGGACGACTTCGCGGGGTAGCAGCTCGGGAGTTTCGTCGCAGGCATAGCCGATCATGATCCCCTGGTCGCCAGCGCCGCCGGTGTCGACGCCTTGGGCGATTTCGGGACTTTGTTTGACGAGATTCGACATGACTTTCATGTCGTCACCAGCGAGACGATGGACGATTTTTTCGATGTCGACATTTTTCGCGGTCGAGGTGACTTCGCCGGTGACGAAGACTTGGCCATGCCCGCCGCAAACTTCGACAGCGACGCGCGATTTTGGGTCTTCGGTGAAATAGGCGTCGAGGACGGCATCAGAAATCTGGTCACAGAGTTTGTCGGGATGACCGGGCGAGACGCTCTCGGCGGTGCGATAAGTTGTTATACCTTGGGAAGTTGTGTGAGTATTCATGACCCCAGTATAGCATGGATAAGCACGAAAGTTATCAAGAAAAGGCGAAAGTAGTATATAATATATAGTAAATAAGTTATAAGTTAAGTGGGTTCGAAAAATGCGGATTGCGATTTTTACGGATATTTATGCGCCGTGGGGTGATGGCGGGATTGCGTCGTCGGTGAAGGCGCAGAAGGATGAGCTAGAAAACAAAGGTCATGAGGTGACGGTTTTTTGCCCGGGGTTTGATTCGCGAGAGAAAAACGTTGTGACGGTGCCGAGCCATAAATGGTTACGAGTGAACGGGGCGGTTTTGTCGAAACGGCCGGGAGTGGTCGAGAAGTTTGTCTTGGAAAAGTTTCCGGAGTTCGGTGAGTTTGATGTCGTGCATGTGCATTATGAGGCGAGTTGTAGCTTGGCAGGAGTGAGACTGGCTCGGCGGTTCGGGGTTTCGTTAGTGCAGACGATGCATGGGCGCGAGGATATGGCAATTGCGATTAATGTTTCGCATCCGTGGAAGACTTTGGTGGCGAAAGCTCTATGTTTTATGCATAGTAGATATTTGCCGCATACGATTCGTGTGAAGCGAGATAAGTTCCAAGCACCGACGATTGCACGAGCGAAAATGTGGGAGCTGATGGTGAACCAGGCGGAGGCGGCGGATGTGGTTTTGTCGCCGTCGGAACATTTTGCGCGGAAGTTGGAACATTATGGCGTGACGAAGCCGGTTTTTGCGGTGTCGAATGGGATTCCGAAGAGCCTGGTCGATGAGAAGTTTAAAAAACGGAAGATGGTGGACGGGGATGTTTTGAAGATGATTTGGAATTCGCGGGTGTCGGAGGAAAAGCGGATTATGTCGTTTTTGCAGGCGCTGACGATGCTGAAGAGGCCGTATCTTGTGTATATTTATGGCAATGGGAATATGCTGAAAAACGCGAAAAAGTATGCCGAAAAACATAATTTGAAAGTGAAGTTTTTCGGGGCGGTGAAACGGCCGAAGATTATTGCGCGGATGTCGGAGGCACATCTCGGAATCATGGCGTCGTATAATTTTGATACGCAAGGGATGACGCTATTGGAGGCGGAGGCGACGGGGTTGCCGGTGTTTTTCTGCGATCCGGTGATGGGCGAAGTTGTGCCGCAGGGGAGTTATGTGTTGGCGGGCGGTCCAGAAGCGGCAGCAATGGCGATTACGCTCGAAAACATGCCGGCGGAGCAAGTCGAAGAGATGAGCGAAGTGATGCTGGCGCACCGAAAAGAAGTTTTGCAGGAAGTGCAGATTAAGAAGTTGATCGAGGCATATAAAACGGCGATAAAATTGCGGAAGGCATAAGGTTTGCCATGTGAAAAGCGGTCGTCCGGAGTGCGGGCGACCGTTGTGTTAGGGAATGATTTTTTGGTTCTGGCGGAGGCGGGTGTTTTCTGGAGGCGGAGTGCTGCGAGGGTTAGCGGTTATTGAGGCGGTCAGCCTTTTTCTTGATGAGGTAGAGGCCGATGGCAATACCGATGAGGCAGCAGCCGAGTTTGATCCAGAAGTTCCAGCTGGTGGAGAAAATCAGGAAGGCGACGCCGAGGGCGATGCCGACCAGATAGACTTTGCGGCGCCAGAGTATAACTTCTTCGGCGCGTTTGGGCTGGAGGAGGTAGAAATCGTCGGTCTGGATCTCAACTTCAATTAAGAAGCAGATGGCTGCGATGGTGATGCCGCCAATCACGGTGAGGACGCGGATGATAAGGCTGGAGCGAACGACGAGGAAGATTGCGCAAGCGACGAGCAGAAAGATGTCGGAAACATGCTCGATGAGCTGCACGGTCCTCGGGACGCGCCACCAGCGGAACTTTCCGTCGTCCGGATAAGGCCAGCGGCGAGCGCAGATGCCGTCGAAGGCGTCGCAGAGTTCGCCAACGGCAAAGAGCCAGATGACGACGTCGGCTGAGCCTCCAAAGATGATCATTCCGGTAATAGTGGCCGCCATGATGATTTCTAAGGCGGTCAATGCGTCGGCAAGATGATATTTTCGCATAGAAAATCCCTCCCATTTCTAAGATTTGAAATGCCGATACTTCCATTATATCACAGATTTGTTGAAAAGTCAATCTCTCGTAGGGCGGCCCGTCCAA
>CAQRDK010000007.1 GCA_948868795.1 uncultured Candidatus Saccharibacteria bacterium | reverse complement strand
TGGAGTCGGGTCTGGGTTCGGAGTCGGGTCAGGATTCGGAGTCGGGTCAGGATTCGGTGTATTCACCTTTTTCGTTGGCGTCGAAACCGTCTTCGGGTTCACCTGACCGCCACATGGCAAGTTATGATCACTCGTCTCCCAGCCAATGATATTTCCATCTTGATCTTTAATCGCCACCTTAATCAATACTTGTTTCTCACCCGAGCGGTGCGTCCAAGACTGGCTAAGCACAATCGTGCTTGGATTGTCATCGCTCGCATCACCATAAGTCTTATTCATATCCCACGTATAGCACGAGTATTCATCATTAAATTCTCGGTAGAACTCAAACTGCGTGTCTTCATCATTCCAAGCAGCTTCCAGCAATTCATATGCTTTCTTTGCCAACTCGCCACCATCTTCTCTATTACTGAAAATGTCGTCCAGTTGCTGACCGGTCGTCCCTGCCGGCAAGCCTAAAGCCTTAATAATCGAGTCATACTCAGCCACCGTTGCCGCCAAGCACTCTGGCTGCATCTGGCAAATCTCTAGCAAAGTATCTCGCGTCGCATCTTCATTTTCATAACAAGCTTCCGAAATATCAAAGCCCCAGTTTACATCCTTGTGTTTTTCACTACTGGCAAAGTACTTAGAGTAATCATACGGCGTACCGTTGACCCATTCCTTCAGTTCCGCGCCAGCATCTTCCTCACCCTGATCTAGCTGAATATTCAACCCAGGAGTTTCCGCCACCATCGCCACGCCAGTATTCACGTTATTATCGTTATTCACCAACGCCTCAGCCTCTTGTTGGCTACACCCCGTCAAACCGCAAATCATTCCCACTGTTAGCACCACAGCCAATGCGCCAGCTTTCAATTGATTCCAGAGCCTTTTCCCACGGTTCTTCAGCTTATTCCCGACCCGCTTCTCAGCCTCGTCGCGTTTTTCAGCGCTCTCAAAAGTCGGCTCCGCCGCTTCCGCGTTCGATTCGCCACTCTTCTTCGCCGCCTGCTCTGCCTCAAATTGCTTCGACCCGAACTCAATCACATTACCATAAACACTTTCATCGAACCCATTGCCACTCTTCGCCTTCATCCGCTCAACAATCGTCGGATCGCCCAGCGCCTTCGCCACCGCTTCGGCCTGCGACAGCAAAACCGCCTCCGCCGTCTGCTTTTCCGGCTCCATCGTATCGACTTCCGCCGCACCTTTCCCGTTCAGGAATTCATTATCTTCATAATCCTTCGCCGCAGTCTCCAGCTCGCCAGTCTCCCCGTTCAGCAGTCCTTCATCCGACACTAACGACGGCAATTCCACCGGCGCCGCCTCCCCCATTATCGCCTGAACCATCTGAATCCGACGCAACAGCGAATTCAAATCATTCCGCGCCTCTTCCTCGCGCCGTTCATGCGCCGCCCGCATTTTCTCGTCGAAGAAATACGACCGCGACATCTGGTTCATCTCCTGGATCACCTGCGCTGCATCCTTCGCCATCGCATCAATCGCCTCCTGCGGCGTCCGCCCCTGGAGAATATTCTTCATTTCATCCTGCGCCAGCTCATACCCCTCATGCTTCCCCTCATTCTTCGCCTTCGCGAGCGCTTCCTGCCGCTCTTCCTCCGCCGGATCCCCCTCCAGCCCCAGCGCTTTCCGATTCGCAATCGTCTGCTGCGAATACGCCGGATTTCCATTCCGGTCCATCGCCGCTTCCAACTCGCTAGCCTCAGCCTCTCCGGCCTCGGTCGCCGCTTCCGCCCCTGCCGGCTGCGCAAACTCCGCCATCACCATCTGACCATCTTCTTGTTCGACATATTCCGGCGCCTTCGCCGCTTCCGGCTCACCCTGCTGCTCAGACTTCCCGCCCTCAATCACAGTCAAGTTCGGCTTCTCGCCACTATCACCACCTTGTCCACCCCCTTCAATCACCGTAAATTGCGGCGCCCCATCTCCGGTCACCAAATGTGCCAGCTCCCCACGCAACTCCGTCAATTTCTGATCATGTCGCGCAATCGCCGCCTTCGCATTCCGAATCCGATTCTCATTCTGCTCACGCTTTTTCGCGCCCTTCTTCTCGCTCGGGTTCTTCCGCTCCAGCGCCGCCAGCATCTCTTGCGCGTTTCTCTTATTATTCTCAAACTGTTTGATCTGATTCTCCAGCTCCGCAATCCGCTTCGCTTTCTCCGGATCGGCCGCCGCTTCAGCTCCCGGCCTCGGCGTCGCATTTAGCGCCTTCTTTCCCAGCTCTTGCTGCGTCGCCTGTAGTTGCTCCGGCGTCCGTCCGCCGCGCGTCTCCGCATCCCCGCTCAAAATATCCCATTTTTCGTTCGTGCTCCCCGTCGGTCTCAAAGTCTCGCCCGCCATTACGCCTCCTTCCCTGTCAAATCAGTATTATTAATCTCCCCCATCACTTGCGCCCCCGCATTCCCCGCCCCCAAGTTTTCAGTCATGTTATTTCCGGCCATGTCGAGATTCGCTCCCGTGCCAGGATTCGCCCCCATATTCGCCGCAGCCGCGTTCAAATTCGCCGTCGCCGTATTCAGCGCATCCATCAAATTCGGCGCCGCTTGCAAAGGCTTCTCCTCCGCAGCTACCGGCTGAGCAGATTGAGCTGGCTGATCTGCTGCTGGCTGTTGCCCCGCCGAAGGCGTCACAGGAGCAACCGGGCTAGAAACTGCTGGCTGAACCGGAGTTTCAACCGGAGCCGAAGCCTGAACTGGCGCCGCAGAAACCGCCCCCATATTCGCCACCCCCTCAACATTCGACTGCCCCGGCACCGCCGAAGTTGTCCCTTGCGTCGGCTGACCCGCACCCGGCATCGGCATCACAACTGGCGTCACAGCCGGAGCCTGAGCTGTAGCCACAGAGGGGGTAGCAGAAGTCGCCCCAGGAGCCGCAGTCGCCCCAGCACTAGCCGAAGCCGCCGGTGCCAACACCGACATCTTCACCGACACTTTAATCTTATCCTTGAAATAATCCGTCCGGAACGCCTCAAACACCTTCCGAATCTCCGGGTCGAAATCCACGCCAGCATCCTTCGAAGCGTTCGCGAAGAAGCTCTCAATCTCCTCATCCGACGCGTCCGCATCCAACATTTTTTCTAGTTCCATCAATTTCGCATCTGGCAAAGCCCGAATCATCGCCTGCTGCATCCGCTCATCCAGCTCCGCCATCAGCTCCCCCTGCAATGTTTCTTTTTGTTTTGCGTCGAGCATGTCACCTCCCTTGTCCGCGATCAGTCGATCGACGAACATCTGCAACACCTTCTCGTCGTTGAGTTTATTTTCTGGCATTTTTAGTACCTTTCTACATGACTTTTCTCTTCTTTCCAGTTTACCACTAACGTTTCCCAACGTCAAACCTTTTATGCCAATTTCTCCTATCTTTTTCAAGCATAAGCATCACCATATTCCGCAGCATCAGCAAAAACCCGAACACATGTTCGGGTTTTAACTCATCTTTATCTTATACCTAAATCCTCTTATACTTGTAATTTCAATTTTTCTACCTTATACTCATTTTCTCCAATTGTTCTTATATTCTTATGCTTGTATTCTCAAGGCAACCCTTAGGCCGCCAAACGTAAACTTTTCAAGCTTAAAATCTTTCGACCGACATGACTTGCTTTCGCGCGTTTCAAAACCTCGTCAAGATCAACATTCGCCTCTGGAGGAGCGACATATTCGCCTTCCTTTTCATTAGACGATTCGAATGCTTCGAAATCATCCCAGTCCCCCTTACCAGCGTGCTTCACTTCGGCCGCTTCCATATCTATAATGTTCGTTTTCCTGAGAGCAGTTTCTCCGCTCTCTACATTGGTATCTCCTTTCGTATTAAAGTTGATTTTTTCACTCATATTTATCCTTTTATTTTACCGGTTTGGTCGTCCAGCTATTTTCCTTTCAACCATAACCATTTTTGTTTATTTTTCGGCTTCGATTTTCATCTCCGCCTTTATCGTCCTCCAGTTCGTCAGATTTTACTTTGTCGAACGATTATGTTGTTTTTATGTTTGTTAGATGTGTTTGTTTATTATCTAACTGTCCTTATGATAGCACACCCGCCTTAAAAAGTCAATACCTTTTATGCTTGTTTTTTGCTAAAATCGCAATTTCGTGCTTCCCCACCCCTGTAAATTACTCCGAAAAAATCCCCAATAATTTTTACAACAATAAGCACTATCGGCTGTAAAATCCCTACAAGCATAACCAAAACTAACAAAAAAGCGCGGAGCGCCTCGCCGAATCAAATCAGCTAAGCACTCCGCATTACTATAAAAAGAGCCCTCAAACGAAACTAAACTATCGCCAAAATCCCCAAACAAACCTTACCAACGATCCGGCAACCGAATCAGATTCGACTGCCTTTCGTCCGGCATCCACTTGACGAGCGCCGCTTCCACGACTTTCGCAAATAAACCAAGAAGACCGCACCAAATCGGTATCCAGAATCCAACGTCCAGGACAACCCTCCCGAAGCGCTCTTCCAGCGCCGTCACCACAAAGACGTCTACGACCAGCAGAACGACCGAAGTCACAGCCACCGTCTTATGCCGCCAGTCGCAACGCTCCGCCTCTGCCCTGCCGAAATGGCGCGCAATCAGACCCAGCATATCGCGGCGCTGTTGGCGCAATGCCTTCCAGGCATAAACCAGAACCAGCAACACGGTCAGGCCGCTAATCAGCCAAAACTCCGGCTTGTACCTCGCTTCCCGCATCGCGTGCACCAACTCCGTCCCCACTAACAACGCCAGCCAGCACATTCCGCCGCACATCGCCGCCTCAATATACCAAGTCGCCTTCATCAGATTTTTCACAGAAATCCCTCCATTTCTCAAATATCAACCAACACGAACGACGAAGATTCCAGCCTAAATAGTTTCGTTTTAACGAGCATGTTGAGCTATTTCCAGGCTACCATTTCAAAAACGCCTTTTCAAAAGCACTTTTTCGAAACATAGTCACCAAAAACAGCCCCTCACCTTACATTATAGCACACCTCACCCAAAAAGTCAAGAGCAGCCGCCAAAAACACTCCAAAAATCCCCATCATAACCCCAATCCCCAGAGCACCACCAACCCCTTTGCTACATCTTCTCGAGCGACAACGTCACGTTTTCCCCGTTTACCTTCGCAATCTCGTCGTAAGCATAGTTCCGCATGCCCTCCGCGGCATCAGAACCACCAGTAGCGCCGTTTCCAACAGACAACTCCTCCGCCAAGACCTCCGTCTTCAACATCTCAACCCACGCCGCAGGCACTTCGCAGCTCACGCTCAGCCGAATCCGATCGTCCACCATCAGCCCCGCCTTCTTGCGCGCGCTCTGCACTGCCCGAATCAACTCCCGGACAAATCCCTCCTCGCGCAGCTCCTCGGTCAGCTCCTTATCCAACCACACACCATCCCCCTCAACCAGACCATCAACAGAAGCCGAACCATCAGCCGCCGCAACTTCCTTCACATTCACCTCGTCACGCACGATTTCCTCGCCCCACTCCGGCAACCGCTCGCCCCCATAAACCAGCCGAGCCAAAGGCTGCCGCACTTTCACTTGGCTCTCCGTCTCCGACTTCCGCATCCGAAGCGCCAGACCATTATTAATCACCTCGCGCACCCGCGCCATCTCGTCCAAAATCTCCTGATCAACATCAATCGTCTCTGGGAAACTCTGCAGATGTACGCTCGCCGCCGGCGTCCAATCTCCGACCATATTCTGCCACAATTCCTCTGCGAGGAACGGCGTGAACGGCGCCATCACCCGAGCCAAATTCGTCAAAACCTTCCACAACGTCCAATACGCCTCTGCTTTATCGCCGTCATCCTCCGACTTCCAGAAGCGACGACGCGAACGCCGGACAAACCAGTTCGAAAGATCATCCACAAACGGCAACACCCCCGCTAGCGCCTTCGGTATATTATATTCTTCCATCCCCTCGATCACTTCCTTCTTCAGCTGATGTAGCCGCGCAATAATCCACCTATCTAGCGGATTTGTCAAATCCTTCCCCCACTTCCCCGGAAGTTCCGGCGACTCCCAGCCATCGACCGCCGCATAAGTCACGAAGAAGTCATAGACATTCCAGATCATCGCTAGTTTCCGCTGCACGTCCGAGACATCCTTATCTGTCAGCGCAAAGTCCTCTCCCGAAAGCACCGGCGACGACAAGAGTAAGAACCGCAGCGCATCCGCCGAATATTGATCCATCAAAACATTCGGATCGGTGTAATTCCCGAGCGATTTCGACATTTTCCGCCCGTCATTCCCCGCCAGCGTCCCTGTCGTAATCACATTTTTATACGCGCAATAATCCCCGCTCTTCTGCACCTCCGGCCCAAACCCGCCGACCTCGGCCAGCGCCGTATTCACCGCATGAACATAATAAAACCACGCCCTGACCTGCCCGACGTATTCGACGATAAAGTCCGCCGGATAATTCCGCTCAAACTTTTCCTTGTTCTCGAACGGATAATGCAGCTGCGCAAATGGCATCGACCCACTCTCAAACCAACAGTCCAGCACTTTTTCAATCCGTTTGAAATGCTCCCCGTCAATATCAAACTCAATCTCATCCACCCATGGCCGGTGATAATCTTCCAACTCGACCCCAGACAAATCACGAAGCTCCGCATACGAACCGACCACTTTCACCGTCCCCTTATCGCCTTTCCAGACCGGCATCGCCGTCGCCCAGAACCGATCGCGCGACAAGTTCCAGTCCGGCGCCTGCTCGATATTCTTCTCGAACCGCCCATGCTTCAAATATGCCGGAAACCAGTTAATCTTATCATTTTTCTCCAGCATCAGCGGCTTCTGCCCCTGAATATCGAAGAACCAGCTCGGGAACGCCCGGTACATAATCCGCTGTTTCGACCGCGGGTTGAACGGATATTCGTGCTGAATATACTCAATCTTCTCAATCGGCCCCGCCGCCTCCAAACACTTCGCGATAAACTTATTCGCCTCCCAAATCTGGATCTGCCCCTCCTCGTTCGGCCGCACCCCCGCCGCCTTCAAACCTTCGTCCGCCCCCAACAAATAACACCCATATTCATCCAAAACATCCACGCACGGTACCTTATTCTCTCGCCCGAGATTATAGTCATCCTCACCATACGCCGGCGCAATATGCACAATCCCCGTCCCGTCCACATCCGACACAAACTCCGCCCCCCAGACCCGGTGTGCATTTTCCTCCGCCGCAGGATAATAATTCTTCTCAAATTTCTTCCAATCGACCAATTTCTTCTCTGGCGACCCCAAGAATAAAGGCTCATACGAAAGCCCTACCAGCTCCACCCCCTTGAACCGCTCGACCTCTTTCCAATCTTCCTGCTTCGCCCCATACCCAACCCCCGTAATAAACTTCCGCCCATCCGGCAGCTCATACGCCGCATATTCCAGCCCCGGGTTCACCGCCAGCGCCATATTCCCCGCCAACGTCCACGGCGTCGTCGTCCACGCCAAGAAATACTCATCCCGATCTTTCAGCTTGAACTTTACATACGCGCTTGGATCCGTCACCGTCTGATACGCATCATTATCCATCGTCACTTCCGACTTCGAGACCGGCGTCGCGAACTTCGTATCATACATCAAAACCTTCGCCCCCTCATAAATCTTCCCCGCCTCATAGAGAGTTTTGAACGCCCACCACACGCTCTCCATAAAGTTCTTATCCATCGTTCGATACGCCCCCTTAAAATCCACCCAGCGCCCAATCCGATCAATCGTCCCTTCCCAAGTCTCCGAATTCGCCACCATACTCTCGCGCGCCTTCACAATATAATCTTCCAGCGACCATTTCGTCCCGATTTCCCGCCGATCCGTAATCCCCAGCTGCTTCTCTACGAAATTCTCCGCCGGCAAACCATGACAATCCCACCCCCATCGCCGCTCGACCCGCTTCCCCCGCATCGTCCAAAACCGCGGCACCGCGTCCTTCACGATTGAGCTAAGCAGCGTCCCGTGATGTGGCATCCCCGTAATAAATGGCGGCCCATCATAAAACACATACGACTCATCAATCGGCCTCTGTTCGACCGACTCCTCAAACGTCTTATTTTTCTTCCACCAATCGACCAGCGCCTTCTCATATTCCACCGCTTTGCGCCGATTTCCCACCTTATACTTCATAAAAACTCCCGCCGTTCCCCGGCCTTAATTGTTATCTCTCCGAGCCTATCGACCAACATCAGTCTTTAGCTCTAAAATCTCAATCTTGCCGTTAGAACCCAAGCGGGCGGTACCATCTAACTTCTCTCTTGTTGCCCATCAACCAGCCTTGAGACTCTCGTCCCATTCCGCCAATCAACGCGCCACAAAGAGCTCTTATTTCATCCTTCACGCAGATTCACGAGCAATTCTACTCAAGCTCCACCCCTTCATGTCCCTAGTCCGCCCCAGTCATGACCGACGCAAACCTAGAACATCAAAACTCTTTCTTTTGCCAGCTCGCGGCCGATTACCGCTCAAACGCTCTGCCTCCATTCTACCACATTTCCCCTCTCTCGCCAACCTTTTCTTTCCATGACGCCGCCCGCCAACAAGCCCTCCCCTACAGGCTAACAAGCTCCCCCTCTCCCGGAAAACGCTTGACTTTTAAGAAAAAGTGTGCTACAATAGAAGTATCGGGGCAAACTTTATCCCCCGACGGTTTTTGCGGCAAATCCAAACTCCAGACCTCTGTCCTTGCACGTCTCGAGCGCCCAAAAATCCACCGCGACGAGCCCGGTCAAGCGCTCCTCGCACTTCAAAAAGGAGAAGTGAATTAGAATGCCAACCCTCAGCACCGCCTGTGCACATACGGCACTCACGACTGACCCGCCCATGCTGCCGAAAATCACCTGTGGTGATGCCTCCTCCGTGGTCTTCGTGATTACCAAAGGCACTACCCTGGCCAGCCTCAAAGCTTCCAAAGCCAAAATGGACAGCGGCGAAATTAAGTCCTGCGAAGGCACCTTCACAGTCAAGTACGCCCTTGGCGAAACCTGCCGCTCACTCAGTAGTGGCAACGTCTGTGAAGTTCGTCTTAGTATCGACATTATTGACGAAACCAGCCGCGGGCTCCAGATTGCCGGCCGAGTCAACAGCGTATCTTACGGTAGAACTGGTGGGCGCTTCCAAAGCGGCACCCACGACCCGCGCAATGAGGCCTGTCGTATATGGGCAACGGAGCTTAACCGCCTTCGCAAAGGGGCACTCGTCAAGATGCTGTATCGCGGCGCCGGCAGCGAAGGCGCCATCACCTATATCAACAATCCTGATGAGATGACCATTTGCTATCCCTACGTTCCCTCCACCCTGCTGGCGACCACCGCCTATACCGCCCCGAAGCGTAGCGCAAATTCTACTCCGATTCGCAGTCATGGCTACGCCGTAACGAATGGGCGCCGTAGCATGCCTCGCAGAATCTAAAACAACTCCTCCGCAACCGTCCCCGTGCAGCCAGCCCGGGGACATTTTTATAGCCAACAAGCCCTTATAACCAATAACTCACTTCATCGAACAGCGGCAACATCGTTCCCCGCCAGCTCGCAAGCACCGCACCATCATCCCCCAGTGCCAAAATCGTCGGGTATTCCACCACATCGTATGCTCGACAGAAACTCTCCCCATCCTTCGTGTCAGGATTCAAATCCTCCACCTCGCGACCGGTTCTCCGCTCAAACTCCGACAACCATTCTTCCACCGCGCGTCCATAATCGCTCTCGCGTCGCCAGACACAGACTACTCTCATTACAAAATCCTCCCGAAGCTCACAAAACCGCAAACCACCCTCATTTTTTTGCCTCCCTTCTCTGTTTCAAAATCCCCTCAAAATCTGCTAACGTCTTAAAATCCAAAAACACGCTCGCAAACCGCACATACGCCACCTCATTCCGCTCCGCCAACACATCAAGCACCGCGTCCCCCACTTGTTGCGATGTAATTTGCTCGTCATTCTCTGCCCGGAGTAATTCCACCACTTGATCAACCACCCCCTCAATCTCCAGCTCGGAGTCCAAAAACTTCCCAACGCTCCGTTTCACCGAAGTAATCAACTTATCTCGATCGAAAATCTCTCGATTTCCGCTCCGCTTCACCACAATCAACTGTGGCAACTCAATCCGCTCATAAGTCGTAAATCTATGACCATCCGGGCTTACGCGCCGTCTCCGAATCGTCGTCCCATCATCAGCCTCGCGACTTTCTAGGACTTTGCTATCGCCGATTTTCGGCAAAACTGTCATTCCTACTCCCGATTCTTACCGCGCAAGCGGTCACGCAGAGTTGGCGGCACATCCAAGTCATCTTCCTGATCATTGTTCGGAATCGAATCCCACATATTCGAACGATTTTCCGCCGTAAAATCCGTCGCTCCCGTATCCTTCATCTGTTCATTGCCGAGCCGAGAATCATTATTAAACCGAGATTCCCCGCCAAACCGCGAATCCGACGACCCGAAACGCGAATCATTAGAAGTCGTAGCCTGTGCACGATCATCGCGCGCCGTCTCAATCCGTCCACCGCTCATATCCGAAGCAGAAGAAGCGCTACCATAAGACGAACCGCCAAAACGATTCACCGGACGATATTCCACGCCCCGATCCTCAGTATCCATCGAAGAAGCCAAGCTTCCGACCGTCGCCGTGCTCATATTGCTTACCGGCTCCATGCTTGCGCGTTCCATATCGAGTTTGCGATAATATTCCGAGTCAAACCCGGTCGCGACCACCGTCACCACCATCTCATCTTCAAGCTCTGGGCGAATCGATGCGCCGAAGATAATATTCGCATCCGGCGAAACTGCCCCAGTAATAATCTCCGCCGCTTCCTGAATCTCACTCATCGCCATATCATAGCCACCAGCCACCGAGAAGAGCACACCGCGCGCACCATCAATTTTCACCTCAATCAAAGGCGATTCAATCGCCTGCTGCGCCGCCAAAGTCGCCCGGTTATCGCCAGACGCCCGACCAATCCCCATCAACGCCGATCCAGCATTCTTCATAATCGCCTTCACATCTGCAAAGTCGAGATTAATCAAAGAATGTTCTGTAATCAACTCCGAAATCCCCTGCACCCCCTGCCGCAAAACATCATCCGCAATCTTAAAAGTCTCGGTCAGCGGCGTCCGCGGGTCAATCGTCTGCAAAAGTCGATCATTCGGAATCGTAATCAAAGCATCTACTCGCTGAGACAAAGCATCAATCGCCTTCTCCGCATTCTCGCGGCGCTTCGCCCCCTCAAAAGTAAACGGCTTTGTTGCTACGCCAACCGTCAAAATATCGCGGCCTTTCGACTCTTCCGCCACAATCGGACCGGCACCAGAACCAGTACCGCCACCCGCACCGAGCGTAATAAATACCATGTCAGCCCCCTCGAGCGACTTTCCAATCGCCTCGCGACCATTCTCCGCCGCCTCGCGGCCCTTCTCCGGGTCACCGCCAGCCCCCAAACCTTTACCAATATGAACCTTCACGTCTGCCGAAGAATGATGCAAAGCCTGTGCATCCGTATTCACCGCGACAAACTCCACACCAGACAAACCGATTTCTTTCATCCGGTCCACCGCAGAACCGCCCGCGCCACCTACACCGACAACCTTAATGCTTGCTGAACTTTCTACCTCTGTTGGCTTAATCTCAGGCATATTTTTCTCCACTTATTGTCTCTCTTTAGTATAACACATCTTCCTTAAGAATGAAGGAGTTTTTTGGGATTTAATTTTAACTAACCGCGATAAGGGCCTTTGTGGGGGGTAAGACTTGGGCTAGCGCCCCGGAGCACCCTCCGCAAAAGTTCTTATTGCGGATTCGTTAGAACTTTCCGAAAAACTTCTTAAGCAGCCCCGGACCCTTATCTGCTGTTTTTTTGCCAGACTTCTTCCGTGATTTTTTCGGCGCTGCCGCTCGCCCCTCATTCTCTGCCGAAGTCAACATCAAACCCACCGCCGCCGAGAACTCCGGCTTCTGAATCTTCTCTACTAGCCCAGACAACCCCGTCGGCGCTCCAATTTTCACCGACATTCCCAGAGTCATCCGCACAAACTTATCAATATCTCGCATCCGCGCGCCGCCGCCAGTCAAGACAATGCCCTCTGGTAGCCGTTGCTCATACCGTGCCTTTTTCAACTCCTTATGCACCAGCTCCAAAATCTCATCCAACCGCGCCTGCACCACTTCATCAATCTGATCTCGCTCAAAATGCAAATCCTTCCCCCGCCAGCGAATCACTACCGACCCCTCGTTTTCCCCGAAACTTCCCGTCGCAAAGCGCCGCTTAATCTCCTCAGCTACCTCTGTATCAATCGCCAACATCACCGCAAGATCATTCGTAATATTATTCGATCCAACCGGCACCACCCCGACATACTGCAAGTCGCTTTCCTCGTAAATTGCAATCCCCGTCGTCGAAGCCCCAATATCTACCACCGCAACCCCGTTTTCCATCTGCCGCTCATTCAAGACCGCTCGCGCCGCCGCCACCACGCTCGGAACAACTCCTTCCGGCGTCACATTCGCCGACTCCGAAGCCTTCCTGAGGTTATCATAAGTCGAAACCAGCGTCGAGACCACGTTCGCCTGCATCTCAATCTTCAGCGCCACCATTCCCAGCGGATCCTTAATCCCCGCCTGACCATCCAAGACATACTGCAACGGCACCACATCTAGAATCTCCTGATTCGCCGGAATCTCCCCCTCTAGCGCCACATCCGTCAACCGCGCCAAATCCTCCTGATTAATCTCATGATTCGCCGTCACCGCCGCGATTTTCCCCTCTGTCCGCGTCGACAAAATCTGCGACCCATTAATCGAAATCGTCGCCGCATTAATCTCATAGCCCCCCATCCGTTCTACTTCCCCCAAGACCTTATCAATCGCTTGCGCCGGCCCCGCCAAATTCACCACCGCCCCTCGACGCATACCGCTATTCGGCACCTCCGCCGAGCCAATCACATTCAAGCGACCATCTTTCATCACGCTCGCCACAACCGCCCGAACCGTACTTGTTCCGATATCGAGCCCTACTGCATAGCGTGAAATTTCATCCATAAGCGTATTATACCACTATCACTCCGGAAGAGTCAACACCTCGCAACCATCTTCCGTCACCAAAATCGTATGCTCGCAGTAACATCCAATCGACCCATCCTTCAATTTCACCGACCAACCGCTCTCTGGATCCACATAATTCGCCGGCTTCCCCAGACACGCCATTGGCTCAATACAAATCGCATCCCCCACCTTCAACTTATACCCCGTCCCCCGGATTCCATAGTTCGGCACCTCTGGCTTCATATGCATCTCGCGCCCAATCCCGTGCCCCACATAATTCTCAATCACCCCCAATTTCCCCTTCCTGAGCACCTTCTCCACCGCATATCCAATATCCCCAATCCGCGCCCCCGGCTCCACCTTATCAATCCCCGCCCAGAGCGCCTGCTCCACCGTTTTAATCATCTGTTTCACAGCTGTAGAGCCCTTCCCTCCGACCAACATCGTGAACCCCGCATCCGTATAATACCCCTGATACAGCAAGTCCATGTCGAACGACACCTTGTCCCCCTCCTCGAAAGCGTAATCCGTCGGAATCCCGTGCACAATCTCATCGTTAATCGAAATACAAATCGCCCCCGGAAAATCCTCCTCAAGATAATCATACGCCACCTTCGCTCCCCGCCGCTCCGTCTCTGACCGCACCCAAGCGTCCACTTCTTTCCCGGTCATCCCCGGTTTCACATATTCCTTCAAATCCCTGAGAATCCCACCCAAAATCTTTCCCCCAGCCCGCATCGCGCTGACTTTTTCCTCTAGATTTTCCGGTTCTTGAACAATTTTTTTACTCATTTACTGCCTTTCTGCCACCCATTGTGTGCCTACTAGGCACACAAATTACATATTTTATCTCTCTACTACTTCACTATCTTCAACAATATCCGTCATTTCCATCCTCTCCGCACCCTCAATTTCGTCCACAACTGCCTTCAATCTCTCATAGACTTCTTCCGGCGTCCCCGTTCCATCAATGTCCCGAATCGCCACACCTTTCGCCTTCAAAATCTCACAAACTGAATAAATATTTTGTTCAACAATCTGAAAGCGTTTCTCAATCGCACCCCTATCAAGATCATCCGCCCTCCCCCGTAATTCCAGGCGCCGCACTAGCTCATCTTTCGGCACATCTATCCGAACAATAAGTTTAATCACAGACGCAATATTCTCCGCGATCCACTCCGCCTGCTCCACATCCCTTGGGAAACCGTCTAGAATTGCGTCTCGACCGCTCCTAACTACTTCCGCCATCTTCTGCGCCATCAACTTCACCGTCAACATATCGTCGACCAACACCCCCTGTTTCATAATTTCGTCAAACTGACCAGTTTCGCGTAAGACTTGCCCTGCCGACAACCATACCCGCCCCGTTTCGTCCGCCAGCATTTTACCCTGCGTGCTCTTCCCCGAGCCCGCTAGCCCCATCAATATAATCATTTGTTCTCCTTCATCTCCATTATACTACAAAAATCCCTCTCATTCTTCCGAAAACCCTCACCCTCTCTTGACTTTTATAACAATCTGTGATACAATAGTAAGATAGACCCTTTCAAAACTCCAAAATAGGGGTTGGCAGATTGAGAAAAGTTTGATATAATACCCAATATATGGCAATCAAAGTAACTAGGAAAGATCAGAACGAGGCGAACGAGAACTTGATTCGCCGCTTCAACCGCAAGGTTCTACAGAGCGGTATCATGCCTCTGAAGAAGTCGCAAATGCGCTTCTCGAAGCCGATTTCTAAACGTGAACGCCGCAGCAAGGCTATCATCCGCGAAATTCGTCGCGCCGAAAAAGCCGAACGCATGCGCCTCGGCCTCAAATAATTATAGCCACCGACTGGTGGCTATAATTATTTCTAAATACCCCACAGACAATGTGTCCGGGCTTTTGCGGCGCCTTCCTCTGGAAGCGCGCCGTACGGGCGTAGGAAATGAACGAAGGAGACAGAAACTAATCTGTCTCCTTCCGAATTGACGCCCGCCCGCGAAATCCATATGGATTTCGCAAAAGCTTCACACCCTCTCCAACCTCAAAATTCTCCCCTCCACGCTCCGAACCCCTCGAAACTCATTCTCCGCCAAAGTAATCCATACATTCACCGTATCCCCGCCCCTAACCTCCAGATGTCCTTCCGGCGCATAAAACTCAATCAGTTTCATCGATTTTCCTGCCTTATCCCACACCATCAGCCGCAAATGTTGCTCATTCGCCCCCAACCTCGCCGCCTCCATCACTCGCACCTCTGGCAACAGAAACACCGGTTCTTGATTCCCCTCCCCATACGGCTCCAATTCCTTTAGCTCCTCAATCAATTCCAGTGAAAAAGCCTCAAAATCCTCCACCGCAAGATCCTCCCGCACCCCCAAGAACCTCTCCTGATTCGACAATCCCAGACCATCATAATACGCGTTCATCGCCCGCCGGAAATCTTCCAACCTCCCCGGCTCCACTTTCACCCCGCACGCCCCCGCGTGGCCACCACCCCCGATAATATACTCCCTGCACGCATCCAGCGCCTCTGCCAGGCTAAACTCCCCAAAACTCCGCCCCGACCCCTTCAAAACTCCATTGACCTCCGACAGAACAAACGCTGGCCGTTTATATTCTTCCGTCAAACGCCCCGCAATAATCCCTAGAACCCCCTCATGCCAATCCCCGCTCTCGACAATTACTGACCCTTCCGCTACGCCCCGTTCCTTGATCTCATCAATCGCCTTCGCTTGCGCCTTCCGTCGCTCATCATTCAGCCCCTCAAGCTCCGCCGCCAAGCTCACCGCTGCCACTTTCCGTTTTTCCATCAAAACCTTCAACGCTCGCTCCGCCGAATCCATCCTCCCCGCCGCATTTAACCTCGGCCCCATCTGATACCCAATCGCCTCCCCGTTCAGCGTCTTCACCCCCGCGCTCCGCATCAATTCCTTTAGCCCCGGCCGCCGCGTCTTCTCTAGGACCATCAACCCATACTTGCACAATCGCCGATTTTCCCCGACCAGCTTCATACTGTCGCAAACCGTCCCGAGCGCCACCAAATCCAGCAGCCATTTTTCCTGACCCTCCGGGATCAGCCCCTCTTTCACCAAGGCCTGCGCCAGCTTAAACGCCACCCCCACCCCTGCTAATTCCTTCAGCTCCGCCGGCACTTCCACATCTTTCCGCTTCGGATTTACCACCGCCACCGCTTTCGGCAACGTCTCCCCGCACTCGTGATGATCCGTCACCACCGTCTCCACTCCGTTCTCCAGCAACTCCGCAATAATCTCATCATTCCGGCTTCCGCAGTCCACTGTCATCACCAGCCTCACTCCAGTCGAAACCGCCTTTTGAACAACTTTTTTACTCATCCCGTAGCCATCAAGAAACCGGTTCGGCAACATAATTTCCACTTCTTTTACCCCCGCCAATGTCAAAGCATCATATAACACCGTGCTCGCCGTCACTCCGTCAACATCATAATCCCCGTAAATCAACACCTTCTCACCTCTGTTAATCGCCACCCGCACCCTCTCGACCGCCTGCGCCATATCTGGCAACAAAAACGGATCCACCGAATCCTCATACCGCGGCTTCAAAAACTCCCGCGAAAAACCTCGCTTCTCTAGCAACTGATCAAATATTTTACTCACCAAACTCCTCCACACACCACGACCCTCCCCAGTCTCAATCAACAGCGCAAAATCTACCCAATCGACTTATCAGATCGATTAATCTTCGACATCTGCTGCGACTTAATCACCATACTCTGCAGCTCTTTCAGCAGCGGGAACTGCTTATTCATCTGATAAATCTTCGTATTCCCCTTCTGCGTCACCAACAAAAACCCTCCCCGTTCCAACCGCTGTAGTTCTCTCTGAATATTCCCCGGGTCTTCCTTAATCAACTTCGAAAGCGCCCTGACATGTGTCTTAAAGTCCGGATATTTCGCAAACACCACCACAATTTTCCGTCTTACCCGCGATGTAATAAAAATATCCAGCATATTTCCTCTCTTTTCTTAACCCAATTATACGCCTTCGTTGTAAAAATTACAAGCCCAAATCCCCTCAAGTCACCCCGATTATCGCCCTGAACAACTTTTTTATCAGAAAATCCATCGTGCTTGTGCTTGCAACTCAAAAAAGATTTGCTATATAATGCGAGCACGGGCGGAAAGTCCCCAGGCAAATTAACTTAGTAGGGTGTGAGGTGGGAAGGAGATGGCTATGTTGAGAGTTCTTCTCTTTGTCGTTTGCCTCATCGAGCGCATTCGCATTAAAATAGCCCCAATCCGCAAGGACTAGGGGCTAAACACAACCTAATCCTATCCTAGCAAGTTTTTACTAAAATGTCTATACTTTTCGTCCGTTTCGCGAAAAAGCCACAAAAATCACCAAAAAACCAAGAAACATCCCCTCTAAACCTACTGTATTTCGCCAAATTCCCGCTCTTTTAGCCGCGCCAAATACAACCGGCCTAACCACCCCACCGGCAGCGCAAACGTCCCGAGAAGCTCCTCTACGCGCCCCCTAAACCCCTGTTTGAACCGATAAACCCCGTTCCCTGCCACCGGTCGCACCCCGTACATATTATACCGCCCCCGCCCCTCCTCGAGCGCCCGCGTAATCGCCCACCATTGAATCGCATACGCTCCATTATACCTCTGTAATTTCCGAATCGTCCCACTATAGAGATACACAATCTCCCGCCCGTCATCTACAAACATTGACGCCGCCAGCGGAATATAGCCCTCTCGCACCCCAGAACTCTCCCCAGAAACCCCAGAATCCCCCTCAAAAACCCCAGAATCCCCCTCAAAAACCCCAGAAGCCCCCTCCAAGTCCTCTTCCCGCACCGCCGAGGCCGGAATCTCCGCCACCACGAACTTCACCTTCTTCCCAAAAGCCTTCTTCATCGACCGATAATACTCAACTTCCGGCTCCTGGAACCCGTGCCGCTCCCCCGATTCCGCTGTGATCCGTTTCAAAATCCCCAGCTCGTCCTCCCCAAGTTCCCTCACTCGCACCCCCTCGCGCTCCGCCTTATGAATCAGTTGTCGATGCGTCGTCCGAAGCTCCATCAAAAGCCCCTCTGGCGTCTTCCCTGTCAGCTCCAATACATACGTCCACTTCGCCTGTTCATATTCCCCCAAATATTTATACCCTAATCTTACCAATTCCCGCTTCACGCCCAGATGATCCGCCCCCTCAACGACCTTATTTTCATTATCCCGCGGCTGGCTCACAATATTCGGCGAAATCTCAATCACCATCCCGCCCTTCCGACGGCAAAACTCCTTCGCCTGCGAAGTCAAAAACCGCAAAATTTCCGCCATATCGCCCCTGTCATAATCCATTAGCCACCCACCAGACACCCGCATAATCTTCTTTCCAAACCGCCATTTTCGCGCCAAAATCAACCCCGCCGCCACGATTTTTCCATCATCATCTCGCACCCCAACCAAATACGCTTCCCGCCCCAAATCGCGATACCTCCGGTACATCTCCACGCTCTGCAAAAAACTCCCGCAAGCAAATTCCAGCCCCGCAAACTCTTCCTCCCTAATCTCCTCAAAAACCATAATTCCATTATACCACATGCTATAATAACACTATGTTTTATGAGGTCATCCCTACCGAAGTCTACCGCGCCGGCGGCGGCGCGCTCACCTATTCTTCCGACCAACCCCTAAAACCCGGACATATCGTCCTCATCCCCCTCGGCAAACGCGTCATCACCGGCATCATCTCAAAAAAAGTCCCCAAAGTCGGCTTCCCGACCAAACCCATCGCCAAACTCCTCCACCCCTATCCTATCCCTAGCCACCTCCTCAAATCCATCTCTTGGCTCTCAAAATACTACCTCTCTCCCCTTCCCGCTTGCGCTAATCTCATGATCCCTGCCGGCCTCGCCGCCAAAACCGTTCAAAACAACACCGTCAAAACCATAGCCAAATCCTCCCTAACCGCCGTAAACCCCGAAATCAGCGCGACTACCCCCGAACCTTCCTCTTACCCGACTTCCCAAAAATCCACCCAAAATCCCGAAATTCCTCCAATTCCGCTCAACAAAGCCCAGCAAAATGCCCTCCAGAGCCTCCAGAAAGCCCCAGGAGCCACTCGTTTGCTCCGAGGCGTTACCGGTAGCGGTAAAACCAATATCTACCTCAAAATGGCCGAAAACGCCCTCAAAGCGCAAAAATCCACCATCCTCCTCGTCCCGGAAATCGCCCTCACCAGCCAACTCGTCAAAATCTTCGAACAAACCTTCCGTGGCCGCGTTGTCCTCATCCACTCAAATCAAACCCTCGTCGAGCGCCGCCAAACCTGGCTCAACATCTTAAATACTACATTTGGCACCCAAGAGCCCCTCATCATCATCGGCCCCCGCTCCGCCCTCCTCACCCCTGTTCATAACCTCGGTCTCATAATTATCGACGAAGCCCACGAATCCGCCTACTACCAGGAAAACACCCCCCGTTACTCCGCCCTCCGCCTCGCTAGCTTCATCGCCAGCCAATTACAAGCACAAGCCTCATCCACTGCCCAAAAGGCCACCCCGAGAAAAAACACCCCAAACCCCACAGCCTTACAACCCGTCTGCATCCTCGGCTCCGCCACCCCTAATCTCGTCGACTATCACCTTGCCAAAATCCACAATTCCCTCACCGAACTCTCCGAAAAAGCCAAATCGACCGCCATTGACCCCGAAATCTCCCTTGTCGATCTCAAAGACCGTGCCAATTTCACCAAAAATCGCTATTTTTCCGACCTTCTCTTGACAAAAATACAGAATAATATTCAAGATGAACATCAAACCCTTATTTTCCATAATCGTCGTGGTTCTGCCCCTATGACCATTTGCGAGGATTGCGGCTGGCAGGCCCTTTGTCCAAATTGTTACCTCCCCCTCACTCTCCACGCCGACGACTATACTTTGAGTTGCCACCTCTGCGGTCACTCGGAAAAGGTGCCTACGAGCTGCCCAGAATGCCATCACGCCGGCGTAATTCACAAGGGCTTTGGCACCAAGCTCCTCGAATCCGAGCTTTCTAGGCTCTTCCCAGAGGCCAAAATCGCCCGTTTTGACGGGGATAATAAAAAATCTGAAGACCTCTCCACCCTCTATGATGACGTCAAAACCGGCAATATTGACATCCTCATCGGCACCCAAACCCTCGCCCGCGGGCTCGATCTGCCTCATCTCGCCACCGTCGGCATCGTTCAAGCCGATGCCGGCCTCGCCCTCCCCGATTTCTCCGCCGAAGAGCGCACGTTCGAGCTCCTCACTCAAGTCATCGGCCGCGTCGGCCGCGGCCACCTCGACACCGCCTCTGTTATCGTCCAGACCTATCAGCCAAATCACCCCGTCCTCCAAACTGCCTTAAAGGCCGATTTCCCAAAATTCGCCGAATATCTAACCAAAAACCGCCAAAAATCCCACCTTCCGCCTTTCGCCCACCTCGCCCGCCTCTCCGTCACCTACAAAACCGAAAAAACCACCCTCGCCAAAATCCAAACCGCCTATACCCACCTTCAATCTCTCAAAAATCTCGAAGTTTCCCCTCCCGCACCCGCCTTTCATGAGCGCGGCGCTCGCGGCTTCACCTGGCAACTCATCCTCAAATCCCCCTCGCGAAAATCCCTCGTCGACGCCCTCCTCCCCTTCACCGAGCAGTCGCAATTCTCCATCGTCCTTGACCCCCCATCGCTGCTATAGTATAATATATACCAATGAAAGACATTATCACCACTCCTGACCCGCGTCTCCGCGCCAAATCCGCCAAAGTTCGCGAAATCACCCCCGAAACCCAAGAAATCATTAGCAACATGGTCGCAAAATCCCTCGAATGGGAAAAACAGCACCCCTACGAACTTTCTGCCGCCATGGCCGCCCCGCAACTCGGCATCAACCAGCGCATTATCATTATCCGCGACGACCTCGATGACAAAACCAATAACCATTTTACTGCTCTCATCAATCCTGAGGTCATCCGCACCGAAGGCAAGATCGAAACCGATTTCGAAGGTTGTCTCTCTGTGCCGGAAATTTACGGCAAAGTTGGTCGTCCCCGCAAGGTCAAAGTTAAAGCCCTTCTCGAAGACGGCAACGAAGTCCGTCTGAAGGCCGAAGGTTTTCTCGCCCGCACCCTTCTTCACGAAATTGACCACCTCGACGGCATCCTCTTCATCGACCACATCCGCGACCAGAAAGACGCTTTCTACCGCATGAACGACAAAGGCGACCTCAATCCCGTCCAAGATTACGACTCCGAAATCGCGAACAACCCTAACCTCTTCCCTGAAGAAGCCTAAAATGCCCGAAAAAACCCCGACCGTCTCCACGAACCTTCCGAAAGTCATCTTTTTTGGTAACGGCCCTCTCGCCGACTTCGCAAAAACCGTCCTCGCCGAGAAAACCAACATCATTTTTCATGCCCGCACCCGCGAAGATCTCGCCGAAGTCGCCCGGCTGAAACGCGAAAATCCCGACGCCTATGGCATTCTCGCCTCTTTCGGCGTCATGATTAAACCCGACCTCCTTGAACTTTTCGAGCCCGAAGGCATTCTGAACCTCCACCCCTCCCTTCTACCGAGATACCGCGGTGCCTCCCCTATCGAATCCGCCATCCTTGCCGGCGACAAAGATTTTAGCTTCTCTATCATGAAGCTCGTAAGGGCCATGGACGCTGGCCCTGTCTATCACCAAGCTACTCTCGAAAATCTTCCCCTCGATAAGACCGCCATTTATCAAGCCCTCGCCGAAACTGGCACAACTTGGCTTGTCGACAACCTTTCTAACATCCGCACCAGCCAGCCCGACGGCGCCCCAGTCCTCGGCCTCGAACCAACTCCCCAAGACGACACGAAAGCCACCTTCTGCGGCAAACTCGACAAGTCCATGTCCTTCCTCCAGCCTAATAAATACACCGCCCCCGAACTCCTCCGCCAAATCGTCGCTTATCAAGGCTTCCCGAAACCAAAATACGAATTCTTCGGCAAAACCTGCATCATCCTGAAAGCTCGCGTCCTCCGCGTCACCGACATCCTATGCGAAGCTGCCGGCCTCGACGGCAAAGCCTCTTCCCCACTCATGATCAAATGCGCCGATCGCAACTTCATCGTCGTCGAACAGCTCCAGCCCGAAGGCAAAAAGCCCATGGACGCCATCTCTTTCATGAACGGCTACGGCGGCAAAAATAGCGGCAAGAATAACGCCAAAAAACACTAACCCGCCCCCACGCCGCCTCACCCCAGCCTACAAAAATCACCAAACCCTCTTCCCTTTTTCAAAAATCTATGCTACAATATACATATCTGGGCGGTTAGCTCAGTTGGCTAGAGCGCGTCTTTGACGTAGACGAGGTCAGAGGTTCGACTCCTCTATCGCCCACCAGATAGAAATAAGCACCCCAGAAGGGTGATTATTTTTTGCTCACAGAAAACCCCTGAATATTTCTTCTCGTCGCAAAATCGCCCAAACCCTCCCCAATCCATTCCTCTTGTGCTATAATTATATACAAGAAACGCCCGGCAAGAGCCAGAGTAGCTACCGCCAGCGTCAAACAGGAGGAAATATGTGGATTGATGATAATTTTATGAACGAAGTTGGTCTCGCCAACATGCCCGAAGACGAAAAACGCGCCTTTATGGCTCATGCCGAGGAAGAACTTGAAGTTCGCGTCGGCCAGAGCATCGGCGCCGAACTCTCCGACGCCCAGATGGACGAGTTCGAACAAATCACCGACGACGATACCGCTACAGCTTGGCTTGAACAAAACGCCCCCAACTTCCGCGAAACTGTCACCCGCGTGTTCCAAGCCTTCAAGCGCGAACTCCAAGGCGAGCGCCAGCAAATCATAGGCTAAAAGTTCCCGCTTTCCGATAAAACTCCCGTCGCCAATACCCAGCCCAAAAGCCCACAGAAAAGTTGCCACGAACACGATGGCAACTTTTTTATAAAATCGTTCTGATAATCCTAGCGACGGCTCTTGCGGAAGACTAGATAAACCGCAAACCCAGCGACTGCACCGAACGCAACCAAACCAGTCACCAAGTAATCAGCCCGAGAAAGATTCAAATCTTTAAAAATCGAACCGGTCCCCGGAGTCTCAACCTTCGGCATATATTCGAACCAATATTCGTTCACCGAAACAACTTCACCCTTGCTATTCGTCGCCGTGAAATACGCAACATATTTACCAGGCTTCGCATTGTAATCCGACATCGGCAGAGTAATCGTCAGTTTACCGTCCTTGAACGCATCTTTCGTCGTCAAAAGCGGAGTTTCCTTACCATCTTTGTCAACGAAAACCGGATTCTTATCGGCGTCATAGACCTGAACACTCACCTGCTCGACGTCATCGCTCACAATCACGTCAACGATCGGGTCGTTGTTTTCGTCAACTTTGCCACAAGTTGGACCTTCACAAGGCTCATCCGGATTCACCGGTGGCTTAACTGGATTGTCTTCCGTGCCACCGCCCGGGATGTTCATCGCACGGAAGGTGAAACTCACA
Organism: uncultured Candidatus Saccharibacteria bacterium; assembly: GCA_948868795.1. Classification (GTDB taxonomy): domain Bacteria; phylum Patescibacteriota; class Saccharimonadia; order Saccharimonadales; family Saccharimonadaceae; genus Nanosyncoccus. The sequence goes on along the minus strand of CAQRDK010000007.1, from coordinate 24,386 downwards.
CCATCCGGATACAACTCACCATCCAAACCGCGGGCTTCCGTCTTTGCACTACAAGTCACGTCGCCCAAACCTTCAGCGATCGTAAATTGCTCATTCGCAACACCAGTCGGCTCTGTCAAGTTAGCATTCCTTGTCTCTTCGAAGACCTGTTCGCCGCTTGCATTTTTACAAGTCATGGTCGTAGTCATCGAACGGATTTTATTATAGCTCACCGAAACCGTCGTAGTTCGGCCAGTCAAAACCGCACCATCCGTCGGAGCGATAATCTTAGCGCTTCCCTCTTCGGCAGTCACCGTCACGCTAATATTCAAGTCCTGAGCCGCAGCCCCTGGAGCAGGCAAACTATAGGCTATCGCAGTCATCGCAAACACAAGCGCCAGACCAACAAAGCCCAAAAGTTGTTTTTTCTTTCCTTTCATACACACTCTTTCTTTTATATTTTTGTTTGAATTCGCCAGAGCTGTCGTCTCGCAGAATACCACTCGCAATGGTATTACGACGGCTCGTTATCTTGTCCTTAGACTAGACAAGTGTCCGAGCTTTGCGCTCTTTGCGCTTTCTGATTATGATTATAATCCAGACGATAATAATAGTCAACAACAAAATCAGTAAAATCAGCACGAAAACCGGCATAATTACAACAATATGCTTCTCAACTTTCTCTTCCCCTGCTGCGCTAATCTTAAACTCTGCCTGGAAGATCCCCATGAACGGCGTTTCTTCCCAGTCTGTCGCAATATGGTACTCCGTGCCTGGATAAGCCGCAGTAGTCTTATCGCCACTCGTGTACATTTCCTTGCCGAACAGAGTTCGTGCCGTATAGGAATATTTCACCACGAAATCAGTGTTACCAACATTCCTTACGGTTGCGCCCGAATGCATCGGACCGCTAAACGCAAACCGTGTAAAATCAATATCTGTAATCTCCGCCGCTTCATTACTGTCGCCCGAAGAACGCCCAGTAATCACTGCGCCAGCGCGACCAACGGTCTCAATTCCGCCCTTAAACTCGGAATCATTCATAATCTGCGCCCAAATCACCGCATACTGCGAACCGCCCGGAATATCCGTCGGAATCGCCACACGGTACGGAATCACCCGCGACTCGCCCGGCTGAAGAGCAAACTCCGCCTCCGCCACATACTCACCGTTCGCGTTCTGAACCGTAATCCAGCGCGAAATCTGCGTATAAGCCGTTGATTTCTCTTCATCGAAAGTCAACTCATTATTCTCGCCAGAAACCACATACGGCGTAATATAAACCCGGAATCGGAACCCTTCCGTCCCAGTATTCGTAACCTTAATCGCGCAGCCTTCATCAGTCTTCGGACAATTCGTTGCATGCCCCTCCAAAGTCTCTCCCGCGACCAGCGTCAAACGCACACCACTCGGCGACATCTGCAAGGAGTTCGGAGAATCATTCTGTTCCCCTTCCGCCCAAACCGGCGCAACCGGCATCACTGCTCCCGCCACTACCCCCAGCAGGACCAAAATGCTTGCAATAAACTTCTTCATTTTTAAGCTTCCTTTCTCCTACTCCGCACGCGACTCACAATCCAGAAAATCACGCAGAAAATTAACAATAATACAATAAACAAGAACCAAATCGGGCACAAGAAGACAAGTTTCTCCGTCACGCTCACCTCATCAAAAATCTTCACCGTCTGCTTCACCCGGAAAATCCCCAAATGCGGAGCACCATCCCAAGACAATTCATTATAGCGCTTCGTCTCCGGCAAAATCGTCAGCTCAACCGGATTTTCCTCATTCGTATAAACTTCCTCATCACCAAACAGTGGGAAGACTTGCAGAACATAAGTCGCCTTCGCATGAATATTACCGCTATTATTCACGACTGAACTTACAGTAATCGGAGGATTAAAGATAAAGCCAGGAACCTTGTTGTCCGTAATGGACGCAGTCTTGCGCGTAGTACCGTCGATGCTAGCAAGCACCCGGAATCCAATCTGCTGAATCACCTTGAAGGCCGACCCTTCCGTTTGTTCGCCATCATCAGTCAGCATCTTCACATTAATCAAAGCATACTGACCGCCAGCCGCCACATCGCGTGGCACCCGAATTGTATATTCAATCTCAACTTCACTATCAGGCTCAATAGTCCCCGACGGCTTATCGACCGTAATCCACTTCGAAAGTTGCGTATAATCACTCTCTGTCTGAGAGTCTATACTATAGTTCTCGTCCACAATCGAATATGGTGCAAAATCTACCTCATAACGAAACTCTTTCGAGCCAGTATTCTGAGCCTTGAACTTTCCAGTATAAGTCTCGCCCGGCTTCAAACTTTTTTCAATCTCATTAAAACTCGGTGTCACTTGTAAACGATAATCCGGAATATCCACCGCTGATGCTATCGACACAAAACTTCCTGACGCCACTACTGACGCTACCATCGCTAGAAGCGCTACCAATGCCTTCCTAACAAAATGATTGCTTTTCATTAACCTCCTTAGTTCTTAACTTATTTTAGCGCAAAAATCCGAATATAACAAGTCCAAAACTCCGTGTTTTTATCAACCCAATCTGCAACCAAAAACCGCCCCTGAAGGGGCGGTAAAAATCCGAAAACTTTTATTAGCTGTTGGTGGTAGCAGTGATGACGACATCATCAGAGTAAGTGCCAGCGGCAATGCTAGAATCAACCACGACACCGAAGGTGAGATCAATTTTATCGCCATCGGTCACGCTAGCGTCAGAAGCACGAGAAGCGATCGTCTGAGTACCGGTCTCAATTGCGCGATAAGCCTGAGCCGCAGCAGAAACGGTCACACCTTCAGTCGAAGTCGCAGTCTTGAAGCCCCAACCCTTAGTACCCTTGGTCAAAGCGTTAGAAGCTGGGATGCCATTGTCAGCATCAGCGCCGTCGGTCGTCAAAGCGGTAACAGCATCAGCGTCCTTAATCGTCACATTGTAACCATTAGTGTTGTTGGTTTGAATAGTAAGAACCGTCGAGCCAGTAGCAGCTTCCTGGTTAGCCGTGACATTCTCAATCTTCACGGTGTCATCAGTAGCATCGGCCGTAACCGAAATAGCTTCGCCAATGATAGCCTGCGCCGTGACAGTTGTGCTATCAGAGACAATCGTAGCATAGGAGCTGAGTGGCAAAGCAGCAACGCCAAGACCAGCAACAACGCCCAAAGCAGCAATAGTTTTAGTCATTTTTGACATAATTTTTCCTTTTCAATATTTATTTTATGACCTTTGTGATTCTTATTATACACAACCACTTTCCGCATGTCAACAACTTTTTTCAAGATTTTTTACAAAAAACATCACCCAACTCGCCAAAAAGCCGCCCACCTCGGGCGGCTTTTCCGAACCCCTCAAACTGGGAGCTTTCCTACTTCCCCTCCAACACCTCCACCCCCGGCATTTCCCCGCCCGCGAGAAGTTCCAGCGCTGCACCGCCACCCGTAGAAATCAGCGAATAAGTCAACGACGGGTCTTCCATATATAAACCTTCAACAAACCCCGACGTATCCCCGCCGAGAATAATCGAAGTTTCGTCATCCCGTTCGCCTAGAATCTTCGCTAAGATAGTCGACGATGTCGCATAAGCCGGATCCTCCGCCTTCCCGAGCAGCCCGTTCCAAATCACCGTCTTCGCCCCGCTCACCATCCCCGCCATCTTCGCCGTAGCGATCGGCCCAATGTCTAGCCGCGTCCCCTCGCCGTCCGTGTCAAAATCCTCCGCAACGTAAATCTGCGCATGGTCCGATTCATACCCATCCGCCGCAATCTTCCCTCCAATAATAATCCTATCCGCGACCGGCAAGAACCGGTCAATCAGAGGCTGTTTGTCCGCCACCTTCGCTCCTCCAATCACCGCCACTAGCGGCCGCTCCGGCTCAGCTAAAGCCCCCCTGAGCATCGTCACTTCCTGCTCTAGCAACAACCCCGCCACTGCCGGCAACAACTTCGCCACCGCCACCGTCGAAGCATGCGCCCGGTGCGTCACCGCGAACCCGTCCTGGACGAACAGCGTCGCTCCCGTCGCCTCAACAATCTCCTTCGCCAGTTCCTCTGAACCTTCTTTCTCGCGCTTATCAAACCTCAAATTCTCCAGCAACAAAATCCCCCGCTCCGGCAACTCATCTACCGCCTCCTTAACGAGAGGCCCGGTCGCCTCATCAACAAAATTCACCACTGACCCAGGCAGCAATCCCGCCAAAGTCTCCGCCACCACCCTAAGCGACAACTTCTCATCCTTCCCCTCCGGCCGCCCCATATGCGACATCAAGATCAACTTCTTCGCCCCATTCTCCAGCAAAGACCGCAGCGTCGGCAGCCCCTCCCGAATCCGAAAGTCGCTCGCAACCGCCATTTTCCCCTCATCCGTCACCGTGAGCGGTACATTATAATCCGTCCGCACCAAAACTACTTGATCCTTCACATCCACATCCCGCACCGTCTTTTTCTCGAACATCTTTCCTCCTTGTTATCTATAATTATACCACACGCATAAAACGAGACGCCTATAAAGATAGGGCGCCTCGTAAGTTTTCGTGCAAACTCAAAAGACTCTAGACGTATCGCACCTTAATCGTATCAGTTCCGCGTTTATCTTTATCGCCAGAGACCAACACGACTTTCAGTTCTTCCTTGCCATCTTTTAGCTGCAAATAGCCAGAATCCTTCAATTCTTTCGCCAAGTCGAGACCATAAGTCTCCGAATACGGTCGCACAAACGCCGAGTTCGCATACATCAAACCGAGTTGGTTCGCCACACGCTGGTTCGGAGTCACCGAAATAATCGGCAAATTCGGCCGTTGCGCCGCCATCGCCCGCGCAGTCGCACCGCTCGCTGTCTGGCAAAGAATCAAATCTGCATCAATATTCTCCGCCAAGCGTGCCGCCGCCGCCGACAAAGCATCGTAGGTATGGTTATCAGTTTCCGGATCACGCGGCAAAGGCAACATCATCGAATGATTCTGTGTATAAAGAATCACCTTCCGCATCGCTTTCACAGTTTCGATTGGATACTTACCCATCGCAGTTTCGTCCGAAAGCATCACGACATCCGCACCCTGAATCACGGCATTCGCCACATCGCTCACTTCGGCGCGAGTCGGCTCCGGATTGTCCACCATCGACCCCATCGTTTGTGTCGCCACGATCGAAACCTTACCGTATTTACGGCAAAGCGCAACCAATTTCCTCTGGACAATCGGCACAATCTCTGCGCCCGCTTCGACCGCCATATCGCCACGCGCGACCATAATCGCGTCCGACTCTTTCACAATCTCTTCCAAAGTCTCGTCGCTCTCAACCGCTTTCTTCGTCTCGATTTTGCCGACAATCTTCGCCGTCGAGCCCCGTTCCTGAAGCAGTTTGCGAAGCATCCGCACATCATCCGCACATTGGATAAACGACAACGAAACATAGTCAAAATCACGCGTCGCGCCCCAATCAATATCCGCCAAGTCCTTTGGCGTCAAAATATCACCGCCAAAGTCTGTATCCGGCAAGTTCAGCCCTTTATTACTCATCACGACGCCGTCGTTCTCGACCACGACCTTAATCGCCGTGTCCGACACGATCTCTGCTACGTGCGTCCGAATTTTACCATCAAAGATATAAATCGGCTCATCAATTTTCACTTTCTCTGCCAAGTTGTATTGCACTGGCAAAATGTTATCCCCTGCGTGTTCTTTGACGGCATGATCAAGAATCAGCTCGTCACCTTTTTTCACTTCATAGTAATTATCTTTAATCACCCCAACCCGAATCTTCGGCCCCTGCAAATCCTGGAGAATCGCAATCGACTTCCCCTTCGCTTCTGCAGCCTTGCGAATCCACGCAATATGCTTGTCGCGCGTCTCGCTATCGCCGTGCGAGAAGTTCAAACGGCAACCGTTCACTCCCGCATCAATAAGTTCGTTAATTTGTTCTTCGCTCGATACGGCCGGGCCGATCGTAGCCAGGATTTTTGTTCGTTTAAATACTTTACTCATTCTTTCATTTTATCACTTTTCCCCGCCCCTGCCAACCGCCCTCTCGCGCCAACCCGCATCGTTTCCTCGCACTTTTCCTAAATCATCTGCCGTGCTATAATATCTACAATATGGTTATGCTCGGCAACAAATCATCCCGCCGGGGCTCTTCCCGCTCCGACCGTCTTTCCTCCTCAATTTCGCATACCGTCGCCACTCGCCGTCAACGCCCCGCCGCAAAAGTCCGCCTCACCGACCGCCCCGAGCTTCTCAAAAACCCCAAAGCCCGCAAAACTTCCGCAGCTTCCAAAAAAACCGCCAAAACTCGCAAAAAGTCCAACCGCCTCCGTCTCGAGCCGAAAAAACTCTCCACCCCCGAATATTCCCTCCTCGGCATCCTCGCCACCAGTTGTGCTTGTATCATCGCCACATTTATTACCGCCGCCAACTTCGACCCCGCCCGCGACGCCATGACCGCCATGGCCAGCCTCGCCGACGATTATTATATTGAGTTCCTCTACCCTCGCACCCTCGGCACCCAAATCAACGACCCTGCCCCCATTCTCTCAAAATACACCGAAGCTGGCCTCCCCTCCGTCCGCCTCAGTCATCTTCTCGTTTACAACGACGGTTCCCACGCTTCCTACGCCAACTACTTCAACAACAAATACTACAAATGCGACACCGGCCACTCCTACTTCAGCTTCTACCCCGTCGCCCCATACGGCCCCCGCGACTATACCGTCGAATATTCCCCCGATTGCGAAGAAGTGTTATAATAACACTATATAATATATAGGGAGCAATCATGGTTATTTTGCTAATCATCTTACTAATTATTTTACTTATCATCATCCCCGGGATCCGCATCATCAATCAATACGAACGCGGTGTTGTTCTCCGTCTCGGCAAATACTCCCGCACTTTAACCCCCGGTTTCCGCATTATTATCCCCTACATCGACAAAATGCTCAAAGTCGACATCCGCACTACCCCGATGGACATTCCGAAACAAGAAGTCATCACCCGCGACAACGTCACCGTTAATGTCGACGCCGTCGTCTACGCTCGCGTCATCGATGCCCAAAAAGCTGTCCTCGAAACCACGAACTACAGTTACGCAACCAGCACCTTCGCCCAAACTGCCCTCCGCGACATCACCGGCAACTTCGACCTCGATGAAATCTTGAGCAAACGCGACGAAATCTCCGCCCAAATCCGCGAAATCGTTGATGCACAAACCGACAAATGGGGTATCGACATTGAAAGTGTCCGTCTTCAAAATATCGAACTTCCCGCCGACATGAAACGCGCCATGGCGAAACAAGCCGAAGCCGAGCGTGAACGCCGTGCCGCTATTATCTCCGCTGAAGGTGAAAAATCCGCCGCTGCCGCCGTCGCTGAAGCCGCTCATCTCCTCGCCCAAACCCCAGGCGGCATCAACATCCGCACTCTCCAAACTCTTGAAAAAATCAGCGCCGACCCCTCCCAGAAAACCGTCATCCTCCTCCCCACCGACCTCACCGACAAAGTTTCCGCCCATTTCCGCAACTAACCCCCAACAATCGCCACCGGTATATCTCTTATTATCAATTATCGTCAATCACAAAGCATGACTAATTATAAATTCGCATTCCATGTCAAAAAATGACGATTACAAGAAAGGTTATCAGAATGGAAGAAGCGGTTTCTACCGCGGTTCCGGCAACTCTGATTACATGAGAGGCTATTGCCAGGGCAAGTGGGAATATGATTATTGGGACAGGACAAGGTCGTACTCTATTTTGCGCGACGAGCCTAACAAACCATCCTCTGACCAACCCTACGACCCATTAGCATACAAACCCTCAACCTTAGCCGCCATGGTCGGCGGACCAATCAGTCTAGTAGTTATAGGCTGGTGTTTCGTCGGGCTCATTTTATTCTTTTTCTGGATCGGCGGCCAGAGTGGTAGCTGGTGGTTCCCGTGGATTTGGCGAATCGCGTTCTGGGGCGGAATAGGTTTTATAATCATCATGAGCATCGTGGGCATAATCTGGGCAATTGCCGAACAAAAGAAAAAATAGCTAAAAGCTTTTCTACGCAAAAAATATCTCCGCCAAACAGAGATATTCTACACAAAAACACCCCGCCTGGGGTGCTTTTGCTTTAACTTCAACAACCTAAATGGTGAGCCGGGAGAGGCTCGAACTCTCGACACCGGGCTTAAAAGGCCCGTGCTCTAACCAACTGAGCTACCGGCCCATATCGGTTGCTAACTGTAAATCTTGGTGATCTCTGCGGGAGTCGAACCCGCGTTGACGGGATGAAAACCCGTTGTACTAACCGTTATACTAAGAGACCGTATACCTACATTCTACCAAAAACCACCTCATTCGTCAACCTCAAAATCGCTATAACTCAAAAATAACCCTTCAAATCCCCAAAACCGACGAAAACTACTTCAGCAACCCCCAATACCCCCTCCAGCAATTCACCCGAAATTTCAACGGTTTCTGCCTCAAGAACCGATTTCGATACCACTTCGGGAAAAGCTTCTTCAGCATTGCTCGCGTCTGTTCCTGCCCTGCCTTCCCCTCTGGATGACCATGAAAATCCTTCGCCGAATCAATCAACAAATTCCAGACGAAGAAATATTCCAATTCATCGCGATATTTCTCCAGCTCCCCCGCCTCATCGAACTTTCCATACAAAATCCCCAGCGCTTTAAAAATATCCAGCGACCGCGGATTCCACCCTCCCTGGTGTAACACCGAGCCCTCACGCTGTCGATAGACATACAACGGCTCCTCGACAAACGCAATCTTCTCCGTATACAACACCACCGCCGACAAAATCGCCATATCCTCATGAATCATCCCCTCCGGAAACTCAAGATGCCACGTCCAAAACTCTCGCCGATACAAATTCTGAAACGGTGCCAAGCCATACCGCACATACCGGCTCTGCCACCCCTCTTTCGACGTATCAACCGCCGTCAAAATATCCTCATGCCCGTCCTCATAAACCCGCCGCACTGCCATCACGGCCGCATCCGCACCGCTCTCCTCCGCCACCGTAACCAATTTCCGCATCGCCCCCGGCACAATATAATCATCCGAATCAATAAACCACAGGTATTCCCCGCTCGCCTGCTCGACCCCGAAGTTTCTTACCGCCGCCGCGCCCCACTTCTCGCACCGATAAACCCGAACCACCCCTGGATTTTCCCTAGCATACTTCTCGCAAATCTCATAAGACTTATCCGTCGAGTTATTGTCGACCAAAATCACCTCAAAATCCCGATAATCCTGCCCCAAAATCGAATCCAAACACTCCCCCAAATATTTCTCAACATTATAAACCGGAATCACAACCGAAACTTTTGGATTTTTTACCTTCTCACTCATTCTTATCCTCATTATACCATGCTCATATGCTATAATAATATAAGTTATGACGAACAAAACTGCGAACCCACCCAAAAACAACTTGAAATCCGTCGCGAAGGACACCCAACCTTCGAAAGAAGTTATCGCTGATTACAACGGCTACGATTACAAAAAGATTTTCTGGGAAGACGCCGACCGCAAATATGAAGACATGGCCGACCGCCTCGCGATTCGCCGCCTTCTTCCGAAGCAGATGGATACTTTTGTCGATATCGCCGGCGGCTACGGTCGCCTCGCCGACGAGTATCTCGACCGCGCGAAGGTTGCCACCCTCTTTGACTACTCCGAGACCGAGCTCGCCCAAGCCCACGACCTCTACGGCGACAAAATCCACACCCAACCTGGCGATATTTATTCCCTTCCCTTCGCCGACGATTCCTTCGATGCTCTCATGATGATTCGCGCCACCCACCACTTTGACGACATGCAAAAAGTCTCTGATGAACTTTACCGCATCCTGAAACCCGGCGGCGTCGCCGTCATTGAAGTCGCTAATAAGAAAACTCTCCCAAAAATGTTCCGCTACTGGTTCAAGAAATCCGATGTCAATCCTTTCAGCCTCGAACCCGCCCATCTCCGCGACCTCAACGAACAAGGTTTTTACAACTACCACCCGAAATACATCGAATCTATTTTCAAAAAGTCCGGTTTCAAAATCGACGAAGTCCTCTCCGTCTCCAACTTCCGCAGTGCTAAGTTAAAAAAGTTGTTCGGCACCAAAAATCTTGTGCGCATGGAAAAATCCGCCCAAAAACTCCTCGCCCCCATCCGCTTCGCCCCTTCAATCTATTACAAACTCGTCAAATAACTTTTCAGACAAATAAACAAGCCCCGTCGGGGCTTTTTATTTGGTAGCGCCAGCTGGAATCGAACCAGCATTGTAGACTTAGAGGGTCTATGTCCTATCCGTTGAACGATGGCGCCACAAACAACCAAACCAAGCATCTTAAGCCTGACCATACATATATATTATAACACGAAAACCGCAGAGCTCCACCCCTAGTCAAAACACACTAAAAAATTCTCGCAGCCCACCCCTACGAGAACTGCGAGAACTCCAAAACCAGGAAATTAGTCTTCGGTGCAAACGTAGCCGTTCGCTTCGTAGCTCGCCTGGACGCTTTCGCGCGAACCGTCCAACCTGCCTTCCGCATTCGTCGGCAACCCAAACGTAGCGATATAATCGCCGACCAACTGGTCCCGATTCGCCGTCAGGCTAAACGTCGCCGTCGCATCAATAATCCCATACTCAGCGCCAATCGCCTCCACGCCCGCGCTCTCCGCAACCCCGTTATACCAATCAATCATCCAGCCAAAATACCCTTGCGAAGCCTGCGCCGACTCATTATCGGCAAAAGTATAGCGATTCGTTAGTGCCACCGCTGACAATTGATCGTCCGTAAAATTCGCCGTCACCGACACGGAATGATTCGTCAAATTCACTAAATCTGCCACATCCGCCCCAAAATCCCGCGCACAACTAATAATCGAAATCGTCTGGTTCACAATTCCGTTATTATCTGGGTTCGACGGAACGTAAACCACATCCCGATTCGCCTCCGCTTGTTGCCACAAAATCGCAAACACAATCGCCATCACCAACGAAACCGCCGCCAAGATCCCTAAAATCACCGTCAAAAGACTCGGTTTCTTCCCGTCGGCAACCACCGACTTCTTAGAGAACTTTTCCGTCGCCGGTTGTAAGCCAGTCGGAACATTCATGCTTGAAGTTGGCTGCGAACCCGTTCCAGAAGCGCTCGCTCCAGCAGAGCCAGCCCCGGAGTTCCCCATCCGCGCTGCGAACGGGTTATACGGTTCACTCGTCGCCGCGCCTGAAGCGCCGTTCATGCTCGAAGCACCACCCATGTTCGAAGCGCTACTTGTAGCCGAAGCACCGAAACCAGTTCCAGTACCCATGTTATTCGTCGTCGGCATCGCACCAAAGCCTGCCGTCGAAGCCCCCGACCCAGTAGTTCCAAACCCGCTCGTTGCCCCAGCAGCCCCAAAGCTAGAAGCCCCAGCCGCTGTCGATACACCAGCTGACGCACCAAATCCAGACACCCCTGTCGCAGCTCCGCCAAAACCAGAATTAGCAGCCGCAGCGCCATCGCCGTTCGCCACCGCTGGCCCAGAAGTCACGCTGCCAATCGAACCCGGCACCGGCGCCGCCGGCACTAACGGTTCATCCGGCCGCTCCATCGTCGCCGACGGGTCCGAGGCACCAATCTGATCCATTTCGATCGACCCCGTATCCGGCTCCTTCGCCGCCATTCCCGCCGACGTCAAATTGTCCGCCGCCGAAGCCAAACTATCCGCCATCGACAAGCTCGTTGTCTCCGTTGGCGCAGAAGACGTAAAATCAAGCGCCGGCGGTACCACGCTCCCAGCCCCAGTAACCCCCATTCCAGTAGCCGAATTACCGCCAGTTGTCCCTGTATTTGTTGATGAGTTTGTTCCGTCCGGGTTCATTTTGCCTCCCTTTTTATTCTTGTTCGGAACATCTCTCTTCAGAAACATTCCGCAGCGCTTCAGAGCTATTTTTAAACATTACTTTTATTCATTATACTCCGAAAACAACTTTTCTACAAGCAAAAACAAAACAAAAACAAGTCAAAAACTTCTCTAACAACCCGCACAAGCGACAACTTACAGCGTTCGCTTCTTCTTTTCCCTTGAGAAAAACTCCAATCGATCGCCGACCTCAAGATTCATCTTTTTCTCGGTCTTCAGCGCCAAGCCCCCGACCTCATTCTCAATCAATTTCTTCGCGTCGATTCGCTCCTTCTGCACGCTCTCGACTTCCGCCTCACCCAAAACCGTCGAACCATGTTTCAGCCGCGCCAAAATCCCCGGAATCAACTTGCCGCGAAGCATCTGCCCGCCCGCAATAATCTCCGTCTTCGTCACCCGGAACACCCCCATCACCTTCATCTCCCCGAGTTCCGTCTCGACAACTTCTTCGCCAAGCAAATCTTCCATCGCCGCCCGCGCATCATCGAGCAACTCATAAATCACCTTATAATTCCGAATCGCCACGCCGTCCCGCGCCGCCAGCTTCGCAATATTCGTCGGCACCCCAACATTAAACCCATAAATCACCGTGTTATCCGCCGTGTCCCCCGCTGCCATATAAACATCATTCTCCGTAATATCGCCCACCCCCGTCGCGACCACATTCAGCGTAATCTCTCCCTTCGTATCAATCATCTTCAGCGAATCCACTACGCTCGTCACCGACCCCAAGACATCCCCCTTCACGATCACGTTAAACACCTTCGCATTGTCTTCCGTGTTCATCATTCGCAGCAAATCCGTCGAAGTCACATTCGCCGACATTGCCTCGTTCTGTGCGTTCTGCGCATACATCAGCGCCGCCCGCCGCGCGCTCTTCTCGTCCGGATATTCCATAAATCGGTCGCCGAAATTCGGTAATTCCTTAAACCCAGTCACCGTCACCGGCGTCGAAGGCGTCGCCTTCCCCTTCGGCCGACCCCGGAAATCCAACATCGTCCGAATCTTCCCGTAGCTACTCCCCGCCGCCACAAACTCGCCAACTTTCAATTCCCCGCCCGTCACCAACAAATTCACGACCGACCCCTTCCCGGTCTCCATATGCGACTCAATGACCAGCCCCTCCGCCGGAATCTCGACATCCGCCTTCAATTCCTCAACATCCGCAACCAGCAAAATCGCATCCAACAATTTCTCCAAGTTCTCCCCCGTCTTCGCCGACACTGGAATCATCATAATTTCCCCGCCCCACTCTTCCGGCTGTAGCCCATGCGTCGACAAATCCGCCATCGTCCGCGGCACATCCGCCCCTTCCCGGTCAATCTTATTAATCGCCACGATAATCTTCGCGTTCGCCCCCTGCGCAAACTTAATCGCCTCGACCGTCTGCGGCTTCACCCCGTCGTCCGCCGCCACCACAATCACCACGATATCCGTCAACATCGCCCCATGCTGCCGAATCGCCGCGAAAGCCTCGTGCCCCGGCGTATCAAGAAAAGTAATCTTCCGCCCATCGTGCTCCAGCTGATACGCCGAAATATGCTGCGTAATCCCGCCCGCCTCGGTCTCCACAGTCTTTTTATTCAGTAAATTATCGAGCAGCGTCGTCTTCCCGTGGTCGACATGCCCCATCACTGCCACTACCGGCGGCCGCGCCACCGCGTCCTTACTCAACTCCCGCCGTCCCTCTTCGGCCAGCTTCGACGCCGTATTCTTCCGTTCCAACCGCACATTCGCAATCCCCAGCTCGTCAATCATAATCTGCGCCGTCTCGAAGTCCAGTCGCTGATTAATCGTCGCGACAATCCCGTTCTTAAACAACTCCCCAATCAACGCCGTCACCGACAGCCCCAGCGCCTGTGCCAACTCATCTACCGTAATGGAGCCTGCAATCCGAATTACCTTCTCCGCGTCGCTATTTTCCGCCATCCAAGCTCCTTTCCTTCAAAGGTTTTCAGAAGCCCCAAACTTCTCAAAACTTTCAAAAGTTATTTATATCTTACACTTCCCCTTATTTTACCATATTTCCCCACGATTTGGAATATGCTATCTTATTTTCTCCAAATGTCTCCTTGCCCGCTTCAAAAACTCTAAATCCCGTGCCTGTAACACCTTTTTATCCCTGTCATCCACCTCATTCTTCTCGATCATCCGTATTGCCTCATCCAAATCATGCCATTCCACACTAAACCCCCGCTCCCTCTCATAGTCGTCATACTTTGGTATGCCCTTCTCTCCAACAACCTTCCCCACAAATCCCTCCGACACATCATGAAGCCCCCACCCAAAAATATCAGTTTCCACTCTCCCTAATCTACCAATTACTTCCGCCGTACATCCCGCCTCTTCTCGCACCTCCCGCTCCACTGCCTCAACCAAACTCTCTCCCTCCTCTACGCCTCCACCCGGAATCTTATAATACTCCGATTTTCCAACGTTGATAATCGCCACCTTCTCTACATCATCCAATAGCACCATTCTCGCCGCATTTTTTATCTTCATCTTTACCCTTCCTTAAATATTTACCTCATTATAACTCATAATTACCCCTCCCTACAACAAGGAGACTAGATCAGCCATCGATTGCTTATCAGACATCCAGGAACGTACCGTTCGAACCGAAAACCGTAGAATGGCCCCTGTTAACATTGACAAATTTAAGAAAGTATGCTACGATGGTAATAGATACTCAGTAATTCCACAAAATCAATTCATAGGAGGGGCTAATATGAACAAATGGGAAATTAACAGAGTAAGCACACCTGAGCGTATCTTCGACAAGATTAAAACGGAGATGGCTCGACCAGTCGGCATCGTAATCTTCGGAGCTGACTGCAAATTAAAAGATGAGGTCGTAAACAAGACAGTAAGTAACCTGCCTGGTCTCGCAACCAGCACTAATGCGGCTCCTACCCCCACCCTGGTAAGGCATATTCAGAATCACGACATCGTAGCCGTAATACTGACACCAGAAGAGTCTGCCATTCACGGACTACGACACGAACTGGTTAAGGTAATGCGGAACGCTGGAGCGAAAACCGTAGTTGGCATCTACGCAAAAGCAAAAAAGTATTCGCCAAAAGCCTTGACGCGACTACCATATGCATCTGCAGTAAATCAGCAGAGTCAGGCTATCGAGCAGAGCAACCCGACCGCCGATGGGTTAGATTATTTCATCGTAGTCGAGGATGGATAATATGGAAACTACGAGAATTTTCTAGAGTGACTTCACCGCCAAGTAAGACATCTCCAAAATGATGACGGACAGCCCGCCGAGAGGGACATATTCTACGAACTCAATGAACTTTGGGGTGACCTTGTATCACGAGCGCCGTAAGACCCAACGAACAATATACCCTCGCTAAGAAGCTAGCGGGGGTACTTTTTCGTTAGATTTATCTTGCAATTGGAATAATCCGACCGAGAATGTGACGAAAATGGCAAAGCATTGGATCAACTGACAAGCCACGCACCCACAAGACGGTTCAAAATACTAACAACGTTTATTAGCGAACATCACATATCTGTTGAAACTAGCGAAGCAAGCCGTCGATCTCTACAAAAGTTCGAGCAACAAGCTGAAAAACAAACTACTCAAAACTATTTTCTCGAACCTCAAAACAACCAACAAAAAAGTCGATTTCTCTCTGCTAAAAGGAATCGACACAGTCTTTTTTACTCCTAAAAAATTGGCTCCCCAAACTGGACGATTTTAGAATTGCCTGCTATGAATATGATCGACTATACGGACGTGCTTTAGCGGAATTTGTTAGCAAAAATCTTCAAACTATGGTTTAGTTTCGCGGTTTTATCCCACAAAGCAGGCTGAAGTTTCTATTTTTACAGCATATTTCAACTTTATAAACAAATACTTAGTATCAATTACCCCTACGTCCCAGCGCAAAAGAGCCGCGGCTATCCCAAAGCAAGCGGCTCTTTTTGCGCTGTTAAAAATTAAAGAAATTCAAAAACATTAGAATCTCGCCACAAAGCAGGCGGTACTAAAAAGTTTATATCGTCGATCATCTGGTACGTTAGAAGACCTCATCTATCGGTTTCCAACGCTCATCTTGAACACTTTCGCTCCACTCCGTATTGTTGAGAAATAGTTCACCATTATGGTTACGTACAAAGCCCCAATTTACTTTGTTTTCTTTTGCGTAACTCTTAAGCGCCTCGAATTTGTTAAAAGCATTTTGATCGATATTCTGAGATTCACCACTAGCAGATTCACCGCCCTTAGTTTCTATTAGCCAAATGGAGCCATCTATTTTCTTTACGATATAATCAGGGTAAAATAAACGTTGTTTACCAGCGCCTGTCAAATAGACAATCGACAAATAGTCTTGACCGGTGTCACCATTCTTATATACCCAATCAATGGAACTGCGTTTGTCTTCGCAATACCTTTCAAACATATTCTCAGAAAAACTATGCACACGGATTGTCGCAAAACCAGAAGTATACTTCTTATAAGCATTTGTTCGATATTCGACTTCATTCTTTACGTTAGTATCATATTTAATAAAATCATCTTCAGGAATCTTAAACTCTGCCTTCTTCTTGTCAACAGCAAGACGCGCTTGTACCTGATCAGTGATTTCTGCCGAAACCATCTGACAGAGAATTTTCAACGTATGTTCATTATTGATAGCAAAAGCATAAAACTCAGGACGTGATAATTTGGCGAGTTTATATTCCGATCTCACGCCCTTGAGGAATAATCTTTCGAGAATGGTACGAACTTCATATTGTTGGAGATCAAGAATAGTTTTAAGTTCATTTGTTGAATGGAGCATATGGATACCGTGAATATGTGTATCAACTTTTACGGCCATTTGTATCATCTCTGCATTCTCAATAGAAGCAATTTTCTCGAATCGTCCACGAAGCATTTTACGATAAATTTGATCGCCAAAAACTAACGGCATAGTTTCGTCGTTACGCATTTTTTGTATATTTAGTTCATAATCATCCGTTAGGCTATATGTAACTTTAATTTGATTATAAAGGCGCTCTAAAATCTCGCGTGCACCGATGCCAGAATAGTCTAGGTCACGATTTTCTTTAACTAGCGTAAACATCTTGCACTTATCTTTCAGATAAAGATGACGCATTTCATAAGAACGCTCAACGTTTTGCAGGAGACCATTCCTGTACTCCTGATCAAAAGTATAGACATAACAACAATCAAGTGCCTCGTTTTCGTAATGATGCGCCTCTGGCATTCGACGAATGCGACCAATAGTCTGAATTGTAAATTGCTCATTCATCCCCTCGCGCAATTTAATAAGAATTTTTGCGCGTGGACAATCCCAGCCAGTCGAAATTGCCTGTTTCATCAATAGAAAAGCTTGCTGTCCGTCATTAGAGATAATATCGTCATTAAGCTGGCGCTTGTCCTCAGACATCCATTTAGCCACCATCCCATTTGTATAAGTATAGCCCATCCTCTCAAGCATTTGCTCAATAGCATTTATCGTTTCCGGCTTACCATTTGGGAACTAAATCAAGACGAGAGGTCGAATTACTTTACCTAATTTATCATACTCAGCAATAATCTCCTTACGTTT
The DNA here is from genome assembly GCA_948868795.1 of uncultured Candidatus Saccharibacteria bacterium. Taxonomy (GTDB): domain Bacteria; phylum Patescibacteriota; class Saccharimonadia; order Saccharimonadales; family Saccharimonadaceae; genus Nanosyncoccus. The sequence goes on along the minus strand of CAQRDK010000007.1, from coordinate 6,917 downwards.
TTTATCAGCAGTAGAAAGCAAAAGACCAAAGTCTTCATCAGCATTTGAACTATTCTCAATGCCCTCGTTAATGTAAATAGCGCGAGTGATCAACCCTGATGCAATTACCTCATCCTCGTTAACCTCAAAATACTCAGCATCCGCCACCTTAGAAGCTGTCGCAGATACACGAATTATATGTTTGGCGTTAAAAGCGTCTATAATTTCTTGGGCTTTTGCAGTATTATTATTATGCTCCTCGTCAACAATTATAATAAAATCGATGCCATTTCTATGTGCTCTGGTAATTTGATCAAATAAATTTTGCTTTTCAGAATCCTTAATTGCCGTATTGCCTTTCTTGGTGATCTTTTCCCAGTTAATGAAGGTTGTACTCCTATTAGTAAAACCACTAAGTAAAGCACCGTCAAGCGTTTGCGCATTTAGGTCTGGCGCATACTTTAACATTTTCTTACGACTTTGTTCTTCCAATGCGCCCTTACCTGGGCAAAGCCAAATGAATGCTATATTGTCTTGATTTTCTAAATATTCATCTATATATTCAACCAAAATAACCGTCTTGCCAGATCCAGTTGGTGACTTAACAATTATTTTTTGTTTTGATATTGTATTTTCAGTTTTATTTAGCAGTTGCTGAACGGCATTTTGCTGAAAATCAAATAGTGGGAGCGTTAACATTATTCACCTACCTCTCTTAATTCTTTACGATAGTAATAATCGGGGATGACATAAACATCTTTTGTGTGGAATAGTTCTCTTTGTTCGGTGTTAAGAATAACGTGACGCGAAATATAAATTGCTCGAATATTAGGAAACTCCGCCCAATTTTTAAACAATGTATCAGCATCTTCGTCAGTGAGAACACTAATATACTTATTCTTATCAATTTTAACGCCGTACTCTAGCTGTATCATTTCATCAGTATGGGCAATAAGTTCGTCAACAAATGTTTCACTATCTTTAGCAACAAATGCAGTCTTATAGTATTTCAAATTAGCCGGAATACCGTCAGAATACTTTGAGCCATTAGGGCGCATACCAGTAATAACTGTCTTTACGCGCGGATAAGTAACCTCTGAACAGATATTTGATTCATTGTTTGTACAGAGGATGAATTTGCGATTACCACCATCTTCTTTGTTGAGTTCAAGAACAGCTTGTGCAGTTGTACCGGATCCAGCAAAGAAATCAAGAATAATCGAATCATTATTGCTGTTTAGATTAATAAGATGCTTAATAAAGTTTACATTTTTAGGAAAAGTAAAAATTTCTGCACCCATCATCTCATATAAAGCGCGTTTTGCAGAAGTTGTTTTTAAGTCCATCTCATAACGAACCTTTTTGTTATCATAGATGGCATCATATGAGATATTAGTCAACAAACCCTTTATTTGCTTATTATCACTAAAATGCTTTTCGTAGATTTTGTCCTTTCTGATATCAAGTGCGCCTTTCTTAAATAACTCTGTAAATTTTTGCTCAGTATAAGTATTCTCAACAAAGTGGTCGTTCAGATAAGTTATATATCGAGCATAGCCATCTTGAATCAACGCCTCGTCCTTTTCACTAAGTAGTTTTTCTTTCTTCAGGATTAAAGATTGCCCTTTAATATATGCTGTATAATGTTTTTTAGATTTAAAGTCAGTGACAGATTTATTCAATGAATTCTCGCCCATTAATACTCGTTTACCGCTTCTTCTAATAAAATTACCATTCTCGTCCTTAGCCATATCGCTCGCTTCTTTTGGAATGGTCTTCTTAAACTCAGCTGTATTAAAATCTTTTACATAGATAAGGCAATATTCACTGGTAACAGAAATAAATTTGCCATTCTTGCGGCCCTTAGGGTTATTCTCGACAATAAAATTTCCAACAAAATTCGTATCACCAAAAATACTATCACAAAGTAGCTTCAGCGTCGCTAATTCATTATCGTCAATAGATATAAAAATTGCTCCACGTTCAGAAAGCAGTTCCTTTGCAAGCACAAGCCTTCTTTTCATAAAAGAAAGCCACTTACTGTGACGGTATCCGTCTTCAGTATCGACTTTTTTATCATCATATTCAAAACTATCTTTCCCGGTATTATATGGCGGATCAATGTATATAACGTCAATTTTTTCACGATGTGTTTTCTCAAGGAGTTTTAAGCTATGAAGGTTATCGCCCTCGATGAGAAAGTTATAGTTATCGTCATTGACTGTAGGAATCTCTCGTGACTTATCTTCAAGAAGAATGGGAACATTCTCAACCATCATCTCGTCAACTCGCTCAGAGTGTTCCTCCCAGACTAGCCCATATTTCTTCTCATTCAATTCATTCTCAATCTCATTAATAGCCTTTAAGGCATTCTCGTTATCTCGGTTATCATCCCTCAATCTTACCAAAAAACTTAGCATACGTTGGCGTTTTATCTTTGAAAGATTCGTTGTTGCCATTTTACCTCCTTATCAACACTTATTTATTTGACGATTCTATAAACTTATCAATATCTGCTTTTAAATACCGTCGCACTTTCTTTACGCCGATTCGCGTCGCTTTTAGCGTACCATTTGCATCCCAATTTCGTAAAGTATTCGGATGTACATTTAGAAGTTCGCTTACTTCCGTCAAAGTCAAATACTTTTCTACCTCATCTTGCTCACATTTCATAACATTATTATATAATAGATATAAGATTTAGAGTATAAGAAAGTGGAGCTAAAATTGTGAATAATGATTACTCTCGTTCTCTGTATAACCTCTATAAAGAAGGGCAAACTTTTTGCAATACTTATAAAAAGACCATCGATTATTTAGTAGAGGACGAAAGCAGACTAGAACCACCAGCGCAGATTCGCACGTTCTCATCCGGCGCTATTTCGCTGCCAGCATCTTATTTACGCACCAATATTCGCACGCTCGATACAGATAAAGCCCTTAGGGATGCCTATACTCATCTACAAGAGTTCAAAGAAAATTGGAATAAGAAAGTATTTCAAATCCTGGATCAATTACCACATATTAGCTTTCGGATGCAATTTGAGGAGCCAGGTAGCGGAACTAATCTACCCACTTTTAATTATCCGTTTATTAGCCTGACGGAAGATGTAGAGGAAGTGGTCGAATGTTTTTGCGATTTAGAAGACAGGGTAGATACGCTCTATAGTATTATCAGCGATTACGAAGATCTTACCTCTAGGGCAGTTATCCAAACAAATAATCTCAACTCACCTATACGACAAGAGCCAGAAGTGGTTTACCGCCTTACTTATGATGCTATGTCCGGCAACCTTTACCTTAATGATACCGAAATATACCATTGCAACCTCGATAGTAAGCTCGAACAAGCCATCATAAGCGCGTTAGAGCATCCTCGTCAAAGCGTCGAAGTTCAAGGCGATCTCGCATCTGCTATTGGCAATATTAAGATTCCGCAAGAGTTGCGTAGATTGCTATTCCGAACCGGTAAAGGCAGTTTTATGATCAACCCAATTATTACCGCTGACGATCTCGTTAAGCGCAAGCTCAACCAAGACGTTATCGACGCCAAACTTCAAAAGCCTTCAAAATAGTTCAGAAATCTTAAATATCTTTCAATAACCCAGCCTATTTTTTATATCTTCCGATAATGGAAGTATGAATACTAAACCCCTAAAAGCGACTGAAAACTACTCGCCGGATGATATCCAAAAGCTGGTAAAGTTTTTCGCGCTTTTATGGGAAACTGACAAGGAGCTGAAACAAGGTTATGAAAATTAAAGATGTAATTATCAAGCCAGCTACATCCAGCAAAGGACTAATTGGCTTCGCCAGCCTGATCCTCGACGATCAGATCGCGCTAAATTCGATTGCGATTTATCGTAAACTAAGTGGCGGTTATCGCTTACTATATCCATCCAAAAAGAGCGCGACTCTTGAACGGACAATATTCCACCCAATAGATTCCGCAACTAGCAAGGCGATCGAAGACGCGATCTTTGCGGAATGTAAAAATGTGTTTGAACAAGGTTGTGAAAATGATAGATACGATTCGGCTAGTGTTCGACGTTAAAAAGCCGCCCCAGAGCTTCAACTTCATAACTTCTAAAAACGGCGTCATTAAAGGCTTCATCAACCCAACCAAAGAGATGAAAGCTTCCGGCAAATACTATCCGCGAATAACCTATCTTAAACGCCCTACACCTAACGGTAACCAACAACAAATTTTAGTTGAGTTTTCTATACCGAAACTGCTTTACGGTAATAATTTTGATGAAGTTACTGACACGGATTTCGACGCTATTCTAGATACACTATGCCGAGCACTGCACGAAATGGGTATATTATTTCGCTTTCCAGCAACAGTCGCAGGCTATAAGGTCGTCAAAATTGACTACTCCAAAAACATTATCTTCGAAGATGGCACGACCGTTTCGCAAATTTTACGTTTGCTTAACCTCGCCAATATCAAACGCGCAATGGATATTTCTACTAGCGAGTTTCGCAACGGCGGGCAAATTTGCCATCTACATACTAATCAGCGCGATATCGCGTTTTACGACAAGATTGCCGATCTCAAACAATCCAAAACGAGCGAAAAACGTTCTGAAGAAAAGGATAATCGTTGCCAACTTAGCTTATTAGATTGGCTACAAAGCAAGCGGAACTTGGCGGTTTTGCGTTTTGAAATCCGCTTAAACGGTGTTAAAGAAATTCGCGCTAATCTCGCTAGAACTGGGATAGAAACCGATAATCTCACCTTTCGACAAATGTTCTCATCGGAAATCTCGCAAAAGATTTTGTTATATTGGTGGAATCAAATTTTGTCAGCTATTCCTAAAGCTCCGCTTGATGATAGGACTATAGAACAAGTATTCTTGGGATTACTACGCAACAAAGACGCTACACCCCAAAGAGTACTTGCGACGCTTGGTATGTATGCCTTGAGTAATAGCCCAAATTTTGATGCACGCTTTGCCAAAGAAGTTTTTGACCATCGCTTTGCTAACGGCTCCTGGGCTAGAAGTAATAAGCTTGTACTTACGCCTGAAATACCACATAATTTACACCATCTACTGCAAATTCAAGAAGCGATCCAAAGAATGCAACCGACTAAGCTCAAAGATTATCAAGATCTTCTCTAGATATGTTATATAATAGTATCAAATGGTAAGTAAAAAGGAGGTGTTATGACTTTTGATAAAGATTATACTGGCACAAAAGCCTTTCTCATTGCACGGGTTTCTGATCCCAGCCAAAGAGAGGCTCTACCGGCGCAAATTATCCGCTTGAATGATTATGCTCAAAAGCTTAATTTAGATAGCGAGTTATTCAGCTTTGACGAAACTGCTTATAAAGATGATCGTAAGAAGTTTCAAGAAATCGTCGATAAAATTGCGCACTATCGCGGAAAGCGTATTGCCGTCTTTGACAAGATCGACCGCTTCACTAGAGATTCATCTTCTGAAGTAGTGCGTATTCTCAAAGATAAAGTCCGCGAAGGTAATTTGGAACTGCACTTTCCATCTGACGGTCTAATCTTTCATAAGAACTCACCCGCCTGCGATAAAACCCGCCTTGGGATGGGGATGGTGTTCGGTGAATATTATTCCGCTGCGATATCTGATAACGTAAAGCGACGTATCGAGCAGAAACTGCACGATGGCGAATTTCCAGGCTTCGCTCCGATTGGCTATCGTAACGCCGAGATTAACGGCAAAAACGAGATTATTATCGATACGATGCGCAAACCGCTAATCAATCGCGCTTTTGAAATGCGTCGCGCTGGTGTATCTACCAGAAATATTACTAACGAAATGCGTCGGCTCGGGCTAACTAGTAATACTAAAAATCCAAAACCGGTCGCCCATTCTACTATCTGCAATCTGTTCAAAAATAAGTTTTATTATGGCGTGATGACTTATCGAGACAAAGATTATCCCCACAAATATCAGACCTATATCACTAAAAGTATTTACGATGAGATCCAGCGAATCAGCGAAAATAACTGCACGCAAAAGATCCAAAAGAAAACTCAATATGAATTCACTTTTAAGGGTATTCTCAAATGTGCTATTTGCGGTTGCAGTATGAGTTCATATACACACAAAGGACGCGTTTATTTACGCTGTTCTAACGCCAAAGGCAAATGTCCTAATAACGCCACGGAAACCGGCATTCTGAGCCAAATAGAGCCGATTCTGGACGGTTTTACGATCGATGAGAACCTTGCTCGCGCCATTTGCGACGAGCTGAATAAGGACGCGATCAGGGCTAAAGAACTTCGCGAAGCTCAAAAGATCGCACTCCGAGCAGAATACCAAAAGCTAAACGCGCGCAAAAGCATAATGTATGAAGATAAACTTGATGGGTGTATTACTGCGACCCAATACGACGAATTAGTCACGAAAGACGCTAAACGCCTATGCGAAATTGATGATGAGTTAGTTCAACTAGAACAGGACACTGGAGCAGCCGAAATCACTACTTCTCATCTGTTAGATCTCGCTTCGCGCGCTAGCGAACTATTCAAAAGTTCTAAACCTGCCGTCAAAAATCAAATTCTCCGACTTTTAGTTTCGAACTTAAAAATCCAACAAAAAAGACTCCAATTCAATCTGTTAGAGCCTTTTGCTATGTTATCAAATTTTAACGATTGTACAACTTGGCTCCCGGGGCCGGGCTCGAACCGGCAACCTCGAAGTTAACAGCTTCTTGCTCCACCATTGAGCTACCCGGGAATATTAAACCGCTGACGACCGCGAAAGCGCTCGCCAACCCCAGCACACCAATCACATCACGACCAGCCGCCAGTAATTCCCATTATACCACATTTTCTCAAAAATCAACCCAAATCTTCACCAAACCGCAATAAAAGACACGAAAAGCCACCCATTTCATAAAAACAACCCGCCGCGCTCCACAAAAACCAACCCCCCCCCAAAAAAACCAAAACA
>CAQRDK010000006.1 GCA_948868795.1 uncultured Candidatus Saccharibacteria bacterium | reverse complement strand
ATCGTCCCACCAGTTCCAGCCGTCGCCGTATTCCATTGATAGTGATTACCGACTAGATAGTGTGCATCATATTCCCCGCCAGCCGCCGTCTTCTTGCCATTTTGGACATAAAAATCAGGATTCGTCGAAGCTGTTTGCCCTGCTATATTGGAAAACTGTTGCGGACATTCCGCAAAACTGCTTTTTGGAGACCCACAATCACTCGAACCCTCTGGATTTATAATCACATAATCCCCAAGACTCCAAGACCTTGTACCAGTATTCACGTTGCTAACGGTTGCAGCATTCGCTATCGTTGCCGTTGCCACCGGTTTATATGCTGTGCTCGCCACGTCATAATCCGATAGGTTAGCGTCCGGCCATTCCGTACCTAGGTCAAGGTCTAGGTTCTGCACCATCCAACAGTTATTGTCTTTTAGTTTCGCTACCCAATAACTCTTATTATCACACAGATCAATAAGTTGCTTTGTGTCACCGACTGTGCTGGCTTTGCAAATTTCTGGCGTCATCTCTTGCATGTTAGTTATGGAAGTTAAGCCGGTAATCTCTAACGGACTAGAAATAACGGAAAGAGTGACTTGATTCTCATACGTATCTGCCGGTTTATCATTTCCAATATGTGCGGCAAAACTCAAGGTGAAGGTTTTGTTATCTTCTTTGATGTTAGTAGAGTTATTCGAGGCGATAACGTCTCCACGGTTGCTAGTTGGGACTTTAGAGAAAGTTGTGCCAGCAGTTTCTCCTTCTATCGCATTATAGCCCCAAGTATTAAGCGGAAGTTCTTCATAAGTAGCTGAACTTGTAACTCCGTTAATAGTTGCACCAGTATTCTTACCCGTTAGTTCTGATTTATTACTACCTAGATAGACTGTATAGCCTCCAGAGTTTTCTACTCCGACAGTTGCCTTTATAGAATACTTAGCCGAAGCACCATCAGCAGAGATAGGCGTTAGTGAGGCACTTCCACTTTCTGGAGCGAAGGCAATATTGACAGTAGAAATCAAAGTTTCCGCCTGCTCTGCCGGCTCGCCTATCCCCGTAGAAACCCCGCCCTCTTCCTCACCTTCTAGCGCGCTCGCCGACAAACTCCCTAGCGGATTCACCAACAAAAACGCCAGCAATAGTAAGCCCACACCGCTCGCACTTTCGGCAGCCCTCTCAACATTCTTAACTTTTCTTTGACCTTTTAGCATCACGGCCCTCCTTTTAGGTAATAGACACCGGCCGAGCGCCATTCGCTTCAAGCATAGAAACAAAAATGGCACCGCAGCGGTGTCTGAAACCTTTTACCAGCAAGGAGAGCAACATTTTACTGAGCTAACGTCCTTCGGCAGCTACGGCGCCATTTCTAGACATTAGTCAGCAATGTAAAAATTATTATTGCAAAAAGCAAAAACTCTCTTTGCTGTGTTGATAAAATGTTTCAGACAATTCTATTGTAGCATAAAAACTAAACTTGTGCGGGAAAATAAAAAGATGTTGGCTGGGGCAGTTAGAAAAAGATAGTCCAAACAAAAAGAGCAATGACGCCGCCGAGAAGCAAAAGTAGAATAATAAAAAACACGGCGAGAAGTAAGTTGAGCCATTTGGGCGACTTGTGAGTCGATGGGCGCCTTGCGTCCTCGTAGCCTTGTATATAATACCACCAAGAGTTGTTGTTCATGATTTCAAAAGTATGGTACACCGGATAGGATTCGAACCTACGACCCCTTGTTCCGAAGACAAGTGCTCTAATCCACTGAGCTACCGGTGCATAGAGATATTATACCACGAAAGGGCGGCTTTGTGAGGGGTTAGGCGGAGCGCAAATGTAGGTTAGACGAGCGCGGAGACGTCGACGCCTTCGTGGGCGAGGAGCTGACGTTTACGGAGCGGGTTGCCGTTGTAGCCGCCGAGGCGACCGCCGGCGCCGATGATACGGTGACACGGAATGACGAGACAGATAGGATTTTTGCGCATGGCGCTGCCGACGGCCTGGGCGGACATTTTATGAAGACCACGCTCGGCGGCGATCAGGTCGGCAATTTCGCCGTAGGTCATGGTTTCGCCGAACGGAACTTGGCTGGCGATTTCGAGGACGCGACGGTTGAAGGGTGTGAGGTCGAGCTGGAACGGCGGGGCAAAATCGGGCTGGCGGCCGGAAAAATATTCATCGAGCCAGCAGAAGGTTTCGGCGAGGATAGGATGGAGTGGAGCATCGGAGGAATCGCTAGGTTGCAAGCAAACGCCGTCGAGAAAATGAAGTTCGAGCAGAGCGTTGTCGCTCGCGTGGAGGAAGATTGGCCCTAAAGGCGATTCGTAGATCGTTTCAGCGAGGGGAGGAACGGAAGTGCTCGGTGTGTCGAAGGTTTTTGAGGCGTGGAGCGTGTTAGGCATATTGGACGATGGCTCTAGGATTAGGCGCGGGGCTGGCGCTTGAAGCGATGGGGGGATTTTTCGGGCGGGAGCTGCTGCGAGCGAATGAGCTGGCGAATGGCGTCGAAAAGATAGGGCTTAAAAACGGCGATTTCGAGCGGTTTAGCTTCGAGAATACAGGAGAAGCAAGTCGAGCTGGCGAGCTCAATAATCATATATAATAATACTTCAGGATTTTTGAGACGGATATGGCTGCGCTCGGCGGAAGCGGCGAGACTTTCGACGATGTCAGTTTTCTGGTCGGAAAAGAATTCGTTGACCTGGCGGCTGAAAACGCCAAGCGAGAGATTTTTCGCGATAAGACGGAGAGCGTCTTGATTGTGCTCTAAAATGTCGAGTACGTAGTCGATGACGAAAATAATCTGCTCTTCGAAATCGGCGATGCCAGTCTGATGCAGGGCGGAGAGGGCGTTCCGGAAAAGCTCGTTGGATTTCTGGGTGATGACGGCCTCCTTCAGCTCGTCTTTGTCGTGAAAGTAAAGATAGAAAGTTCCCTTCGCGACGCCGGCGCGCTCGGCAATTTCTTGAATCGAGACAGCATCAAAACCTTGCTCGAGGAAAAGCTCGTAAGCGGCCTCGGTAATCTGGTCGTTTTTATGAACTTTGTTCGCGAGGCGTTTCTCAACTTTTTCAGCAAAGCTCGGCTCATTGTCAGTTTTGTTGCGCTTATCGGCGCGCTGGAATAATGTCATATAGTTATTATACCGCAAATCTTTCAAAAAAGAAAGGTGTTTTTGTAGCAGAAAAATGACTTTTGGTCATTTTTAGTATTGACAAAAGATTTTTACAGATGTAGAATGTTGGAAGAAAAACTGACCGTTGGTCATTTTTAACAAATTGCGAAAATTATTAAGTCTAATGGAGGACTATGAAGAAAATTAGCGATTTTATCTGTCGTCACCGCTGGGCGATTGTTATATTGTCGGTACTATTATTAATTCCGGCGGCGTTGGGATATTTTGCGACGAAAGTGAACTATGATTTGTTGGTTTATTTGCCGTCGGATATTGAAACTCTGGAGGGGCAAGAGATTCTGACGGAAGAGTTCGGGATGGGTGCGTTCTCAGTTGCGGTCGTCGAAGATATGCCGCAGAAAGAATTGCTCCAACTCGAAGCGGAGATTCGCGAAGTCGAGAGCGTGAAGCAGGTGCTAAGTATCGCGGATGTGACCGGAACGGCAATTCCGATTGATTTCCTGCCGAGCGCGGTGCGGGAGAAAGTGACACATGACGGCGCGCAGCTGATGATTATTACGTTCACGGAAGGGACGAGCGATGAGCGGACGCTGGCGGCGGTCGAGGAAATTCGCGAGATCGCGGGTGAGAAATGCCTGCTCGGCGGGATGAGCGCGATGGTGCTCGACACGAAGAATCTGTTTAATAATGAAACGCTGCTTTATGTGACGATTGCGGTCGGGTTGTCGCTACTAGTCTTGGTGCTGTTTTTGGATTCGTTCTTGGTGCCGTTCTTACTGATCGGAAGTATCGGCGTGGCGCTGGCGTTCAACATGGGGACGAATATTCTCCTAGGCGAGATTTCTTATATCACGCAGGCGATTAGCGCGGTCTTGCAGCTCGGCGTGACGATGGACTTTTCGATTTTCCTATATCACAAATACGAGGCGGCGAAGAAAAATAAGAAGGACCGTTTGAAGGCGATGTCGCAGGCGATTCAGGAAACGGCGGCGTCGGTGGTCGGTAGTTCCCTGACGACTTTTGCGGGATTCTTGGCGCTTTGTACGATGAGCTTGACGCTCGGGTTCGACATCGGAATCGTGATGGCGAAAGGCGTGCTGCTTGGTCTGGTCTATGCGATTACTTTATTCCCGGCGTTGCTCCTCGTTTGTGATAAGTGGGTCGAAAAAACTCGGCATAAGGCTTTGCTGCCGGAGTTTACGCACGTCAAAAGTTTCGTCCTGAAATATCGGAAGGCAATTCTGGCAGGATTCTTGATTTTGCTGGTGCCGGCTTATGTGATTTATAACAAGGTGGAGGTTTATTACAAACTCGATTCGTCGATCCCGGAGGATTATGGATATACGCAGGCGATGACGGCACTGCGGGAAGATTTCGGGATGGAATCGCAGATGATGGTGCTGGCGCGGAATACGACGAGCGCGGCAAACTTGAAGGCGATGTCGAGCGAAATCGCGAAGCTCGACGGCGTGAGTGAGGTCTTAGATTCGACGACTTTGTCGGATTATGGCTTGTCGGCGGAGATGTTGAATTCGGAAGTGCGGTCGATGCTGGAGACGGAAAATTATTCGGCGATGCTAGTTTTGTCAGATTATGGAATCGCGACAGACGAACTGAATGAGCAAATTAGCAAGATGAATGAAATCGTCGACAAATATGACGAGGGCGCGATCGTGGCGGGCGAGGGGCCGCTGATGAAAGACTTGGTCGAGATTGCGGATCGGGACTTTGCGAGCGTGAATATTACGTCGATTGCGGTGATTTTCGTGATTATGGCGATAGTTTTGAAGTCGGTGTCATTGCCGGTGCTGCTGATGGCGGCGATTGAATTCGCGATTTTCTTGAACATGGGAGTTTCGTTCTTGACCGGCACGGAGATTCCGTTCATCGCGTCGATCGTGATCGGGACGATTCAGCTCGGAGCGACGATCGATTATGCGATTTTGCTGACGACGAAATATATGGAGGAACGAAAGGCGGGGCTTGCGAAAAAAGAAGCGGCTCAGGCGGCGCTCGACGGTTCGATTCAGTCGATCTTCGTGAGCGGGATGTGTTTCTTCGCGGCGACGATCGGGGTCGGGCTGTTCTCGCAGATTGATATGATTGGGACGCTATGTACCTTGATTGCGCGCGGGGCGATTATCAGCATGGTCGTGGTCGTCTTGGTGATTCCGGCGCTACTCGTCGCGTGCGATAAGTTAATTATGAAGACAACATTAGGAACGAAAGTCGCGACAGAGAAAGTTGCGGCGGCGAAACCAGCGAAAGTCGTCAAGGCGAAAAAGTAAGTTTTTGAAAAGGAGTTGTATTATGAAAAAAGTTTTAACAAGTTCAATGTGTTTAGCGACGGCGGGGATTCTCGCGCTATCGCCGGTGCCGACGTTTGCGTTGACGCAGGACGAAACGGTCTATGTGAAATTGCAAGCGAACGGCGAAGTGAAGAAGATTTCGGTGACGGAGCATTTGCTGAATGATTTGAAAGATAATGAATTGTTTGATAAAAGTATTTTGACCGGGATTGAGAACTTGAATGGGTTTGAGGGGTTCGTCGTCGACGGAGAAAATGTGAAGTGGGACGCGCAAGGTAAGGATATTTACTATCGCGGCGAGGCGACGAAAGAACTGCCGGTGAAATTGACGGTTTCGTATTTCTTGGACGGCGAGGAAAAGTCATTGGAAGAGATGCTTGGAAAGTCAGGCAAGGTCGAAGTTCGGCTGAAATATGCGAACTTGTCGAAAGTCGGGAATGTGTATACGCCGATCGTGGCGGCGGTGACAACAACACTCGACGAAAGTAAGGTATCGAATGTAAATGTCTCGAACGGAAAGGCGGTTAGCAACGGGCGGACGATTGCCGTGACAGCGGTGGCAGCGCCAGGACTTTATGAAAGCTTGGGACTGGAGGAGCTACGCGGAGCGGATGAAGTTGTTTTGAGTTATGAAACGGAAAAGTTCGAGCTGGGCGATATTTATTCGATCGTGACGCCGAAGCTGCTCGATAGTGAGGATTTGAAAGTTTTTGCGGAGCTGGACGATTTGTCGGCGAAGTCGAATCAACTCTCGCAGAGCAGTAGTCAGCTAGTCGCCGGGGCGAATAGTCTGCGCGACGGGATTAAAGAACTACAGGTGGCGATTGTTGGAATTAGCCAGAAGATGTCGGGGCAAGGCGGAAGTTTGACGCTGGGCGAAGAAGAAATGGCAGCGATTACGCAAAAAGTCCAAGCAGCGGCGACCGCAAAAGTTCAAGCGCAGAGCGCAACGATTCGGGCGGGGATTAAGCAACAGCTAGCATCGAATAAGGTATTAGCGGATGCGATTCAATTGGAAGCGGCGCAACTTTGCCAGGCACAGGCGGGCGGAGCTTGCACGGCGGAGATGATTGTCGGAGTGGCGGCTAAGTTAAGCGCGGAGCTTGAGGAACAACTTTTCCAAAGTTCGTATCAACTGGCCTTGACGACGGCGCGACAGACGGCAGCGGCGACCGCAAGCGGAGTTATTAAACAGACGCTACAGGCAGTAAACAACGGCATGGGCGACGCGCTCGTCAGCGGGCTGAATACGATGCTCGCCGGCGTAAATAAACTCGCGAAAGGCGCAGATGACCTGAGCGCTGGTATGACGAAGTTTGACCGCGAAGGAATTCAACCGCTGAATAATTTCGTAAACGGGAAGGTGAAAGTGACTTCCGGGAAAGTCAAGCAGCTGATGAAATTGGCGGACGATTATAATAGCTACGCCGGAATCGCCGAGGGCGCAGAGGGGACGACGAAGTTTGTTTTGATGGTGGAGGGGCGGAAGTAGGCAATAGATTCGATAGCTTTTGAACGATAGGCGGAAAATACCTCATCTGGCGGTGAGGTATTTTCTATGTGTTCCCATGCGATGAGCACAAAATAAAACTCCCCGAGGAGTTTATTCTATTCCGTGGTACGCCCGATAGGAGTCGAACCTACGACACCTGGCTCCGGAAGCCAGTGCTCTATCCACTGAGCTACGGGCGCATATATTTATATTATACTCCTTCCCTGTCGAATTGTAAAACCTGATAATATGAATACCTTGCAGCTTTGGCTCGTTGGGCCTAAAAATAAGTTTTTGCTAGTGGAACGATGACTCGGATAACTAAAAATAATAAAATATTTCAAATTGTTTCGATTTGTTTTAATTATGTTCGGAAAAATATATAAAAATTGTCGAAAAAAGTCTAAAAATCGGGCTGAAAAAATTTTTTATTTTATTTTTCGGGTGTTTTGGGTTAAATTTTATTGTCAGATTTTTTATGTTTTTTAATTTTCTTTTGTGATTTTTATTTATTTTTCTGAAAGTTTTTTGAGAAATGTATTTACACAGCAAAAAATAGAGTTATCCCCGGGCAACTTAATGCTGAGGCTAGGAGGCGTTTTGGCTCGCTGAATTAGAGAACTAGATTAGAGGATTTCGATGTTAGCTTCACTGCGGGGCTGGACGTTTTGGAGGATGAAGTCGCGCGTAGCGGGAGGAATATCGTAGAGCTTGAAGAGTTTTTCGTCGAGCTCGGAGATTTTTGAATGCCAAATCTTGTCACTAAAATCAGGTAGCGGGATATAGCGATACTTATCTTTGGCGGTATTTTGGGTGTCTTTGGCGAGGAAAAGGAGGGCGCGGAAAAACTTAGTCATGAAATACTTAGCAACCTTGATAGTTTCTTCCTGCGAAGCGAAGGGGCCGAACTCGATGAAGGTTTCCGAGCAGACATCGCCAAGAGAAGCGACGCAAATATTGGAATAGGAACCGCCGAGACCGATGTTTGCCGCCATGTTCCCCCAGGCTTTCGGAACGAAAAGTTTATATCGATCGATTAGCGAGCTGACTTTCGGGAGGCTGGTGCGAGAAATATAGCGATAGCCGCGGCTGCTATCGGCAAGGAGGCCAAAAAGGCGCACGTCGTCAGAGCTCTGGGCGGTTTCGTGAAGTTCAAGGCTGTATTTTTCCGGATTGCGGAGAGGGTCGGCGTAGAAACCGTAAGGTTTGCGCGAGGAGCCGAGAGATTCGACTTTCGGGAGATATTGGAACTTCTCAATAAACGGAGTTAATTCGGCGGGCTTGATGACTTCGTCTGTGTCGAGCGGGAGAATGATAGGAGCGGCTTTTTCGCCGGCGATAAGTTGTGGAAGACTGCCATGATTATCGAAACTACGGTCGCGAAGAATGATGTTCACGCCGCCAGTGCCGATATTTGGGAAAAGTTTTTCGGCGGCTTTTTGGTCGTAGTTGTCGATGATAGCAATGTGCGGATCGCGTTTGTATTTGGCACAATTGAGTTGGCCAAGACCGTTGCGATTGTGAGGTTTTTGCCAGCCTTGCGGGAAGACCATGCACAATAATTCCGGGTCGAGATCGACGGCGAGGCGATAAAAATCGGCGTAAATTTGGCGACGGCCTTGCTGATATGGCGGATTGCTAATAATGACATCGAATTTCATATTTTCCTCCCATGTTTGGTTAATTTTAAGTTGAATGTCGGAAAGGTTAATCCCGCCTTTTTCGGAAAGTGGGTTGAATTGGAGTAAATGTTGGTTGATTTTGGCAATTTCGGCGGCAGAAAAATGAACGGAATCGTGACGAATGAAACTTAAAATGGTGTTTAAGGTTGCGCGGTGAGAAATCTCGTCGGGCGACCAGGAATAAATTTGATGCGCGAGGATATGAAACAGACAATCGTGATCGCTCGGGAAATCCGGGCGCAGGTTGCGATATAATTCTTTGACGATAAAGGCGAGGAGGAGGCCACTTTTCGCGGCGGGGTCGAAAAACTTTGTGTCGCGGGAACGGAAAAGTTCGGGGCGAGCGGAGATAAGTTGCTGGACAAGTTTTTCGGCGGTAGACTTCGGAGTGAAAACTCGCGCGCCGTATTGAAGTGGGATAAAATCAAAAATGTTTTGCGCAGAGTTCGGGAGAAAATAAGTCGAAAGTTCTTTTTCGCGACGCATAAATTCGCGGATGGCGAGATTACAATTCATCTCGTTGAAATATTGTTCGTGGCGAAGCAGCGCGAAATCATCTTTCGTGAGGCCGGTGAGATCTTGGAAGATTTGGTCGGGGATTTTGTCGGCGAGGTCGGAAAAAGTGAAGCTAGGTTCGCCGTAGAGATGGAGCAGCATCGGAATCGTGCGAGAAAAACCGCGGAGCTTGTCGCGATAATCGTCTTCTTCGCGTTTTTTGCGGCGGCGGGCGACTTTTTCGTCGGCGAGGGTCGCAATCATCTGGCCAGAAGAGTCGAGCTTCGTGAGCGGGGCGGGGAGCGGACGAGGAGATTTTTCGAGGCGGTTTTTGTGGAGGGCGGAAAGTTTGTTGATGACTTTGCAGGCGGCGGGGGAGGCGTGGAAGATGTTTTGAATATTAAATAGTTTGTTCGAGGTGATAAAACCACCGTCGACGATTTCCTGCGCAATGATTTGGCGGGGGAGTTCGATGATTTCCGGAGCAGAGAGGGATTCGGGACGGGCGTTTTCGTCAAGTAAGTTGACATCGAGATATTGAAGAAGTTCGGGGAGAGCGGTTGCGGGCGGGAGATTACAAAGACGCTCAGCATATTCCTGAAGAACGATGAGGGCGCGGTCGGGCGCGAAGTCGAAAATATGGGCCTTAGACTTTCCGAGGGCAGGATTTTGGGCGCGGAAAGCAGCTTGGAGATATTGTGCGGCGCTGAGGCGCGAAAGGTCGTTCGAACTATAGAGCATGAAAACTGCAGACCATTCGGGGATTGTGATACCAGTCGTGAGGCGACCGCAAGAAAGGGTGATAGTCTTCGTCTGGTCGGGATGGCCGCCGATAGTATTACGAACGGCGGAGAGGACTTTTTGGCCGCTATATTCGCCGGCGTCAGATTCGAGGGCGTCGACTGGGGAGTCTTGAGGGTTACTGGTTTTAGTGAGTTTTCCGGCGGCGAGGATGACTTTATAATCATGGAAAAATGGGTGCTTCGCGAGGGCGGTTTGGAGAGTTTTGCAGTCGCTCACTTTCGAGAGTAGCCAGAAAGTATGACGGAGTTCGGGCTGGGAGCGGAAAATTTGCGCGGCGTAATCGAGCCAAAATTGAACGGATGTAGATTTTTCATTGGGCTGAAGCTGGCCGGCTGCGGAGGGATTGGGTTGTTGGGCTATGGAGATGTTCTTCGGAAGTCGGCAAACGCGAAAGTCGAGGCGCGGGCGATCTTGGTAAGTTTTTTGCTCGTCGAGATAAGTCCAGTTGAAAATCTGGTCGGCGGAAAAATCTTGGTCGGCAAGAGCGCGAAAGGGTGTGCCGGAAAGATAGAGCGTAAAGTCAGCATTAAGGCTATTTAGAACTGCGGAGGTTTTGGAGGTTTTAATTCCCTCGTGGCCTTCGTCGATGATGAGCAAATCCCAGAGCTTCTCGACGTCAAAAATCCATTGGTTTTTCGCCTTAAAATCGGCGGAGTCCAGATCCTTGCCTTTGATGTCCTGGAGAGAAATGAAATAAATGAGCGGGCGGGCGAGGAGGCTGGGGTTTTTGATGAGCTCAGAGCGGGAATAAATATGCGAGGCAGGCTGAGAGCTGGGTTTTGGAGAACTGGCGGGCGGTTTGAGGGTTGGCGCGGCGGTTTTTGAAGGTTTGGTAGTTTTTGGGGGCTTGGCGCCAGCGAAAATGTGATTAGTTTCTGGCGCGATGTGAGCGAAGAAGTCGCTAGCCCAAGCGTCAGAGATGGCGGGGCGGTTCGTGATAATGAGGATGCGCTTCGCGTCGATTTTTTGGGCGAACTTGTAGGCGGCGATGGTTTTGCCGAAGCGAGGCTTTGCGTTCCAGAGGAACTTGCGGGCGTTTTCGGAAGCTTGCGAGGCAGGATTTTGTCGTGATGGCACGGCGGATTGCGAGCGAGTTTGTTGCCAATATTGATAGGTTTGGTCGACGGCGGATTGTTGCTCGGGGCGGAGTTTAAGCATGACTATTCTCCGAATCGTTCGCCACGGAGATAGAATTTTTTAGCATATCGCCGAGGCGAGCAGGAACGGCGCGGAAATTATAATCGGAAATAAGTTGCCAATCGATAAAAACTAGGTCTTCATAATTGCGGATTAAGTCGTCTTGAATAAGGTTAGACTGGAGGAAGAGGTCGACAAGCGGAAGAAAACGATAGTCGAGGGGCTGTTCGGAAAAATGCCGCAGGAGAATTGATTTTAGACACACGCGGGCCTCGGCGAGATAATCGGGATTGATGTCGACACCATAGAGATTAGAGAGAGCGATGAGGGCTTCGTGGGGAGTTGTGAGTTTTTGGAGGCGACGCGAAAGAGCTTCGATGAGGAAGTTGCCGGTGCCGCAGCCAGGCTCAAAGGCTTTACGCGTAGAATCGGAGAGTAGCGGCTCACAAAGGTCGCTCATTTGATGAACTACTGGCGCAGGAGTAAAAAAGTCGCTACGAGGTTTGGGGCTTTTTACGGCTGAGCGAGGCGACATAGCGCATTCCTATAGAATAACTTGCTCAGTCAGCCAAGTTTGGAAACCGTCGAGAGATGTGTAGGCGGCGGCATGGTCGTCATTGTCGGCTTCGAGAAAATCGACGAGCTTGCCTTTTTTGAAAATCAGAAAACTCGGATAGAAGCGAACGTCCGCAACGAAAGGAAGATTTTCTAAATCGGAGAAAGCGATTTCGTAAAACTTCATAGGATGTTCGGCAACGAAAGATTGGAGAACTTTTTCGAAATTGTCCGAAGCACGGCAAGCAGGTTGTGAAACGAAGACGGCAAAAGAGGATTTTTCGTCGACGAGCTGCTGAAGCTGGTCAGCGGAAATCGTTTCGAGGCTCGCTTCGCCGTAATATTGATCGTCGAGGCGGAAAGGCGCGGGGTGGAGCGCGAAGATAAGTCCACAGACGACGGCGATAATTACAATGAGGGCGACCGGAAGAATAATGAGGAGTTTACGCTTCATGTTTTAGCTCGTGGAGAGTATTAAAATCAATATCGTGATATGGAACTTTCCAGAAATCGTAAGTCGTGTTGCTGTGCGAGGTGTTTTTGACGATAATATTATGGTCGCCATCGTAAGACCAGTAGGCGCCGACGTTATAAATCTTGTTTTCGTCCCAACCGAGCTTCGTGAGCATGGTTTTCGTCATGCCAGCATAACCGCCACCGCCGCACATAAGGAAAATATTTTTGTCTTTCGGGAAGAGATATTCAAGAAGATTCATGGATTCGGCGTAGTTCGCGATATATTCGCCGTCTTTCGTCTGGGTGAATAATGTTTTGCCGGTATAAGTATCCCCGACTTCCTCTGGAAGACCAGCAACGTTCACTAGGTAAGGAAGCGGCACGACTTCAAAACCTTCGACGAAGCCGGAGAGATAAGAATCGCCGCCGATAGCTTCGTAGTTCCCAGGGTCTTTCAACATACGCATATCGCGATAAACGGTATCGCTGCGGCCGAGATAATTATCAAGCGTAGCTTCGTTAATGTTTTTGTCGATGCCGAATTCGCTGCCGCGGATACCTTCGGAAAGTTCGGGCGCTGGAAGCGCATCTGAGACAATCGGAGCGACGGTTTTATTGCCGTTGATAGCGAAAAGAATACAAGCGCCGATGATAATACTGGCGGCGATGAGGCCGACGATAATCGCAAAAGTTGGTTTTGGTTCTTGATATTGATTTTTAGACTGGGACATATTTTGATTAACCATATGTATATTATATAACAGATTTCGCTGGATGTTCTGCGAATATGAACTTACGGGTATCAGTTTTGTGAATCTTGCGAAAAATACCTCTTAACAATTCTGGGATTTGTGCTATAATAGAGGTTGTTAAGAATTTGGGTCGGTAGCTCAGCCGGTTAGAGCACCTGCCTCTTAAGCAGGGTGTCGTGGGTTCGATCCCCACCCGACTCACCAAGTTCATGAAAAAGTCCTTTGCGGGCTTATTTTTGTTTTGTGGCTTGGTGTATAATTTATTTTGTAGGAACAAATCCCTATAGGAACGACGCCGCGCCTTGAGTTTTTCCGGCTTGGATAAGTTCTTGTCTTGGAGATCGTGAAGCCCTCTCGAACCGTAATCCGGCGACAGATTTGAATCTGCGCGAGTTATGACTTATGTAGATAAAAAGCGGCTTCTTTTCGGTGAAGTTTTCTGTGGTTATCGCGAAGTAATTCTTGTGGCTTTGAGGGGGCGGCTACGTCGACCAGAATACCAGCAACCTGTTCAACGGCGCCGGCAACAACGGCAACTACTGGTCGTCTACGCCGAACTCTAACGGCAGCAACGCCTACCACCTCAACTTCAACAGCACCAGCAATATCAATCCGTCCGGCAACAGCAATCGGAACAACGGCTTCTCCGTTCGCTGCACTTATTTGTGCCCGATCTCCAAATATTATTTGTCGGTTTTTAGATTTTTAAGTTGACGCGGTAGTTTTCGTGTTATAATGGAAGTGTCTAAAATCAGTATTAATAAACGAAGTCATTTGTTTTTATTTTTGCTATATTGAGATGAAAAAGCGGCATCGTATGTCGTTACCTACGTCTCAAAGGCAGAAATGACTTTGGTACTGGTTTTAGACACCGGCTACGGTGTCGCTTTTTATGGTCGCTCCTGGCTGGTGTCTATTACCAATCAAAAGGAGGGCCGTGATGCTAAAAGGTCAAAGAAAAGTTAATATTGCTGGGAGTGCGAGCTGTATAAGTTTGTTGCTGCTGGCATTTCTGTTAATCAATCCGCTAATAGGTGGATCAGCAAGTGCGCTGGAGGGCGAAGAAAATGAAGTTTCTCCGCAAGCGACGACGATTTCCGATGTAAATATTTCCTTCTCTCCGACTTCGGGGTCAGCAAGTATGACGCCGGTGACAGAAGAAGGTGCAAAAGCAAGGACAGCTGTGAAGGCGAATGTGTCGATAAGTAATTCTGGCGGATATAGTGTCTATCTTTCTAGTAAAACTCCGGGGCTGATTGGGAAGAATAGTGGGGAGATGATTGCGGGGATTGACGGAAGTTCGACTTTTGATAACTTACAGACGAATACTTGGGGTTATGCGGTGACAGAAGAGGAAGAACTTTCTGAGAGTGCGCTATATAAGTCGATGTCGCAAGGGCAGGGTGATTTGTTGGCGACTGGATCAGGGCGAAGCGCATCGTATAGTTTCTTGCTCAGTTTTGCGGCGAAGATTGGCAATACGAAGCCGGCAGACACTTACGAGAACGAGGTGACGCTGAGCGTAGTGTCGTCGCCTTTGGAAATTTCCAACGTGTTTGGCGTCGAAACTATGCAAGAAATGACGAGTAAGATTTGCGAGAGTGTACCGACGCCAGCGGCATTCACGGAAACTGGTGAAATCAATGCCGACGTCCCGACTGCGCAACTTATTGATAGTCGTGATGGAAAAAGTTATTGGGTAGCAAAGTTGGCGGACGGGAACTGCTGGATGACACAGAATTTGGCGTTGGACTTAGATCGAGAAACATTGCCATTGAATAGTGCGAGTTCTGATGTTAGCGTTGGGGCGGGAGCAGGGTATTCACCGACTCATTATACTACGAGTGAAAATTTTACAGAAAACGCAAATACTAATCAAAATTATGATTTTTCTTGGACGCAAAAAGGATATGTAGATAATGTGCCGACTGACACTTATACTTATTGTCGAGATAATGAGGGCACGAGTGGTCTGCTGAATGGGTTAAGTGGTTGCGCGGGGGAGAATATTATATCAGTAGGAGAGAGAAAACCGTCGGCGGATCCTAATTTCTTTTACGTAACATCATATGCCGGAATGGACGGCTCGACCAACTGCAGTAAACCCGCAAATAGTGCTCTTAGCGAGGCTGCGACGGGACCCTGTGCGCAATATGATGCGCATTACTACTTCGGTAATTGGTATCAATGGGGCGCGGCTACGGCCGGGACGGGGACATCTTTACAAAGTTCGGCCGACAGCAACGCGGATGCCGCTGGAAGCATATGTCCAGCTGGATGGAAATTACCGCATAGTCAAGGAGGCGGCTCGTCTTATACGCCACCGTTTGCAATAGATAGCTACGGCGCTCTTCTCCAAGCTTACGGGTGGGAAAAACAGGGAAATATTACATCATATCAATTGGTCGAGAAACCATTTTACTTTCTGCGTGGAGGTGGTTTTAATTATGGCACCATAGGCTATCTTTGGGGCGCTGCTGCACCAGGGCTGTATTGGACGTCTACCGCTTCCATTTCGAACGAACAAGCTATGGGATTTGTTTTTGGGGATACTAATGACGTCCAGCCAGTAACTGCACGCTATAAATATTTGGGACTTGCTGTTCGTTGTATCGCCCGGTAAAACTCTACAACCGTTGTAGAGTTTGGTAATTAGCTAACAGAGGTGGAGAAAAATAAAAGTCTACAATGGTGATAGAGTTTGAAGTTTTCTCGAATCTCTAGGTTTCCTCCGCCTCAGCCTCCGCAACCGTCAAATAAGTTTCTATTATAGTTTTTGTCGATATAGTACATACTTATTCCTTTTTTACAATTTTAGATATCGAAATGACTTGAGATGATGAGTTATCCCAACAAGTTATTACACGGAATTTACACGCAATAACTTAACTTATCAGAAAACAACTTATTTGGCGGGGCGGCGGCTGGGGCGGAGTTCTGTGCCGAGGCAAGGCTTCGTGGAGAGAAAAGACGACAACGTGGTATAATAAAGAGATGAAGATTCGAGAGAATGTGTTGATTTCTGGACTGACGACGATGCGACTGGGCGGGGCGGCGCGGTTCGTCTTGGAAGTGGAGTCGAAGGATGACGCCGTGGAGGCGTTCCGGTTCGCGAAGGAGCGGGGGCTGCCGGTCTGGATGATGGGCGGCGGGGCGAATACGCTCGGGCATGACGAAGGGTTTCCGGGGGTGGTGATCTTGAATAAACTGCGCGGGGTCGAGATTGTGCGCGAAGAGAATGGCGAGATGATTCTTCGGGGGATGGGGGGAGAAATTTGGGATGATTTTGTGAAATTTGCGTGCGAGAGGGGATACTCGGGAATTGAAGCGATGAGTATAATTCCGGGGACGCTCGGGGCAGCGCCGGTGCAAAACATCGGAGCGTACGGGCAAGACATTGCGCAGGCTATCGAGAGTGTCGAGGCGTTCGATACGCAAACGGGGGAATTCGTGACGCTTGGAAAAGACGAGATGAATATGTCATACCGACACACGCGGTTTAACACGGGCGAAGATGCGGGGAGGTTTTTCATCGTGGCAGTGACGGTTAAATTGAAGGAAGGCGAGCTGGAGCCGCCGTTCTATAATTCCCTGCAGAAATATATCGACGAGCATGGCGAGACGGATTTTTCGCCGAAGAACATTCGGAAAATGGTGTCGGAAATTCGGAGCGAAAAATTGCCAGATCCGGAAAAGGTAGCGAGCGCGGGAAGTTTCTTTAAGAATGTTTATGTCGACAAGGCAGGCGCGGACGCGGCCGAGGCGCAAGGGATTCCGCTCTGGCGAAATGAAGACGGAAGCGGAAAAATCAATTCGGGATGGTTGGTCGAGGCATGTGGGCTGAAAGGAAAGGCGATGCGGGGGATTCGCGTGAGCGATAAAGCAGCGCTGGTGTTGATAAATGAAAGTGCGAAAAGTTATGCAGACCTCGCGGCGGCGCGAGAAGAAATTGTCGGCGCGGTGGCGGAAAAGTTTGGATTGGTCTTAGAGCAGGAACCGGTCGAGATGGTCGCGCATTCCGAGCAGCAATCGACCAAAATGGAGGAGAAGAAATGAAGCTATTGAACGGCGCAGAACTGGCGGGGTATATGAAAGAAAATCAGGCGCATACCGTAAAGGCGCTCCGGTCGAGGAAGATTTTTCCGAAGCTGGTGATTATTCGGAATAGCGACAGTCCGGTGATTTTGAAATATGTTCACCTGAAGCAAAAATACGGCGAAGATATTGGCATCACGGTCGAGGATTGGTATCGCGAAGATGTCGCCGAAGCGGTGCGCGAGGCGAATGCGCAAGAAGACGTGCACGGGATTATTGTGCAACTGCCGCTAGTCGACCCTTCCCTGACCGACGAAGTTGTGTCGGAAATTGCAGTAGAAAAAGATGTCGACGGGCTAGGGACGGAGGTGCGAATCCAACGCGGAGAGACGGCGAAGTTCGAGTCGGCAACAGCGACGGCGATTAATTGGTTATTGGCGGGATACGACATTAACCTCGCGCAGAGTAAAATTGCGTTAGTCGGGCGGGGGAGGCTGATTGGAAAGCCGCTGGCGCGGATGTGGGGAGATTCGGGATATGATGTGACGGCGTTCGGGAGGGGGAGTGATTTGATGACGCTTAGAGATTTCGATGTGATCGTGAGCGCGACCGGCGTGCCGCATTTGATTACGGGAGATATGCTGAAGCCGGGCGCCGTGGTTGTCGACGCGGGGACGGCGAGCGAAGGCGGGGTGCTGGTCGGAGACATTGATGATAGTGTGCGCGAGCGCGAAGACTTACTAGCGATTACGCCAAAAGTTGGCGGGGTCGGGCCGTTGACGGTGACGGCGTTGTTTGAACATGTTTTAATCGCGGCAAATAAATAAGTAGCCACGAAAAAAGTGCGAGTTTTTTGGCTCGCACTTTTTGTTGGTCTACAACCTCGGCTACTTCTGAGCGAGGCTGCAGATAAGTTCGGCAACTTTTTCTTTACCGAGCGAAGCGTCGACGCAGAGGTCGTAGTTACGCGGGTCGCCCCATTTCTGGCCGGAAATCAAACTGTAGTAATCAGCACGATTTTTGTCGGAGCGGTCAATGTTTTTCGTGGCGGATTTTTCGTCATCGCCATACATTGACATAATGTTCTTGACACGCATTTCCTTCGGCGCGTAGATGAAGACGCGGAGGAGATTCTTCTGGTCACGGAGAACATAGTCAGCGGCGCGGCCAACAATTACACAGCTTCCCTGCTTGGCGATTTCTTTCAAGACAGCATCTTGGGCTTCGATGGCATACTTAGCCGGGGAAGTCGTGAGATAAAGTTCTTGGGAAATTTGTTCGCCGTCGTTGCTGCTAACTTTCTTGATATATTCTTTGTCGAGACCACTTTCGGCAGCGGCGAGGGCGGTAAGTTCCTTGTAGTAATACGGAATACCAAGTTGTTTCGCAACAAGTTCGCCGATTTTCTTGCCCTGAGAACCGTGTTCGCGGGAAATCGTGATGATGACGCCAGGGTGAGAAGGCTGGAGAGCGAGCTGCTCGTGGCTCTGATCCGTTTTGACGTTACGACCGAGATGACGGAAGTAGACGACAACGAGCGAGACTGAGAGGATGATACCAACAATATCAGCAATCGGAGCAGCCCAGAGAATGCCGTTAATGTTATTCATGAGGTGCGGAAGAATAAGGACGAGCGGGCAGAAGATGATGATGTCACGAAAAAGCGAGACGATGGCAGCTTTGAGCGGTTCACCGACAGCTTGGAAGAAGATGGAAATGACTTTGATCGTGCAAGTGAAGGTGATGAGCGAGAGGAAGATGCGGAAAGTGAGCGCAGCAAACTTCATATAGAGCTCAGGGTTCTCGGAGTTCGAGCCGAAAATTGAGATGATTGGTTCTGGGCAAACTTCGAAGATAATAGTCGCAATGGCACCAACGACGATGGTCGCGAGAATACATTTGCGGAAAGTTTCGCGAACGCGGTCGTTATTGCCGGCGCCGATGTTGTAGCCGAGGATCGGCTGCGCGCCGATGATGATACCCATAGCGATACTGAGGACGATCGTGAAGACCTTCATACAGATACCGATGATAGCGAGAGGGTCGTTCGCGCCGTATTCGGACTGAGCGCCGAAGATGGCGAGCATCTTATTACAAACCATGGAGATAATCACGATAGATAGCTGGGTGATAAAAGTCGAAACGCCGAGTTTTGCAATGTTGCCGAGAACTTCTTTTTGAGGTTTGAAACTTTCGAGCTTGAGGCGGAAAGTTTTTGTGCGGGCGAGATAGATAATAGAAATGACGAGAGTGAGGATTTGACCGGTAATGGTCGCCCAAGCGGCACCTTGGATGCCCCAGTTGAAGACGAAAATGAAAATCGGGTCAAGGATGATATTCGTCACGGCACCAGCAACGGTTGCAATCATAGCGAAGGTCGGGGAGCCGTCGGCACGAATGACGGAGTTGAGCATGTAGCCGAGCATATAAATCGGGAAGAAGGAGAGGATAATATAGAAATATTGCTTGGCATAGAGCAGGTTGTCAGCGCTAGCGCCAAAGAGGCCGAGAATCTGATCGGCAAAAATGAAACCGAGCGCGACAAGGATAAGACTGATTAGGAAAGTGATGACAGCGCTGCCGCCGACGGCACGGTGGGCATTTTTAGTATCTTTGCGACCCTGGCAGATTGAAAGAAAAGCAGCCGTACCATCACCAAACATGCCGGAAATCGCCACCGCAACGAGAGTTAGCGGGAAGACAATCGAAGTCGCAGCATTACCAACGGCGCCGAGACCTTCAGTCGTGCCGTGACCAATGAAAATCTGGTCGACGATGTTATAAAGTGAGGTGATGAGAAGTGCAAGAATGCACGGGATGGAAAACTTGAAAAGAAGTTTTGAAATCTTTTCCTTTCCGAGGTATTGGTTTTCTTGGTTTTCTGCTTTTGTTGGCTTTGCGGCAGTTTCGCGCGCAGCCGTGGCAGTTTTGTCCATGAAAAATACTCCTTTCTTAAAGTTAGACTATTATTAAATAAGTATGCCCTCCGAATTCTGGCGACATAGTTGATTGACCATTTTACGCTTTGGTTTGCTCTATGGAGCGGGTTTTGCTTCGGTGTTTTTCGCTTTTTCGTAGAGCATTTTGTCGCCAGAAAGCTGGGTCAACTTTATGTATTTTAGCACAAAATGTTTGAAAATGGATGTAAATGTTGTAATTTTTACAACAGTTTTGACGGGCGGGGAGGTAAGGTTAGCTAGTCGCGTTGTTAGTTTTTTCCGCGGCCGCAGGATGGGCTGGACGGCAGCTAGTCGCGTTTTAGCATAACGGTAAAGGCTTCGGAGGGGATATCAATTTTGCCGAAGCGTTTCATGCGGGCTTTGCCTTTTTTCTGCTTGTCGAGGAGTTTGGCTTTGCGGTCGCGGTCGCCGGTGTGGATTTTGACGGTAACATCTTTACGGTAGGCACCGATAGTTTCGCGGGCAATGATTTTAGCGCCAATGGCGGCCTGGAGGGCAACTTCAAAGTTTTGACGCGGAATAACTTCTTTTAACTTTTTGGTGATTTCGCGACCGAGAGCGTCGGCTTCGGAGCGGTGACACATAAGGCTCAGGGCGTCCATACGGTTGCCGGCGACGAGAAAATCGAGGCGGACGAGGTCTTCGGCGCGATAATCGGAAAGTTCGTAGTTGAAGCTGGCGTAGCCGGAGGTGATGGATTTGAGCTGGTCGTAGAAATCGGTGAGGAGGTTCGCCATCGGGGCTTCAAAATCAATCACGGCGCGATCTTCGATATAACTTAAATTAGTTTGATGGCCGCGTTTCTCGTTGATAAGGTTCAGGACGCCGCCAATCATGGTCTGCGGGAGGATGATTTCGCCTTTCACCCAGGGTTCGCGAATCTCGGCGATAGCGGACTGGTCAGGGAGGTCGGAGGCGGAGCGGATATTCAAATCTTCGCCGTCGCTCAAGGTAACTTCGTAGTTCGTGCTAGGATTAGTGATGACGAGATCGAGATTAAACTCACGCTCAAGGCGTTCGCGGATAATGTCCATGTGTAGCAGACCGAGGAAGCCGATACGAAGACCGAAGCCGAGGACAGGAGAGTTTTCCGGCTCGAAGTGGAGAGCGGAATCGGACATGGCGAGCTTCTCGACGGCGTCTTTCAGATCCTGATATTGATCGTTCGAAACCGGAAAAAAACCGGCATAGACAAACGGAAGAACGTTTTTGTAGCCGGGGAGCGGCTCGGGAGCGGGAGATTTGGCCAGGGTGACAGTATCGCCGACTTTGGCCTCGCGGGTAGTCTTCAAGTTCGTGACGATGTAGCCAATACTCCCCTCGTCGAGGCTCTGCGCGGGGGACATTTTCGGCGTGAGCGCGCCAACTTCGAGCGCAAGACCATTAGTTTCGGCCGCCATCATGCGGATTTCGGAGTTTTTGTCGATCTTGCCTTCAAAGATGCGAACATAAAGAATGACGCCGCGATAATCGTCAAAATATGAATCGAAGATGAGAGCGCGAGTGGCTCCGGTAGGGGAGGCCGGCTTGCGAGGTTCGGGAGCCTTTTCGATGATGCGATCGAGGATTTTATCAACATTGAGGCCAGTTTTTCCGGAAACCGGGATAATTTCTTCGGGCGAGCAACCGAGAAGGTTGACGATCTGGGCGGAGACTTTTTCGACGTCGGCGGCAGGAAGGTCGATTTTGTTGATGACGGGTATAATATATAAATCTTGTTCAAGGGCGAGATAGACATTGGCAAGAGTCTGAGCCTGGATACCTTGGGTCGCATCGACGACAAGGACGGCGGCTTCGACGGCTTGGAGCGAACGGGAGACTTCGTAAGAAAAGTCGACGTGGCCCGGAGTGTCGATGAGATTCAAAACATAATCACGCCATTTCATCTGGACGGGGGCAAGTTTGATCGTAATCCCCTTTTCGCGCTCGAGCTCCATGGAATCGAGGAGCTGAGACTTCATCTCGCGTTTCTCAACAGTATTAGTTATTTCCATCATGCGATCAGCAATAGTCGACTTTCCATGGTCGATGTGGGCGATGATACAGAAATTACGGATTTTAGAGGGGTTCATTATGTTATAATATTACCATATGATGCGGGTTTTGGCAATTTCTGGAGGGGTGGATTCGATGGTAATGCTCGATATGGTCTGTCGACGGTTTCCGGCGGGAGAGATTATTGTGGCACATTTCGATCATGGGATTCGGGCAAACTCGGAGCTTGATATGGAATTCGTGCGGGAGATGGCGGCGGAATATGGCGTGGAGTTTCGGTCTTGTCGGGCAGAGCTTGGAGCGGGGGCTTCGGAGGCGGAAGCGCGCGAGAAAAGGTATGAGTTCTTGATGAAAGTGGCGGCCGAAACGGGCGGGGAGGTCTGGACGGCGCACCACTTGGACGATTTAGTGGAAACGGTAACTATTAATTTTTTACGGGGGACCGGCTGGCGAGGACTGACAGGTCTGGACCGAGCGGGCGTGCGGCGACCGTTCTTGGAGACAGAAATGTTTTATGAGTCGCTGGATCGGGCGGGGATTTTTGAGTATGCGGCGAAGCGACGGCTGCGGTTTCGAGAAGACCCGTCTAACTCATGGGATGAATATTTGAGAAATCGCGTGCGTCAGAATTTGAATAATTCTCCCTTGAGGCTTGAACAAAAACTGGAGGTTTGGCGGCTTTGGAAAAGACAAAGAGACCTGAGGCGGGAAATTGACGAGGAGGTTGTCGGTTTGTTGCCGGAAGATGGAAGGTTTGAGCGAGAGTGGTTTCGAGAATTAAGTGAGAGCGTGGCGCTAGAGATTTTAAGGGCGGCGACTCTCAGAGCGGGACTCTCGGCAACGCGACCGCAGCTTTTGGACTTTTGGCAGGCGATTTTAACTTATGGGACAGGAAAAAGTTTTAACTTGCCGGGGGATAGGTTGGTAAAGTTCGGAAAAGAGGAGTTTTCGTTGTAGGTTTCTGATAAGTTTTCTTGTTTTGGTGATTTTATATGCTATAATGAGGGCAACTTAAAGTGGAGTTATGAAATGATTACGAAAGCAATTATTCCGGTGGCTGGCTGGGGGACGCGACGCTTGCCGATTACGAAAGTGGTCGAGAAGTCGATGTTGCCGGTCGGAAACAGACCAATTGTGGACTATCCGATTCAGGAGTTGGTGAAGGCCGGGGTGACGGATATCTATATGGTGATTTCAAACGTCGAGCCGTGCCAAGTGAAAGCGTTTTATAGTGATAACATTGCTTTGAATCAGTATTTGACTGAGCGTGGAAAAGATGACCGGCTGAAGCTGGCGAAGACTTTACCCGAGAATGTGAAGGTTCATTACATCACGCAAGACCCATCCGGCAAGTATGGGACGGCGGTGCCGATTGCGATGGCGGTGGAAGAATATAATATTAATGAGCCGGTGCTTGTGTTCATGGGGGACGATTTTATCTGGAATCCGGGCGGAGAGTCTTCGGCGGAGGCGTTGGTTAATTCCCTACAGTCTTCGGAAGAATCGGCGATTTTTGGCGCGGAAGTGCCTAGGGATAAAGTTGATAAATATGGGGTGTTTTCGGTCGAGGATGGGAAGTTGACGGCGGTGGTCGAAAAGCCATCGATCGAAGAAGCCCCGTCGAATCTAGTCAATGTGAGTAAATACGTCATGTCGCCGGGGCTGCTACAAGAGATCGTGAAATATGTGAAGGAGCATGATTTCGGGCCGAAAGATCAGGAATATGTCGTGACGGATCCAATTGAGACCTATATTAATAACGGCGGGGTTATGCGGGTCGCTTCTACATCTGGCGAGTATCTCGACTGCGGATATGTCGAGGGGTGGCTACACGCGAATAACGTGGTTTGCGGAGGGGCGAATTAGGTTTGAGTCTTATATCTGCCGCAAGCGGCAGAATTTCGGGCGTCGCCTCAAGAGGAAATGCTGAGCGTTTCCTCTATTCGGCTTCTACGAAATTCACCGGGTGAATATTTGGAAAAGTTGATATTCACTTGGTGATATATTTGTTGTATAATTAGGATATGAAAAAGGACGAGAAAAACTTCAGTTATCAAGAGGCGATTGGGCGCGTGGTAGAGCAACTGCGTGTTGACAAAGGTTGGACGCAGGCACAGCTAGCCAGGGCGATTGGAAGTAGCCAGTCGGCGATTCATCGGATTGAAAAGGGCCGACAGAATATTTCCCTGGAACTGACGGAGAAGTTATCGAGGGCCTTGGGGCGGCAGATTCTTTCGGTGAGCGATGCGGCTTCGCAGAATTATCGGATTCGCGGCGGGAAGGAGCTACACGGCGAGGCGGTGATCAATACGAGCAAGAATGCGGCGGTGGCGCTATTGTGTGCTTCCCTGCTGAATTCGGGAACGACGCGACTAAAGCATGTGGCGCGAATTGAGGAAGTTTTTCGGATTATTGAAGTCTTGGAATCGATTGGCGTGAAATGCCGATGGGTGAATGATAATCGAGACCTCGAGATTACTCCGCCGGAGAAGTTACAAATTGAGAAAATCGACGTCGAGGCGGCGCGAAAGACGCGTTCGATTCTGATGTTTATGGGGCCGCTATTACATAAGTTTCGGAAGTTTCGCCTGCCGTATGCGGGCGGGTGTACGCTAGGGACGCGGACGATTGAACCGCATCTTCGAGCGTTGTCGGATTTTGGGCTGAGAGTCGACGCGACAAATTGTAGCGGTTTTTATGAAGCAACGGTAGAACCGCAGCATGCGCAGAAGTCACTACTGCGCTCGTCGCGGTCGGTCGAGGCGGTACATACGATGTATCCGCCTAAACGAATTGTCTTGATTGAGCGGGGCGACACCGTAACTGAGAATATCTTGATGGCGGCGGCACTTTATCCGGGCGAAACGACAATCGTCGGCGCTTCATCGAATTATATGGTGCAGGATTTGTGTTTCTTCTTGGAAAAGCTCGGCGTGAAGATTCGTGGGATCGGGACGACGACTTTGCGAGTGCACGGTCAGGCGGAGATTAATACGGAAGTCGAGTACGCGCCAGCGGAAGACCCGATCGAGGCGATGTCGTTTATTGCGGTGGCGCTGGTGACGAAATCTTGTCTAACGATTAGGCGAGCGCCGATTGAGTTTTTGGAAGTTGAGCTGGAGGTTTTGAAGAGTATGGGGGCGAGAATTGACCAATCGCCGGAATATTATAGCGCGAACGGACGGACGCGATTGGTGGATTTGAAGATCCACAAGGCGGAACTCGTAGCGCCAACCGATAAGATTGCGCCGATGCCGTTCCCGGGTTTGAATATTGATAACTTACCGTTCTTCTCGGTGATTGCGGCGACGGCAAAAGGGCGGACGCTGATTCATGACTGGGTATTTGAAAACCGCGCCGTCTATACGACTTATCTCGAGAACCTGAACGCGAGAGTTGAACTTTTGGACGCACACCGAGTTTACGTCGAGGGGCCGACGAATTGGCGAGCGGCGGAATTAGTCGCGCCGCCAGCGCTCAGGCCGGCAGTCGTAGTCATGATTGCGATGCTAGCGGCGCCAGGAACTTCAATTTTGCGTAATATTTATTCGATTAACCGCGGGTATCAAGATTTTGCAGCGAGACTAAATAAGTTAGGCGCAGATATTCAGCCGCTTGTAGGGATATAATATATGTTGAAAGTTGGATTGACGCCACTAGAAGCGCTGGCGAAGTTTTATGACGGCGAAGAACTCGGAGTCTGGGAGGGAGATTTCATCCGCAATGAAAAGCGGCGCGGCCTAGAACTGCCTCCAATACTGAAAGAGTTTTTGAGTAAATATGGTTACCTCGACGTAAATAGTGGCGACGATCAGCTGTGGGTGCCTGATAAAATCGATTTCGACACGGCGAAAGTCGACGGCGAGACGAAAGAAATTTTGATTATTGGGGCGCTGCGTGGAAATCTAGTAGCGATTCTGAAAGAAGACTGCGGACAGGAAAACCCTTGGCTGCTGCTTGACGATTTGCCGGAAGAAAATGGCGAAGAACTAACGCTAGTTTTTCATAAATCAAAGGAGATAGATTTGCGCGAAATGTTGACGATTCTGCTCCTGGAAAGCCCGGCAGCATATAATAGTTCCCTGGCGTGCAATAATCATGAGGAAATTTTGAAGGCGATTCAGGAATATGGCGGAAAAGCGGCGGCGGAGTTGTCTAAACTTATGGAAGGTGGCGCACGACCGAGCCGAACTTTGTGCTGGGACGATAAGAAAAAAGAGTTTGTGGCGCTACTTTTGTTCCCGGAGCGAGAAGTTTTGCTGAAGTTTGTTCCGAGTTTTTCGCCGCGAGAGCTGGAGGGGATTTTGAATCGGGAGTTATATGAAAATACGAGAGGCTGCGACTACGAGCATGCGCTGAAAATCGTTTTGATGTTGATTGCGTTCTTGGAGAAACATGGCGGCGGATTAATTTTGGGCGAAAAATATGCGGTTGCGGGGCGATGTAACTGGGCTTTGAAAAGATGGAATGAAGCGGACGAGTGGTACAAGAAAGCGGAAAGAGTGTTTATGACGGAGATGCGCGAAACTTTGGAACGCTGCCAGAACTTTTATGAGGGTCTAGGTAATTTCTGTTTAGCAAAGGAGGACCTTTTCAGAAGCCAGGCGGCTAACCGCGAGGCGGATCGAATTTGCGAGTTTCTGGGCAGCGGCGGACCGCGGACGCGAGGCAACCGTCTCTTACGCCAGGCAGCAGTGATGTTGGAGATCGAAAGAATTGAGAAGGCTATTGAATATTACGATGAGGCTTTGAAAACTTTTCAGGAAGACCCGAAAGACTGTAAATACGAGATTGCGCGATGTCAACAACTGCGCGGCGAAGCAAAGAAAAAGTTAAAGTTAGCGCAAACGAAATAGAGTTAAGCATAAGTCAGTTGGAATTAAGCGGAGCGGAATAAATTTTAAGCAAAGTATTTTGCGGATTTTAGCAAAGCGGAATACATTTTTAGCAAAGCGGAATGAAAAATAAGCAGGCGGTTTGAGAGATTTTTGAACTTTTTTCGTGCTTGTGCTTGTTATTTTTGAAAGATTTGATATATGCTTGGGGCATGGCATTTTGTGTGCTAGTTGATTGCGGCTACGGACTGCGGAGTTTAGCTAAATAGACGCGTATTTTTAGCTAGACGTGAGCAGTTTGGTAGGATTTTGTATCAAGATAGCATAAGGGGTGTTATAATGGTTATATTAAAGGAAGGTACTATGACGAAAAAAGTTACAAAATCAGAAGTGGTGGCAGAAGATTCAGGTAAAAAACAGGCGCTCGACCTAGCGATTCAGCAGATTACAAAGCAGTTCGGCACGGGCGCGATTATGAAGCTCGGTGATACGCAGAAAATCGACGTAGAACTTTTGCCTTCGGGGTCGTTGTCGCTCGATTTGGCGCTCGGCGGCGGTTATCCGAAGGGTCGCATTATTGAGATTTATGGGCCGGAGTCTTCCGGTAAAACAACTTTGGCGCTACATGCGATTGCGGAAATGCAGAAGCAGGGCGGACAAGCGGCGTTTATTGACGCGGAGCATGCGCTCGATCCGGCTTATGCGAAGAAGATTGGTGTCGATACGGATAATTTGTTTATTTCCCAGCCAGATAATGGCGAACAGGCGCTGGAGATTTGTGAGACTTTGGTGCGGTCAGGCGCGGTTGATTTGATTGTGGTGGATTCAGTCGCAGCATTGGTGCCGCAGGCAGAAATTGACGGCGATATGGGCGATGCGCAGATGGGTCTTCAGGCGCGGTTGATGTCGCAAGCGATGCGGAAGTTGACTGGGATCATCTCGAAGTCAAAGGCGACGGTGATTTTCATCAACCAGATTCGCATGAAAATTGGCGTGATGTTTGGGAATCCGGAGACGACGACTGGCGGTAATGCGTTGAAGTTTTATGCTTCGGTGCGTATGGACATTCGCCGAATTGGGCAGATTAAGGACGGTGAAGATATTGCTGGTAACCGGACAAAAGTTAAGATTGTGAAAAATAAGATTGCGGCGCCTTTCCGCACGGCCGAATTCGACATCATGTATAACGAGGGTATTAGCAAAGTTGGCGACGTACTGGATCTGGCGGTGCAAAAAGGTATCGTCGACAAGGCGGGCGCGTTCCTGAAATATAAGGGCGAGACAATTGCGCAGGGTCGCGAGGCGGCGAAGAACTTGTTGCGTTCAGATCCGGAGTTGTTGGCGGAAATCGACCACAAAGTGCGTGTGGCGGCGAAGTTGGTGCCGGAAGACGATACGGCTGAGGATGAGGCGGCGTCCAAGGATGGGGCTTCTGGTGCGGACGTAAGTTCTGCTGAATAGGAGCGGTAAATGCTGGAAATTAAGTCGTTGAGTGATTTTGATGACGAGGTTTTTGGCGGTAATAATTCATCTGACAATGATTTGAGCGCCTTGGATGGGGATGCTCGAGGGGGCGAGGAGACTATAACGAAGCTTGTTTCGGGCGTGCGAGACGCGAATCGCGTGAATGTTTTCTTGGATGAGAAGTTTGCGTTTTCGCTAGATGTAGCACAAGTTGTTGAATTGCAAGTTAAAGTCGGGCAAAAAGTCGATGCCGAAAGACTAGAAGTTTTACGCGGGGCGTCGGAGTTCGGAAAGTTATATCAGAGAACCCTGGAATGGGTTTTGACACGACCGCATTCGATTCGAGAGACGCGTGATTATTTACGAAGACGACAACAGAAGCGTCTGGCGACTAACCGCCAGCGAGCGAAGGAAAAGAAAAAACCTTTTCCGGAGATTCAGAATGAAACGATTGAATTGGTAGTGGAAAGGTTGATTCAGCGTAGCTATTTGGATGACAGACGCTTCGCGGAATATTATGTCGAAAATCGGTTCGTAAAGAAGGGAGTAAGTAGAAAGCGGTTGCGTATGGAGCTGCAGAAGAAGGGCGTAGCGAGCGAGGAAATCGAAGCGGCGCTGGCGACAGGAGCGCGAGATGATGAAGAGGAGTTGCGCAAGATGCTTGCTAAAAAACGCACGAGATATGACGACCAGAAATTAGTCGCATATCTTGTGCGGCAGGGTTTTGATTATCAGAAAGTTGTGACCGCCGTGAAGGAATCGTCAGAAGCGGATCCGAGTTTAGGCTGGTAGCTGGGTTGCGGGTTGCGGAGTTGATAGAGGCTGATGTTGCGGGGCTGACGGTTTGTTCTGGTCTTTGCTGTTGGGATTTACTCGGTTTTTGAGTCGGAGGCGAAGTCCGGCTCACGAAAGGGGTTGATGAAGTTCGGTACAAAGTCGGCAGGCGCGGCGGCGGGAGCTTTTTTGGAAGACTTTTCGGTTTCGTCTTTGATGATAACTTCGTAATCGTTGACCTCGATAATCTTCTGACGCGGAATGATAAGTTCCGGGTCGAGGAAAGACTTCATCAGCGGTCGCTGGACAATGATTTGGTAAACTTGCCAAGAAGTTGTGTCGAGAATATAGTCAGAAACCTTGCCAAGCTTAACTTTCTTCTTAGTGGCTACCTTGAGGCCGTTGAGAGAAAAATTGAGTTTCAGAATATCGCGGACGCGGACAACTTCTTCCCCGTCAATAAACTCGTCAATAGAGTCAACGATAGCGCCATGAGTAGAGAACTCGCGAACGCTCTCGATCGGGAGAATATCGCCAACCTCATCGCGAATAAGCGGACCTTCGACTCGAAAGGCGATAAGTTTGAGGTTATTAGGGTTCATGATCAACTCAGTCACGCGGGCGATTTCCCCGCCAACGTGGAGACTAAGGACAGGGCAGTCAATAAGACTAGAACCATTAATTAGCATAAGTTTATTATAGCATAAAACTTTGTTTTATACTATAACTTTGAATTGCGTCTTTCGGGTTATGCCGTGATTAAAGGTTTGCGCCAGGTTGCCGGGTAGTCATTCAGGCCGAGCAGAGTCGAGACCGTGGCGGCGATATTGGTGAGGCCGGGGTCTTCGAGTTTTGCGGCATGATAGAGCTTGGCATTCTTGGTGTTGTCGTAGAAAATGCAGGGGACGGGATTGGTCGTGTGGGAAGTGCGCGGGACACCGTGTTTATCGACGAGCTCCTCGGCGTTGCCATGGTCAGCGGTAATAATCATCATACCGCCGAGCTCGTCGACTTTCTTGGCGAGGCGGGAGAGCTGAATGTCGATAGCTTCCATAGCCGTAATCGTAGGTTCAAGTTCGGCGAAGTGGCCGACCATGTCGCCGCCGGGGTAATTAATGCGGATAAACTTAAACTTTTCCATAACTTCGAGAACCGCATCGGTGATTTCGGCAGATTTCATCCACGGGCGAGTATTGAAAGGCTGAGTGTCGGAAAGGATTTCGAGTTGGATTTCCTTCGGAGCTTTCTTGTAGCTGTTGCCATTGAAATAATAAGTGATATGGCCAAATTTGACGGTTTCCGAGACGGCGAGTTGGGGGATTTTGTGACTGCCGAGGAAAGTATTGAGCGGGTTTTCGATTTTAATCGGCGGGACAAGGATATTTTTCGGAATATGGCGGTCAGCATCATATTCGGTGAGAGCGGCGAAGAAAATGTCGGGGAGTGGATTCTCGGAGTCGTTGGCATGAGCGGGATTAGAAAGATCGGAATCGGCGCCGACGCGGAGTTTTCCGTCGACGGCTTGAGCCTTAGTGTTGTATGATTTGCGGGCTTTACCAGTTTTGCCAGAGCGGTCGAACTTGTCGAATTTCTTTTCGGTGAAAGCGGTAGCAATCTCGACGGCACGGTCGGCGCGGAAATCGTAATAGATGAAGGCGTCACCATCCTCGACGCGGCCAATCGGGTTAGCACCGTGGGTAGACTTGGCGGAAGATTGGCGAGCTTTAATAGCGCGAGAGGCGAGAGCGGTGTTTGCGGCGACATTCTCAACGATGACAAAAGCGGGGAGATATTGGTCCTGAATCGACGGGTCTTCGCGGCGGAAGGTTTCGATGGCTTCTTTGGCGGAATAGAACTCGCGAGGAGCTTTACCATGAACCATAGCGTCCCAGCCGAGTTTTACCATACCCCAGTCGCTTTCGTAGCGATCTGCGGTCGCGACCATGCGGCCAGCGCCAGAGGCAATACGGAAGTCAGCCTCCTTGAACTTCTCGCAGAACTTTTCGAGGCGGTCGATGTATTTCGGCTCAGATTGCGGAGCAACGTCGCGACCGTCAAAAACGCAATGAATGCGAATTTTGCGAACGCCCTCGTCGTAGGCTCGTTGGATCATTTGTTCGAGGTGCCTAATATCGCTATGGACGCCGCCGTCAGAGAAAATACCGGCAAAGTGAAGCGTGGCGGGTTTGTTGGATTTTTGGCGACTGGAAAGCCATTTCATGGCGCCTTGCCAGGCTTTCGAGCACCAAATGTCGCCAGTCTGGAAGGCGGCTTCGATACCGGCGATTCCCTGCTTGATAATCTGGCCGGCACCAAGAGCATTATGTCCAACTTCGGAGTTTCCCATTTGCCCTGGCATAATGCCAACGGCTTCACCGGAAGCGGCGAGCGGGATATTCAAATAGCGAGACATGGCCATATCGAGGAACTCGGTGTGAGCTTGACGCACGGCGTTGCCGCTGCGGCTGGTCGAAAGTCCGACGCCATCCATTACAACTAAAACAACTGGGCCATCATAATTTAACTTTTTCATAACTTTTCTCCTCTGAACTACTTATTATTATAGCATAAGTGAGATCCCGCAGAGAAAATTGCGGGATTTCGGGGAGATTTTCAACGAAAAACTTACGGACGCGGAACTTGTTGGGTGATGCAGTGAATGTTGCCGCCGCCGAGCAAGATTTCGCGAGCGTAAATCGGTTCAATGACTTTGTCCGGGAAAAGAGATTGAAGAGTGTCGATGGCTTCTTGGTCGTGCGGGTCATCGAAAGTCGGAAGAATGACGGCACCATTGCAGTTGTAGTAGTTGATGTAGCTGGCCGGCAAGCGGTCGCCTTCGTTGCGCGGGAAAGTTCCCTCGACGATATCCACGCCGTCGGACTCTTCCTGGGTAATAGTCACGACATTCGGGACATGAATCTTGACGATTTCGATCGGGCGACCTTTGGCGTCAGTCTCACTAGAGAGATAATCGTAAGCGGCTTGAGAGCGAGCGTGTTGCGGGTCATTTTCTTCGTCTTCCCATGCCAGGACAACCTTGGCGGGAGCGACCCATTGGCAGATGTTGTCGACGTGACCGTTCGTATCTTCGTCCATGTAAATCCCCTGCGGAATCCAAAGGATTTTCTCGGCACCGAGATATTCTTTGAGCGTTTCTTCGATTTGTTCCTTCGTCATGTCTGGGTTGCGACCCGGGTCGAGGAGGGTTTCTTCAGTAACGAGAATAGTGCCTTCGCCGTCGCTATGAACGCTACCGCCTTCAAGAACGAAATTACTCAAACGATAGCGGTCAACGCCTTCAATGCCACACATTTTTGAGGCAATAAGGTCGTCCTGATCCCATGGGAAGTAAATGCCGTTGACGAGGCCGCCGTAACCGTTGAAAGCCCAGTCGACGGCGCGCATGTGGCCAAGCCCATCGACGACGAATGTGGCGCCGGTGTCGCGAATCCAAGAGTCGTCGTTGCTGATTTCAACAACTTGGACATTCGGCATATTCATTTCGAGGACATGAGCATATTGACTTTTGTTCACGCCCAGGACGACTGGTTCGTATTTGGCGATGGTTTGAACAACTTGTTTGAAGGCGGCTTGAGCGGGTTTAGCGCCAGCACGCCAGTTGTCGTTGCGTTCCGGCCAGAGCAGGTAAGTGCAGCGATGCTCAGCAAGCTCAGACGGCATATAAAAGCCGTCGGCTTTCGGAGTACTATCGGTAATTCTCATTTAATTTCCTTTCTGATGTTGAGTTAGTCGACGTTATAGAGCCAGCAAGTTAGCGTTTGGCTTCGACTTGCTGGCTGGGGCTACTTAGCGCGAAGATTTTGCAGCGACGCGCTTGGTAGATTTCTTAGTTTTGGTAGTTTTGGTGGTAGTCTTGGTGGGTTTAGAATCCTTGCGGCGACGATTCACCATGATTTCACCAAGGACGACGGCGATACAAGCGCCGATAATGAGCGGCAAGTTATCCTTGATAACATCTGCCTCGAAACTCGGGAAGAGCGTGAAGAAGAGAGCAACAAGCAGGAGCAGGAACGGCACGATACCGAAGAGGGCGATTTTGATTTTGCCACCATTGATCCAATAGCCGTTTTTGACCGCGGGACCTTTCTTGTGGAGTTTCAAAAACGCCATGAACATTGGGAGGTAGGAAAGAAGCAGACAGACTAGGCTGAGCGAGAAGAAAGTCCAGAAGAGGTTCGAGATTTCTGGGAAGAATTCGGCAACGATAATGCCGGCGATTGCAATGACAAGAGCGACGACGCCGGTCCAAATCGAAACGACATAGGGCACGCCGTCTTTGTTGCGCTTCGCCCAAGACTTCGGGAAAGTCCCGTCTTCAGCAGCGTAGGCGATGACGGAGTTGACGCCGAAGTTCCAGGACGAGATGTTCGCAACAAGAGTGTAAATGAAGAGCCCGCCAACGACAACGATGATAGCCTTGATAGCGGCGGCGGAGAAGCCGATGGTCGTCAAGAGGATCTGGTAGCTATCGAGGAGACCAGAGTCGGTTGGAATTTGGTCGAGAGGGATAGCAACGCCAATACCGAAGGAAGCGAGGAGATAGAAAACTGCGATTAAAATACCACCAAGAATAACGGCTTTCGGGATTTCTTTCTTCGGGTTTTCCATATCGTCGCTAAAGGTCGAGACAACTTCAAAGCCAAGCATGTTAAAGATGATAAGAGCGATGAAGCCGAGGCCCGTAAAATCAAATTTGCCGTCAGCACCAACCATCGGAAGAAGGTCAGTCCAGGATTCGATTGGGTTTGCGCTGCCTTGAGTGACTAAGACGTAAATACCGAGCGCACCAAGGCCGGCCATGAAGATAAACTTCGCGAAAGCGCCAAGATTCGAGAGCCAGGCGCTTTGGGAGATACGCAAGACGCCAAGCACGGACACGAGTAAAATATAGCCGACCTGAATAGCGAGGATGAGCGGCCAGGTCATTTCGACGCCGAGCATCTGGAGTAAGTAAGTCGTGACAAGGTCAGCGAGCGAGGCAATCCAGAGCGGATAGTTCACCCAATAGAACCAAGCAACGCGGCCAGCCCACTTCGGTCCGAAGGCTTTCTTAATCCAGGTATACATACCACCTTCGGAGGGGTATTGCGTACCGAGCTCAGCAGAAATCAGGCCGTAAGGGACGAAGAAGCCAATGAGCATAATAATCCACCAAAGATACTGAGAATTACCGATGGCGGCGGTTGGCGCAACGGCATCTCCGACCAGGATGATACAGACCGTCGCAAGAACGGCGCTGAAGAGCCTGAATTTATGTTTTTTATTTTTGTTAGGCATTTAGTTCCTCCTTTTGCCCTTTTATTTCATCAAGCGCCTCCTGGGCGACGCCACCAAAATACAAAACCAAACCACGCTGAGCGGTGAGACGATTTTCGGCCTGATCCCAAGCAACAGAGTTTGGACCGTCGAGGACGCTATCAGTGACTTCCTCGTTGCGACTAGCCGGGAGACAGTGCATAAACTTGACGTTCGGATTGCCGGTCGCGGCGAGAAGCTCGTCATTAACCTGATACTTCGGATAGAACTCGCGCATATAAACGTCTTTTGGAGTTTCTTTGTCGTAGAGACCATACCAGACGTCAGTATAGATAAAGTCAGCGCCTTCGAGGACGGCTGGATTGTCGGAAACGTGGACGCTGCCGCCGTAGCGCTGGTTGTTAGCGCGACCAATCTTCAGGAAGTCATCGGAAAGCCACTTCGCAGGCGGAGCATATTGGACGAAATCCATGCCCATTTTCGTCGTGATCATCATGAGCGACGCACAGACCTGCGTGCAGTCGCCGACAAAAACGACCTTCACTTTGTCGAGAGGTTTGTCAGCAGGAAGGTGGTCGAAAATCGTGATGATGTCACCGAGTTCTTGGGTCGGGTGATTATAGTCGGACATACCGTTAATCACGGGGACGGTCGAAGTCTCAGCGAGCTCGACGACGCTAGCGTGGCGGTCGACACGAGCCATAATCATATCGCACATGCGCGAGAGGACGCGGGCAGTGTCGGCGATGGTCTCGTGCGCACCAAGCTGGATAGCGCCTGGAGCGAGGTTGAGCGCATGACCGCCGAGCTGCTCCATAGCAACTTCAAAAGAAACACGCGTGCGCGTGGACTTTTGCTCGAAAATCATGGCTAAGTTTTTGTGATAGAGGGTCGCCAGAGTGCCGCCTTCTTTGATGAAATCGCGAACAGTCGTGGAGACCTTGACCATGTCGAGGATTTCGGACTGATCGAACTCGGTAGTGTCGATGAAGTCCTTACGCGACGGGGTCTTGTGATCTAGTTCATAAGGATTATACATAACCTTATTATAACTTATTTTAGGTTAAGCACAAGAGAAATAGAGAGTTTATTGTTAGGAAAATGACCGTTGGTCAGTTTTATCTGTTTTAGGCGAAGTCGCGACGAACTTTTGCGAGGTGGTCTTGGGCCTTTTTCGTGACTGAGCGGCCGCGCGGGGTGCGCTCGATAAGGCCGAGTTGGAGCATGTAGGGCTCGTAGTAGTCTTCGATAGTAGCCGCTTCGTCGCCGGTCAAAGCGGCAATAGTCGTCAGGCCAACTGGACGCTCGCCGTAGTTTTCGAGTATAAGTTCGAGCATGTTGCGGTCGGCGGGATCGAGACCGAGCTCGTCGATCTCCATAAGTCTTAGCGCACCTTCGGCGAGGTCAGTGTCAATAAAACCGTTGCCGTGGACTTCGGCGTAGTCGCGAACGCGCTTCGTCAGGCGATTGGCGATGCGCGGGGTCAGGCGAGAACGGGTCGCGAGGAGCTGCGTGGCTTCGGGGGCGATTTCGGTGCCGAGGAGACGGGCAGTGCGGCTGATGATTTTTTCGATTTCGGGAATGCGATAATATTCAAGACGATGAATGAGGCCGAAACGGTCGCGGAGCGGGCCAGCGAGAGAACCGGTGCGAGTGGTAGCCCCAACAACGGTGAACTGCGGAAGATCGAGGCGAACGGAGCGAGCGGCCGGACCCTTGCCGATAACAATATCGAGTTTATAATCTTCCATCGCAGAATAGAGGACTTCTTCGACGGCGCGGCGGAGACGGTGAATTTCATCGATAAAAAGGACATCGCCGTTCTGGAGATTGGTCAAAATCGAAGCAAGGTCGCCAGCGCGCTCAATGGCCGGACCGGATGTCACGCGGAGATTCGCGCCAAGCTCATGCGCGATGATGTTCGCCATGGTGGTCTTGCCGAGGCCGGGCGGGCCGTAGAGGAGGACATGGTCGAGGGTAGTGCCGTCGTCACGTTTTTTGACGGCGTCAATAGCAAGTTTGAGGTTATTTTTCAGACGTTCCTGACCAATGTAGTCCGCAAAACTGAGCGGACGAAGCGAGACTTCTTCGGCCTGCTCGGCCAAATCGTTTTCGCTAACTTTTGCATCGATGACGCGCTCTTTCGGTTTGGGCGGTTTTGGTGACTTGAGTAGTTTTGACGGTTTTGGCGGTTTTGGCGAGCGCAGTTGATCGGCGACGGTTTTCGTTCCCGTCCCTGCGTTCAAGTCGTCGGAATTTACCTCCATGCTTCTCTGGATTCCCATGTAGCAATTATAGCATGTTTTTCATTTGCGGCTCGCTATTAGGACGTAAGTTGTGGTATAATAGGGTGAAAGTAGATTAAGGAGGAAAATGGCAAAAGCACTCGAACAGGGTAGCAAAACCTGGAAAAATTTGGAAGCAGCGTTGGCTGGCGAATCGCAAGCAGCGGTGCGGTACGGCTTCTTTGCATCTCAGGCGAAGAAGGATGGCTACGAACAAATCAAGGCGATTTTTGAAGAAACTGCCGGCAATGAGCGCGAGCACGCGAAGATGTGGT
Source organism: uncultured Candidatus Saccharibacteria bacterium (assembly GCA_948868795.1). GTDB lineage: Bacteria > Patescibacteriota > Saccharimonadia > Saccharimonadales > Saccharimonadaceae > Nanosyncoccus. Next base: position 19,829 of record CAQRDK010000006.1, on the reverse strand, counting down.
ATAAGTTGCTCCATGGAGGCCAGGTTGCGGGCACGAGCGAGAATCTGAAGTCGGCAGCCGAGGGTGAGAAATACGAGTGGACGACGATGTATGACCAGTTCGCAGCCGAAGCCCGCGAAGAAGGTTATGATGATATTGCGGTGAAGTTTGAACAAGTCGCGGCAATTGAAAAGGAACACGAGGAGCGCTACATGAAGTTGAAGGAAAATGTCGATAACGACATGGTCTTCAAGAGCGACAAGGTGACTATCTGGAAGTGTCGCAATTGCGGCTACGTCTTCACGGGCGAGAAGGCTCCGGAAGTTTGTCCAGTTTGTCTACACCCACAAGCGTTCTTTGAGATTGAAGCGAAGAATTACTAAGCTGCGGAAAACTAAGAGCCTCGTGAGAGGCTCTTTTTTGTGGGGTGACAGAGAATTGAGGCTAGAGATCCTGGTTGTTGCGACCGCCGTCACAGAGACCTTTTTCGGTCCAGCAGTTTGCGGTAACCCAGAAGTTTTTCTTGAAGGAGTTTTCATCGCCGTCTCCAAGTTCAAGAGCGTATTGCGGATACGGGAAGAACAGGTCAGCGGGATCGAGACGAGTTTCAACACGACGGTAGAGTTGGTTAGTGCGACCGGTAGAATCGACGCTAACCTGCACACCCTTAAAGTCGATAGTATCGCCGCTGGTGTTTTTCATTTCCAGCGCGAAGTCGGTAAAGCTGTCGCCATAAGGCAAGGAAACGATTAGCATGGCGTTGTCAGAATCGTTTAGCAATCCGCCGACGTTGAGCGTCACAGTGCAGGCAAACTCATTACCGTTAGTGCATTCGACCGGGAAGGGGGTTTGCTCGTTAGAGCTGCCACTTTTCACGGCGTCGCCGGCATTAATGATTTCGCTAGAGGAAATGTTGTTATTCGTCGATCCACTACTAGGTAAGAAAATCATCGTGCTATAGAGGACAGAGTTTCCGGAGTTATTGACAACATTGTCGTTCCGAGAAGCGGGATCATAATTAATATCATTGAGATTGATGTTTTTCGGGGCGCGGATGAGAGTGAGAGAGATGGTAGGAGGCGTGGTCTTTCTAGCGAAGTCTTTTAGCTCTTGATCGTCGGCAAGGTTGAAGGTAGTATTGTTCGAACCTTGGTTGGTTTGAGAAAACCATTTGAAAACGATCTGGCTGACTTGGCCGAGGTTTGTCTCATCACTACCATCTTCACGATTGACGCCGAGAGGGATGGCTTTCGTGCGAGTGTCATCGGTGAGGGTGCCGCGATAATCTGGGACGGTGTCTTTGACGATAACGCAGGTGTAGGCTTGGTCAGAGTTGTTGCCGCTACTACTTTCTTGGATTTTGATTTCGGAGGGGTTATCGCTGCCAGAGTTGACGTCGACATAGTTCTGGCCGTAGAGAGCCCTCGCGAGCGGGAACCCGTTTTTGCAGAAGTTCGGGTTCTGGATTTCGGCGTCGGTGGAGAAAATATCGTATTGAGAACAGTTGGAGCCGTGTTCGCTGAGGCATTTGTAGTAACGGTTAACCATGATTTTGGCGTCCTCGACGCCAGCGAGAGCCGAATCGTAAGCGGAGCGAGACAGGTCATCATTGCTACTCTGGTTCCCTTCGGATAAAATAATGCGAACAAAACTTAAAGTAATAACGCCGAAAAGAATAGTCGCAAAAACAACTACATAAAGCGAGGCGGCGCCTTTTTTGGTGCGAGATAAGTTAAAGCGTGAGCGTTTCATAAGTTAATTATAGCATAAGTCTGCGACTTATTTTGCATTAGACGCCGGCGGTGCGAGCGGCAAAGTTAAACTTGTTGATTGAGCAGTAGTTAAATTCGGAGCCGAGGTCGTTTAGCATACTGGTTGTATCGTCGGTATTCTCACCATTGACGTCACAATAATCGCCGGAGCGAACGATATTAACGCGACCGCGTTCGGTAGCAAGAATAAAAGTGCCAGACATGAAAGTTCGGAGGGTGACTTCGTCCTGAGAAATCGGGAAGATAGTGAACTCGTAGAGCATGAGGTCAAGGTCGAAACTATTCAAGAAGCCTTGGGTCGGGGTGGGGGTATAGTTCTTCGCGCCGTTGGCGAGGGTGCGGATGTCGATCTCATAGTTAGCGTTGGCAGAGTTTTCGAGCTCGGCAGCGTAGTTATAAGAGTTCGTGGAGGCAGAACAGGCACGGTAGGTTTTATCCTCGAAGCGAGCGAGGCGAAAATCATTCAGAAATTGTTCGTTACCCGCAGTATCATTGTAGCGGAGGCTAACTGTGCGGTTCGCTTCCTGGCCGTAATAAGTATTCCAGATGTATGAGTAGTTCCCCGTGCAGAAGACGCCGGCAAACTGAACGTTAGAGTGAGGCTTAGTCGGGTCGTCGGAAACGGCAAGCGGACTTTCGCCGTAGCGATGTTGGAAGATAAAGTTAAAAGCACGTTTTTGTTTACATTCCTCCTGGGCGCCAGCTTCACGGATATGGCTATTGCAAAGACTGACCGTATCAACAGAAGGTGCGGCGTTAATGGACTCTGTGAACTCGTCGATAAGCCCGCGGCCAACACTGTTGACAGCTTTCAGAGTGAGACCTTTTTGGTAAATCGTGACGATATTGGAGATGATAATCGCGATAGAGATTAGCAAGGCGGCAATGAAAGCCATAGAAAGTGAGAACTCGACCATAGTGAAGCCGGGCTTGACGGCAGACTTAAGGTTTTTTGAACTTTTGGCACGAGTTAGTTTCATCGAATACTCTCCGGGTTATAAAGCCTAATTACAGCGTCGAGCGCAGTCGGAACGCCACTGTTTGAGCCGTACCAGCACGAATTGATGTGAAAATCATAGAAGGTCGGCTTTCCATCGGCACCAGTCTCGCTGCTGCGCACGGCAACAACCCAAATGCCTTCGGCACGAGCAACCGACTTGTAGTCGAGAGAGTTCGTGTCGGACATGTTGACGGTCGAGGAACCCGTGTCAGCGTCATCACGATTCCCGGTGCGAGTGAAAATGATGCGAGCATTCAGAAGCGCAGGAGTGAATAAGTTACGATCAGAAGAGTTGAGCGTGGAGATATAGGCCTCGCTGAGACTAGCGCCGGTGTCGCGCGGAGCAATAAGCTCGCGGGTGTTGATAATGAAAGCGTTGTTGCGTGTGAGAAGATCTTGATAAGCAGTTGTCGGATCATTGCTCGTGTAAACTTCACGACAAGTGGTATATAAGTCGGTAATTGTATAGTTGTCGTTTAGACCGGTGACATCGTCGGACGGACGTAGAGTGTGCGCAGTGATAGCGTCCCAGAGGGCTTGGTACTGTTGACACTTCTCATCGCTAGTGACACTGCCACAGGTCGGGAGAGTAGCCTCGGAGATATATGAACTATGGATGAAACGGAGAGCTTCGGCTTGGGCATTAAGTTCGTTTCTAGCGGTGACGAGTTCAAGGGCGCGCTCAGCATCGGCGACACCGGCGTTCATCATAGCGATTGAAATAACAGCGACGAGCGAGAAAATCGCGATAGCAAACATAACTTCGATAAAAGTGTCGCCGCGCCTAGCTTTTGATAATAGGTTACGGGTTTTCAACGGCATCGGTTCTCCTCCCCTGGAATATCTGAATCCGTATCAAGGATACTAATCGCGGAAGTGTTGCGGCCATCTTCGGCGAGGCGAACCTCACGATAGACGGCGGCGTTTTCAGACTTAATGCAGAAGCCGACAGCTTCCTGACGGTATTCGGCGCGACGATCTTGAATATCGGTGCGGAAAATGCCGCTGGCAGTTTGGTTTTCACTAGTGCAGCCATCGCGCAGGTCGTAGGTTAAGTTCTCGGAAAAATAAGTGTGAACGGTGCCGGAGGTTGGCGAGCGGGCGATGAGCACAGTACCGACGAACGGTTCGCTACTATGGGTATTATTGGCTTTGGCGAGCGAGGCCTCCCAAAGCGGAAGATAATAATCTTGCGTTGAGCTGCTTCCGGCGTCGCCACAGTACAAGTGAGCCTCGACGTAAGCCAGCTCATCCATAAAGTCGCCATCAATTGAGGTCGGGATGTCCGCTTTACCAATGAGCGTTGCGGAATAAACCGAACGCGTGCTGTCAGAGCTATCGGGGTAGTTGTAGCCGAAGACAAGGATTTTGCCAAAAACTGCTTCACTCATGGAGTTACCGGCACCGAGTGATTCGGGGCTCAAAACTTCGCCATAAACCGTACGGAGGTATTCGGCGAAAGAGCGGACAGAGTCATTATAACGTTGGTGAGCGATAGCAGTGAAAGTGCCGCCGAGCATACCGACGATCAAGAGTCCGGTCAGACCAAGAACGAGCATGACTTCGATGAGCGTGAAGCCTTTTTTTGTTTCGGGAAGTTGTTTAGTTTTTGCGATGGCGGGCATTTTAGTACCTCGGGGCTAACTCACGGGAATAAGCTTCGGTGTAACTGGAGTCGTAGCGACCAGCTTGGGCGTAGGCCCAGAGATAGGTGCTAGCGCTCAAGTTGAAGATTTCGGCAGATTCATGACGGTCAGATTGCGGGCTGTAAGCGCTCGTCGGGTCGGAGCCGTAAGTGCGATTCAAAGTAACGCTGCCAGCCATGACCGGGCCATTAAAGACAAGTTGTTGGTCGCAGACTGTATTCTGGTTCCAGCCAACAGCGGCGGTAGCAGTTCCCTTCGCCGCTTCGCGGACAGTACAGGTGTTGATGTTGCCAGTCGCGATAATCCAGGCATCGATACGACGAACGTCGGGGTTAATCGTGATATCGCCGCCAACAAAGATGACGTTCTGCGGAAGTTGATAAATGTTAGTATAGTTCTGCGTAGGATAGACGATGTTGCTTGTGATATTGAGGTTCCCGCTAACAGTAACGATCCTGGTCAAGGCCGAACTAGAATAGACATCATTGATAGTGGAGTTGGGATGGTTCTTAAGGTAGCTATCGAGACGAGTGCGGAGGGCTTGGCTGGTCGTGATGCCGGACCCACCGATAGAGCCGCCGGAATTGGCGATAGTGAGCGGGGAGTTCGTCGAGAGTTCTTTACTGGTCGAGCCGCGACTAAACATATCGCCGGAAGCGAAGATGTCGGAGCTGCCGCCAATAACTGCTAGGTATTCAGACCATGAGCCGTAGACGAAGTTGAACTGGCCAGGAGTTGCGGCTTGTGGGCCGGATTCGCTGACGCCGAGGATGCGCGGAGAGGTAGTAGCTTTGACCCCGCCGTTCGTGAGGACGCCACCATTCCAAGCTGCGGCAGAGGGTTTCTTCGCGATCGTGCGACAAGCGGCGTTATAATTCGTCCAATAATCGGAGACGCGCGTTTCTTTTTGCCAAGCATCCTGACCGTTTTTCGTGATGGAATACCAGTATTCCCAGCGATAGCCGAAAGAGTTACAGTATTTATAACCAACGTAATCGGGGACGGCGATAGTTGCGCTGCGACCGCTGGCGCTTCCGCCTCCAAGAATGGCGCCGTTGCCGGTGAGTGAATGTGGGAAGCGGACTGGTCCGAGATTGAGAGTCGTCTGGAGGACGGGGCTCTTGCCGTCGTTCAGGACGTCGCACCAAACTGTAGTAGACTTACCTTGATAGTAGGTACAGGGTTCCTTATTTTCGCGATTTGGGTAAACTTTGCCGATATTCCCTTTTGTGATGTCTGCGTAGTATTGGACAGAAGCAGGAACGAGATAGTTGATCGCTTTATACTCAGCGAGGCGGCGGGAGGCCTGGGAAATGGCTTTCGGATTCCAGCCAACGTCGGAAGTCTCGCCGGCGTATTTGATCCAGTTGTTGACGCCACCGGAGGTGATACTGTTCTCGTTCTCTTCTGGTTCGGAGGGGCGAGTGACAGTAACGCAGGCTTTAGTCCAGCCAGTACCATCAGAGGATCCCTCACTATACTCCCAATGGTCAAAGACGGATGGAATGGTTTTCGTATAAATAGCCTTGCGCTTCATCTCAACATTAAGTTTGTCGTGATCTATTTTTTGACAGACTGTGACCGGTTGGTCTGGCTGAATCCCAGAGATCGTGTATGTAGTTGTGCTAACAACCTTTCCGCTATTGGCGCCGGACTTATTAGTGCAATGTTTGTCTTGTTTTACTTGTCCGGTAACCTTTCCTTCCCAAGTGACGGTGTAATTTGAGCAGACGTCCGGGAACGTATCACTAGAGCTAACTGGTTTACCAGTCTCGCCTTGATACTCGCTCCAAAGCCATAGCTTATTATCATAATACATATTATGCTCAAAAGTAACCTGAACACTATCTTTATCGGTGCTAAACTTAATCTCGACTTCGCGATCGTCGGTTTTACTTTCGCCGGTCGTCGCCTCGTACCCCGGAACATCGTTTTGTTGCGGAACTTTTACAGTTGAGGTCGACCAAAAGCCGCCTTCACCGGCTGGTTTGTTTGGATCTGGAGAGCGCGTAACTTCGACGCAAGCACGGGAAGAGCCTTGATCAGAATATTGCGGATCAGTATAATTCCCATTAGCCGTCGAGCCGAAGGTGATATTTTTATTGCTATAAGTTATGCGATGACAGATGGTGACTTTTTCGTTTTCTTGGAGTTGAACAGTGATGGTGTCTTGGCCAATTTGACCAGAGCTTGCGTTGGCGCCCCCATTTGTAGTATAAGTTCCGGAGGCAACTTGATTGCGGTTCTGTCCGCCACTTTCGGAAACAGTCCAGCCCGTCGTGACGTCTGCAAAAGTTGCGCCGGACGGAATACTGGTGAGACCGTTTTTATAAAAGATTTCGTGCCAGAACGTTGCCGTGAATTCCTCTTCAGTCGTAGTAACACGCTTCATGGCTTCACCGTCTTCCTCTGAAGTGACGCTTCCTGGGTCGGTGACGCCGGTTTGAGCGGGCACGTTTACGGTAGACTTAGAGACGAATTTACTGCCTGGATTATCCCAGGTCTTGTCGTAGCAGAACCAGCTAACGTCGCGCCAAGCGAAACCATTGGTAGCGTTATTGGCGGCGGCAACTTGGAACTTGTCATAGGTCGTAGCCCAGCTTTCGCCATAGGGATCCCCTTCGCGGAACCAAATATAGGTCGAGGATGAACTTTCAGCGCCGACACGAGTACCTCCCGCGCTGTAAATCTCATGAACGCGCACCATGCCAGCCTGAGTCTTCCCGCCGCTCAAAGCCTGACGAACCCCGTTACGATGAGTCGCGAGGCCGAGACGATAGTAACCGCCATATTTCCCGCAGCCCGTGATAGTTCCGCCAGTGACATGTCCATCGGTCGGGATTGTGACTGTATCTTTGTCGGTCGCATAATATTGCCATGTTGCGCCAAAACAAGTGTCCCAATAGTCACCGCATGCACCGCCGGTAACACCACCTGGATCGCCGGCTTCCGCAAAAACCAATGCGGTAGAGCAGCCTAGAAAAAGAGAGGCTACAACGATACCAAGTATAGTTTTTAGTTTTTTCATGAATTATGCTCCGCTTCATATATTTTTAGATTGACTTCATAGGCTGCGCTGTTGTATTTTTCAGCGCTAGCGTTGTCTCCAATGGATGCGCAAGCGATAGCCATGAGCGCATAGTAGTTGGCCTGCTGTGCGAGTTCGAGCTGGTCAACTTCTACGGTTTCGCCGATGTTGATCGCTTCATCGTAAATATTTTGGCCAATATAAAACATCATTTGAGAGAGTTTAAGTTGGTTTGCATATTCACGACCGTTATCGGTGTTCATGGCGTCTTCAATTGCGTCTTCGACGGCGGACATATCTTTATCTTGCTCGTAGATTTCGTCAAGCTTATCTTTGTAATCTGTGATATCTTCAATGGTTCCGCCGGCGATAGTCGGAACTTCGGGCTTGGGTTGGTTGATAATAACGAGAACAACGGTGACGATAATTGCGATTACGGCGACGCAGCCAGCGACGATCGAGCCGATTTTAACATAAGGCATTGCCTTTTTGCGGGCGGCTTCCTGGGCGGCCTTTTTCTCGGCGGCTTTACGGTTTTGCTCGGCGAAGGGATCTTCTTGTTTCGCGGCCCACTGGCCGATGTAGTCGGACTTGAAGGCGACGTTCGGATTGGCAGACGCGGGATTCTGACTTTGATGCGATGCGGATTGCGGATGAGCGGAGTTTGACGATATGTTCGAGGCGGAAGTGGGCGTAGGGTTCGGCGCCGCATTCAGTGCAGGTTGCACGGAGTTATTCCCGGTGGTTTTTAGAACGTCATCATGACTTTTATCCATGTTCTCATTTTAGCATAAGTTGCGTAGTTTTGGCATAAGTTTTATGGAAGTTGTGGTGAGTTTTGAAGTTGTTGACGTCTCGACGTAGCTTTTGCTAGGAGTTTGCTAAGCGCCGAAGAGGAAAGTGAGCCATTGTTCGAGATTACTCATTTCGGAGATGGCGGGTGCGGCGTCGGCTTCGGGATCGGATTTGTGCTTGTTTTTAGCGGCTTCGGAGTTTTCCGGGAGATAGATCATGGTTTCGCCGGCGAGCATTTTGCCCTGATATTTGCGGGCGGCGAGTTCTTGGTATTCGGCGGAGAGATAATATTCGTTTTCAAGCTCAAGGGTTTCGACTTCAAGCTCGAGGAGGGCTTTTTCGCGCTGGCGCGAGGCAACTTCCTGGGCGAGGGACCAGTTGCGGGTCATGGAGGAAACCGAACCCCAAGTCCACATCAAGCAGCAAGCCGCAGCGACGATAATTACGATGTTATCAAAAACAAGCAGGTCATGCTTCAGCCAATACTGGGCTTTGCGAAATTTGGTTTTTAGGTCGGTGGACTCGGACATAGGGTCTAGTGTTTCGCGTTTTGCGTTTTACTCGCGCGGATTTTCGGTATGTTCGGGCCATTACGGGCCGCGCGGGTAGCGCTGGTGTTTTACCTCCTTATGGTTATATTATAGCACAGACTTCAATAAATGCTATTGCTGGAAGCCTACCAGGCTTATTAGTTTGAATATCATGTCCGGGCGTGTTAGGCGCTGCTGAAGTTCTATGCTCGACAATCGTAAACTATATAAAACTTAGCTAAGCATAACTTGATGAATTACGTTATTTTGTATTCTATTGACTTACTTTTGACATTTTGCTATAATGTATTTATTATGATTTACAAGTACAGTATAGAGAATTTTTATTCAATAAAAGACAAGGTAGAAATCAACCTAGTTTCTAGGAAGTCGGAGCCTAAAGCAGAGGAACTATATCGTGACGTCCCCTTTGACAAAAAGGTTTCTAAAGTCATTTTTGTAGGCGGTTCGAACGCTAGTGGCAAAACTAATATCTTGCGAGCATTACCTTTTTTGCAAATGATGTTTACTTATGTTGACTATTCAGATGATGATGCCGGTTATCGACCCTTTTTTACTAGGGCTAAATATCCGTCCGAGCTATCTGTGGAATTTTCTGTTGACGATGACAGCGTGTTCAACTATCTTATTCGCTTAGACACAAAGAGGATTTTATACGAGACATTGACTAGGCGGGCATTAGTTGAAGAGAGAACATCAGAAATCACTATTTACGAGCGTGTTTGGGAAGAAGAAAAAGAGCACTACAAACTAGATATTTCAGACTTCCTCCCAACAATTAAAGCTATGACCACTCTTCAAGAGGTTGTCGATAGTAATGTCCACGCCTCAATGGTAGCCGTCTTGTCAAACTTTGAGCCGAAGGACGGCCTCCTTGGTCAAGTTAAGCAATACTGGGACAAAATAGATACGAACATACAGGTATTCGGAAGTTTAGAAACTAACCATTCGATGTATAGCCTAGCAGATAAAGCTCTTCGTAAAATATATGAAACTCCGGTGTTGTATGATCAGGCGATAGAGATTCTTAAAAAATATGATATTGGAGTATCAAAGATAGAAAAGAAAGAGAAGGCTGGGCCAAACCGCGACAGAACCATGTACGGACTAGATCATGTATTTGGTAAGGCACATATCAGCTGCACGACCAATTATGAATCTAGCGGAACGCAAAAAATGCTCATACTACTGGAGGTGATTTTATCAGTACTTAATGCCGGAAGCACAGCTATTATTGATGAGCTGGATGCCTTTTTGCATCCCGACATCTTTACGGAAATCATTAACCTTTTTATGTCAAGTCAGAGCAATCCGAAGGGCGCGCAAATCATATTTAGCTCACAGAATTATTCGCCGTTATTATCTCTTGACAAGCAGCAAATTATTTTAGTTGAAAAGAACAAAAATGGAGAAACGGATGCTTGGCGACTTGACGAAATTGAGGGAGTAAGGGCGGATGATAATTTTTATACAAAATATTTAACTGGCGCTTATGGCGCGGTTCCGCGAATTGGATAGTTTGCAATGTCTAGTATCCACAGAAAACGTACAGTACGCAAAACGACCCTAATGTACGGCGAAGGAAGTGATGATCAATGTTGGCTCAATTACCTGAAGAGTCTTTTTGCTAAAGAGAAAACTGTCAAGATTAAGAACGGCGGAGGAGGTAGTCCAGACAGCGTGATTAAGAGGATGGTTGGCGACATCAGCTTCAATGATTATGATGGTAAGATTGCTCTGCTTGATACGGATCGCCCGGAATTTATTGAAGCTAAGAACCTTGCTAATGAGCACAGTATTACACTTATTCCATCAAATGGCTGCATTGAACTTGAACTCTTGGAGCTGCTGCGTATCATTTATCCTAAGAAGGTATCTGGCGCAGCGTTAAAGCGAGCTCGTGTTAATTCACATCAAGCTAAAGCTGAATTCAAGAAAGTATGTGAGCATAGTCCTAATGCGTATGCGAAATTTTTTACGAATGAGACATTAATAGAAGCACGCTCAAGTAGCACATGGCTTGATATGCTTTTAGCTGCGCTAGAAGCTGCTTAGCGTAACTGCGCGTCCTAATATGGAAATATCGAAAAAGTCAATGTCGCTTCGGCCAATGAATTACGAACTATAGTAGATACATCGGTTTAGCCGGAGACTTTACTCTGAACGGGCGGCAGTCCTCTTATTATTTGTAGTCACCAGAGTGCTATACGGCAATTCGCCAGGCGCGTGTCGTTACTACTCGCCCGTGGACAGGACCGTTTAGATCTAAGGGCAATCGGTCGAGAATTCGGTCTTCACTAAAGATGATGTTTAATATATTCTTGTATTTGATTATCATCATTCTTGTTCACAGCATCTATTACGCTAGATTCGCCTTTGGCGTGGTCCATAAAGCTAAACACGCTCATTGTTGGTTGGATTCTCTCGGAATCTCACCAATCTCTAAACACCTTTAGCCATAGAATACTTTTCTTCGATACTTTGACGCAAAAAACTATATGATACGAGCAATTCTAAGTTGCATGAGATAATGTATTTGTATCTAGCGTACGTCGTTCCTTTCTTTAGTGCTGGCTTGCAATCTTGACAGATTACGAACTAATTATATGGTAATATGTTAGATACTGAGACACAGAGCTTAACTAAACTCCGGACAATCCGGGGCTCTGGCAACAAAAATTGTTTTGTCTCAGAAGTTATCTATTTTGGAACGGAGCAAGTCGATTCCCTTAACCAATCCAAGAGAACATAGAAAAATCCGAAGTATGACTAGTCAGTCCTCATATTAGCGCACATATTGTCGAGTTTTGTGCGGGTTTATGATATAATTACAGAGAACATTAATGTTTTGTCCGGTGGGGAATGTTCGCTGGAAGTCGATTATTCCTTTTCGCTGGGGACGTAGCTCAGGGGTTAGAGCAGGCGGCTCATAACCGCTTGGTCGTTGGTTCGAACCCAACCGTCCCCACCAAGTTTTGAGATTTGGTGGTATCGAGGTTTTAGAGTTTGCGGCTTTGTGGCCGTTTTTTGAGGCTTCGAGGTTGTGTTGAAAATGCTTAACTTTGCGTTTTGTGGGGAAATGGGGTAGAATTGTAATGTTGGCCGAGAGGTCACGACAGTTGCTTAGCCGAAGGGCTACAAGAATCTTAACAACTTGGAGGTAAATGAATCATGAAAAAGAAACTTCTCGCACTACTTTTGGCTGTGGGCATGGCGGTTTCGCTGTGTGCTTGCGGAGACAGCGGCGACTCTGGCGCCGCCCCCGTCTACGATGAAAATCCGACGGCGCCCGATAACTCCTGGGCGGCTGAAGAGCCGAACGAAACGACTGAGCCGGACAGCGAACCTATGCCGCCCGAGAGTACCACTGATGCACCGATTCCCGACCCTACACCGATCACCACGGAGTCCTATAAGCCCAAGGGGCTGATACTGATGACGATCACGAACGCCAACTTTTCCGACCCGAAGATTTACTGCGTGAATATCGAGACCGGCGATTCTAGACTAATCGCGGAGTGGGATTTCAGACCGCGGCAGGGCGACACTCTCGTCTATTCCCTGGGCGCAGGTTTTCGCTGTGGACGTCGAGAGTGTTTCGCTGATGACTACAGTAAGGTCGCCGTTTCGCAGATGGACTCTCAGAGCGGTCAGACTTGCGCTGGCTGGCTGGACGCAGATGGAAACTTTTTTAACGTCAGCGAAGCCCTGGGGCAGCTTAACCGCAGCGATTTCGACGACGTCGTCCAATACTATGCTGTTGGCTTCGCGGATGATGAGTTTTTCGTCTACTACCAGGTCAGCAACCGGATAGAGTATCACTATGTCCCGCTGGATAATCTCGACTCTTCCGCGATTCAGGACGGCCTGCCGTTCCCCGGTTGTGAAAGCGGCGAATTCCCGGAAGAGAAAATCACCGACTATATCGGCGATTCGCGATTCCTGGTCAATGCTGGCGGGAAATTTGCCGGAAATGATGGCGTTAGCACAATCTTGAACATGGAGACCGGCGAGAAAACTAATTATGTCCCCGGCACGTCGCGGCTGAGCTGGCATGCGGTAGTCTCGCCGGATGGAGAGCAGGTTGCGTTCATGTCGCAGCCGAAGAGCGGAACCGAAGTAAATATCTACACCATGCCGCTCGCGGGTGGCGATCCTGTGAAGGTACCGACCGAGGGATTTGAGCTCTCAGGCCAGCACCGTTGCGAAAATGGACCCAATATTGACGGCCAGTGTACGATGCTGGTGGAGTGGAAATAGTTTCGATTACTCTTCGCATTAAATAAGAATTGAGGTGAATATATTATGAAGCGTTGCGCGTTTTGTGGGGCGGAAGTCGCAATGCATGCAGAATGTAGGACTGGATGCCCTTCTTGTTTGGCCGCTTACCGAGCCGACATAGCAGCCGGAAAAATCCCGGCGGGTTTGTCTCCAGAAGCCTATACTTTTGACTTTTGGAAATATATTCGTCAGCTTGAGCGCGATGTAGTCGCAGGGAGGATTTCTGAAGTAGAAGCGCATGTCAAGGTCAACAAGGAAGCTGAAATTGCAAAAAAGAATTATGCGAGACAACAAGTTCTGGAGTCGGGAGAGCGTAGTAGACTGGAAGCGCTAGAAAAGGAGCAAGAAGGCCCAACTGGGTTCCTCGTCTAACTGCCGTAAAACTACGGTGAACCTGATTAGATTGTTTTCTTTTAATACAATACCCTAGGTTATGGTTCTCCGTGTGTTATGAGTAAGTACGAAACTAGCCGTTTCGTCTACTCGCCTCCAAAAGTCTTTGGCCGCCCTTCTTCAAGGGCGGCCATTTTCTTACCTATCCATAATTAGCTGGCATTATTTTCAATATCAATAGAATTATTGTGCTCCATAATTTGCTTTGCCTTCATAGCATCAGCCGCGCTGAGTGGACGGCCCGTGGCAACATCGATCCAGTTTCCACTTGCAGTTAAGGTCCACCCTGTCGGCATGGCAACTTTTTGCTTTGCTCCACGGGGCACCTTGAACTGATGCAGATCTGCCGAACCAACCTGATCAACAAGTGACCCGCCACTAACTGCCGTTTCGATGCCTTTGGCGCGTGCCGAGGCGAGGGCGCTCTGGAGCTGCCTAACGTTGTCGACAGTATGGGCGTCCTGCTTTAGGGAATCGGTGATATTATTGACAAGGTCACTATATTGCTGTTTCTGTGCCGTTGTCATCGTACCCCAGTTCCCAGCATTTTCAATTTGCTTGACGATGTTGTCGATACCGGCCGCGCTTGCAGTTCCGATCATACGTGAACCTTCTGAGCGAGTATGTCCATGAGGAACGTGACCACTAGCGTAGGCAACATTTTCAATGGCATCAATACGCTGCCGAACTTCACCTTTGAGAGTAATCTTGCCTGCTGCTGCAGCAGCCTTCGCTTCGTTGAAAACATTCAGGACTTGCTCCAGATCCTGGCCAGACAAATCGCCCGTGATTGTTGCACGCAAAAGGTTGTCATAGTAGGCATCTCCCAGGTCATTGACGTTCTCCGCCTTAATGCTTTGTGCGCCTTTATGGCTATAATTACTAGACACATACCTGCTAACTGTGCCGCCGTTGTAATCGTCGAATGTTTCCTGAGAGAAGGAACTCATATTAGAGAAGTTGTCAGCATTTATATCTTTCAGCATAGAATCAAGGGTGCGACTACCAGCCTTAATCTGTCCGGCAAAATTACGCGTGAGATTGGCGGACGCATCGCGAATGCCTCTACGCTGTTCAGCAGTTCTAGCCGTAAAGCCAGCATTATCATGCATGAGTTTACCAAAGTTATTCTCGATCCTGTCAAAGCCATTAGTCCCCATTTTGCCCATTAGGGTCTGGACTGCGCGAAGCTTGGAGGCGGCCGCCTCATCTTCTGGATGAGCCGCAACGCGTTCGAGCAGTGACATGTGCTCTCTACTCAAGCTGTTAAGGTCATCAGCTATGACGGTATCACCGCTGCCGTCATACGCCTTGACTTTTCCTTCTTCATACATAGCAATTTGACCAGCGTCATCACGGTTACGCTGTTCACGCATTGCACCGGCGACTATCTTTTCGTAACGTGCTGAACCATGTTCGAGCATTTCGCGCCTTGATGCTACATCCGACATCGCATCTTCCATGACGCCGCGTTCACGCGCGGAAGCAGCTCGAGCATAGCGATACTGCCTACTACCAAGTTCCCTCAACTCTTTACGCTCGCTGTTGCTCAAGACTGCCCCACTTGCACGCTTTGCTCTTAGGCTACCAAGCCGCGCCTGTTCGGTTTCACTTAACTTAGTTTTGTCCATAATCCGCTTATTCCTGTTCATGTTCACAGTACGTGCGGCTTCCTGTTGGCGATCTTTGAAAGCTTGCGTTCCAGTAATCGTGCGGTTTGTCCAGCGGCTGAAGCGGTCGCCGGCAGTTGCAAGTGTTCTGCCGACGCTCCCAAGCGCCGACATAGAAGTTTTAAGAACCGAGGGGATGAAGAATAGCGGGACGACGCCGAGTACCATAACGATAATATAGTATAGCAAGCCATTTTCTCCACCGGCGTCCAATAATAGCCTTGATGCAAGATTACACCCGCCCATCATGGCGCCACAAATCGGGAAGACCATAAGTAGTGACGAAAACATCTTCAGCCAGCGATCAAACATCTTTTGCGTGTTCGGGAGTGCGTAGCAGACGACGGCAAGCGGAGCGATTGCGACAAGAATAATGATCATGGCCTGCCTGACGGCAAGAAGGATAAAGAAGAAGAGAATGCTGATTAAGATACTAATAACCGCCAAGAAAAGAACAAGAATAAGATTCGACCACGACTCGGCAAGAACTGGGAACAATGCACCGCCAGCCACAAGAGCAAGTCTCGTCGCTCCGATGCCCTCAATGGAATTGATAACCATAGTACCGATATTTATATTGGACGCAACGTATCCGCCGACGTCTATGTTACCGAGCAAATCGTTCAAACTTACGCCGATGATATTTGATAAATCAACTGCTATGAGACATAAGATATATGATAAGTTGACTAGAACTATCGTAATAATGAGACGCGGGAGAACTTTTTTGATACCGTAGTTGCTAAGCCCGATGCCGGTGACTTGCGACAAGATGACTATAATTAATAGAATCGCAAATAAGATGTTCGCATAGCCCTGGAATTTGCCCCAAGCATCCCTCAAGCCGGCAGACGTCATGGTGGTACTATCCATTGAGAGATAGTTCTCGACAATCATGTCATATATACCTTCCGTCGCGGCTCCGGCGATTTTTAGAACCGGACAGAGAATCCACCCGAGAACACCAGCGTTATTGAAGCAGCCGTCCATCAGGCCAGCTTCACCCTCGCTTGGGTCGTCTGGATCTGTGGACCCTGGCGTATTGGTATCCGGGAGTTCTTCTACTGAACCGACTTTCATGAAGTTCTTAACAGCGGCTTTGGCAGAAGTGCTCGTCGGATTAATGCCGTTAAAGGTGCCAGCAAGCGCTTTACAATCGCCGGATACTCCTGGGAAGTAGATACTTTTTGCGGCCCCTGGAGACGTAAGCCCATCGCCGCCGAACTTCGTGCGGAAGGTTGTTTTACTAGTCGCGGTACTGTCTTTATAAGCCTGAACTGAAGCGACGTAAGGCTGCGAGGTATCCCAATAATCGGTCGCGCTCAGTTCGCTAAAATTCGGGTCGTCCGTAGCAACCGATATGCCGCCACAAGCAAAGCTGCCAGCGCCATCCCCATTAAAGAGGTAGCGCCCGTAAAGGATATATTTCGCATCAGCGCTGGAGTCGAGAAAACTCGCGACGTCGGTCTTACCATTCAAATAGAGCGTTGATATATTGCTGAGTAGTTTGGTCTTTGCGTTGCTGGTTAGTTCTAATGAGGTAGAAGACGATACTGAAGTGAGCGTATGTGTAAACTTCTTCGTTTGGCTGTTTGCCTCGCTATAATATAGCCAGGCACGATTCCTGTCATCAGCGTGAATTCCCCATTCGCTGAATGGCGTAGGGTCATCCGTCGCTAAGACCTCAGCATATACTGAAATTGTCTCACCCATGGCATTTTGTACCTGCCCGATTGGATAAACTTCCGTATACATGACGAGATTATGACAGATTTTTGATGGCTGCGACCAGTCAATAGACCAATTTCGCATCGATTCGAGCGTATGGGTTGTGTCAATGTCGCTAGTTGCGCCGACCAACCGAATTGGACCATTTTCATTGAAAACAACTTGAATTACGCCGTGGCTGCGCTTATCTACTAAGTTACCATTGGCATCTTTAATATACCCTTGCGGCCAAGAGTATGTTCCATCTAGCGTGGAGTTACCGGTTGAGTTGACAATGCCGTAATTACATTGAATCTGCTGTTCACCGCTAGCGGACTGAGTATAGACGCCATTAAAGACTTGGCCGGATTTAAGCATATTTTCTGTAATATTACCGCCGCCTAAAGTCTTCGTGAGAGCTTCCTTACAGGTGATCATGCCGTCGGAATCGCCAAGCCAGTGACCAATGAAGACCTTCTGGGTTTCAGCGCCGATAAGGATAGACTCGCGCTTATTCCCAACAGCCGTGTTCTGTAGCATACCATTATTGACACATTCGTAGGCGGCGGCGGCGTAGAGTGCGCTTTTGACCTGGCCTTCAGGATTGAAGCTAGAAGCTGCCGAAGCGACTGGAGCGATTGTCGTGATTAGTAGCGACGCTATTGCTATAATGCTAACAATGATCTTTGCCTTACGAAATTTTTGCATTATCGAATCTCCTTAAGCGCAGCATTATAGATATGCTCCGATGAACCGCTAGTCGTGAAATAATTACCGTATCCTTCAACGGTTGGGTTGTCGTTGCCTAGACTCTGACAGATGTCGTCACCATCGCCTAGCAGATTGCAGACAGTGCTTTCGTTGTTCATTAAGTTTTGCAGATACAGGAATGGCGAATCTTCAAACATAACTGCGCCTTGGCCACGGTAAGTTTTTATAACTTGAGCGTCGTTCATATTGATTAATTGCAACTCTTCATTCTTAACGACTAAAATTGGGGACTTTTTGAACTTGACGCTATAAGCTAGATATAAGTTGGTAGGTAGTTCATAGTAATTCTCAATATCACAATTGCTAACAATTCGGCCATCAATGCTTTTGATGGAATATTTGTTATCGTCAGTGCAGACATCGACCACATATTCACCAGCGCCGGAAACAGTTGCTTGGGCGGCCTCTAGCTGAGGAACTTTCACGAGTTGATTATTTTCAATTTTTAGAAATACGGTATTGCCATTATCCCGCTCAACCAATCCATCATCTTGCAGGGCGAGCGTTCCGCCGGTAGTCTTGTAAATGATTTCATTTGTCGATAAGTTAATTACTTGCGAATATTGGCCCCAAAGTCGGATAATTCCATAAACGGTTTTGTCTACTTTTAGGGTGGAGGCTGAACAATATGTTTCGCAATTATAGATTTCTTTACCGTTAAGGTTATAGATGCTACCAGAGGCTAAGGTCGACCCCTGAACATCGTCACTACTACCGCTTGAACTGCCGCTATCTCCGCCGTCATCATCATTTTCTGGCTCATCTGAATTATTCTGCGATTCCACCGGAGTGGCACTCTCGGCTTCAGAGGTCACGAGAAGATAGCCATTGCCGATATATTGCCCCTTCGTGTCGGTAGGGCTTAACTTTTGCATATTAGTATTATATGCGTCGCCGTCGACCATCCATAAATTATTTTCGATATCATAATATGTTGCCGCTGCGTCGCCGTCGATCGTAAAAATCGCTTCCCCTGCACGATTAATAATCAGGGTATTATCTATTATGTCATTTGTTCCAGTCTTAGCGATAGCATACTCGCCATAAAATCTCTCGGCTTCCAGGAATCTGGCGCCAATGATTTGAGAACCATCCTCTGGGCTGATGTAACCGTAGCTGTTCCCGAAGATTGCCGGAATTGGAGCTGTTTGGTCAAAGACAATAGTAGTATTGACGGCACCGATAGCACCCTCTTCATTCTCGATTTTTTTATCCCCGCGTAGTAGCATCCACGCCACACCGCCGCCGACGGCGGCGAGGACGACGAGGGCAAGGAGGATGAGCGGGAGCTTGCTTTTCTTCTTCGCGCCGGGCATGCGGATATCGCCGGTCGCGGTCGAGGCGGTCGAGTTGCTGCCGAATCCGCCAACACCAGCGGGGAGGACGGTGCCGGAGACGGCATCCTGGTCTTGGCTGGCCATTTGGTCGGCGAGTTGGTCGTGTTTTTGGGTCGCGTCGGTCATTGCGAACGCCGAAGCGATACGAGATTTGTTCTCGTCGCTAAGCTCAGGCTTGATATCTTCGAGATTCTCCGAATTGACGGCAAGGTCAGGCGAGCTGAAGATTCCCTGCGGAGTAGTTTGCGGGGCGGCATTGAACTGCGGAGAGTCAGCAGGTTGCGTAGGGGCAGAAGCGCCGGCACCCAAGTCAGAGATTTGCGGGGCCTGCGGCTCCGGTTGGAATTGTTCTGCAGAATTATTGCCGCTATTACCGCCAGTGGCTCCAGCGGATGCGGCGTCGTCATGACCTTGATCCATGATTTTATTTTAACATAAGTTTTAAGTTTTCCATAAGTTTTCTTGTAAAGTTTGGGCGAGAAGTTGCGGGGTTCAAAAATGTTGGTGCTATTTCGGAAAAACGGGAAGCCTATATTATTCTAAAAATAAGAAATCTTGCACACCAAAAAGCCCCTCTTCGTCGGACGATAGAGGGGCTTCTGGCCGTATGGAGCGATCAAACTTGATCCGTCAGTAGTTAGCTTAGGTGGGCTGAACTAAACTGAAGAATCTGGCTTAGCGGAGCGCGCGGCGGCTAGCAATGTAGTAGCCAGCGGCGGTCACGACAGAGCCGGCAGCGGCGATGCCGCCAACCATAGCTTCTGGACCAGTGTTTGGGAGCTCATTTGGAGTCTGACCGTCACAGGCTTTCGCAACACGAATGGTAGCGAAGTCCTGGAGGGTGACTTGGCCGACGCCAGCCTGGACCCAGTTCACGAGGCCGGTAGTGCCGCAGACGA
>CAQRDK010000005.1 GCA_948868795.1 uncultured Candidatus Saccharibacteria bacterium | reverse complement strand
ATCTGAGCCTCAATTTAACTTATATATCTACCGTAACTTAAGGTGGGGGTTTGGGAACGTATGGAACTTGTCCTCTCTACTGCGCCTGGCTGTTGTAAATTCTACAAGCAAAACGCTTGACACCGCCTTGCGCTGCTGTATAATTAAACTTAGATATAAGTTAAATTGAGAGGAGAATCTCAAAGATGAAGAAAGCTCAAATTTTGAGTGCTATCGCTTTAGCATTTGCATTAGGCGTCGTTGCGCCTGTTGCTGGCGTTAACGCTATCGACCCACGCGCCGACGTTACTGCACCGGATGAAGAAAAAGACACTGCCACCGTTGCCGAAGTCAATAACACCATCAAGTCCATCAAGGCTCAGCCAGAATACCAAGCTTATGTCGCTTTGAATGACGCAAACAAAGATACTGCAGCTTACACCGATGAAGCTACTCAGCAAGCCGCTATCGCTGCTGCTTACAAGACTTATACCGGCAACGACTACGATGGCGCAGATACTTACGCTGCCACTCTCGCTGCCGCTAAAGCTGTCAAGAACTATGACAAATGGGTCGCTTTAGTTAATGCCGTCGAAGCTGCCGACAACGGTGCTACTTCCGACAAGGAAAAAGCTCAGGCCATCATCTCTGCCGGTGAAGCTCTCGGTTATACTTTCACCGATATTGACGAAGACGACTGGACCGCTACATTGGGCGAAATCAAAACCAAGATTGGTGCCGATGCTGCTTATGGCAAGGCAAAGACTTTTGTCAACGCCGTCAGCGGTGCCGAAAAAGCCCTCGCTGCTTCCAACACCAGCATCACTAACTTGAAGAACGCTTTGGCCGGTGTTAAAGTTGACGCTCGCGACATCGAGACCGCCGCTGCTGACGCCGCTCCAATCACCGCCCTCAAGGCGCTTGCTGCCGCTCAGCTCGCTACTACTCGTGGTGCCGCTTACGTCGCGTTGATTGGTAAAGTTGACGCCGCGCAAGCTGATGCAGACGATTTGGAAGCTAACTACACGCTTATCGAAGACCTGAAAGCTGCCTACAAAGCTGCTGCTGGTGCCGACCTTGTCGTTGTCGATACTCCAACCGACCCAACCACTCCAGGCGAAGATGGCGATGATACTACCACCGATCCATCCGCTCCAGGCACTGGTGTCCTCAGCTCTGCTGATGGTAACGCTGCTACCACCGTCTCCATCGTCGCTGGTCTTGCTACCGCTTTGACCGCCCTTGGTGCTGGTGTCGTTGCTTACCGCAGCGCTCGCCGCTCTAGCGAGAAATAATCTCCCCGCGGGATTTTTCTCCAAGCGAAAAAAGTTAAGCTTCGCAGCCTAACTTAAACAGCCAAAACCTCCGGCTCACCCCGGAGGTTTTGCCACGATATCTTCTAGCACTTTTAACTAATGAGTGCTAAAGTGTGATATAATAATGTTATGACTAGATATAACTCTGATAGCCCAATTTCCAGTTCAAGCGAGGACAAATATTGTCGAGCTGGTTATGCTGATAAAATCGCAGATGCACTCACAGAGCTTGATTGCAACCGTTCATATGTTGTAGCCCTTTATGCTAAATGGGGCTACGGTAAAACGTCGGTCTTAAATATGGTTAGAAGTAGCCTCCTAGAAAAAGATAATATCCTTATTTTAGACCTTGAGCCATGGGGCTATACTACGAGTCAAGATCTAGCGGCTGGTCTCCTGTGCCAAATTTTAAATAGACTCTCTCAAGAAATCAAAAATAAGAATAAAGATGAAAATAGCGGTAAAATAAAATGCGCCAGAAAAAGAATCACGAATTGCTGCAAGGCGTGGCGATATAGATACACGTCGAAAGCACATGATGGTCTCGCGGAAATGGCAAGGGAGGCTAATCACGTAGGCATACAGGCGGTAAGCGCAGTTCTAGCTGGTTTATCATCAATGCACTATTCTTATAGGGAAATACGAAGCGAGATTGAACGGGAGCTAAAGACGCATAATAAGAGAATTATCGTTATGGTCGACGACATCGACAGATTGAGCCCGCAAGAGATGCTCGATACTTTCAAGCTTATTCGGTCTGTCGCAAACATTAAAGGCGTAACGTATTTTCTTGCCTTTGATGATGAAATCGTGAGTACGGCAATTTCGGAAACGCTGCCACATAAAGAAGGGGGTCGGGACTATGTAGATAAGATCGTCCAAATTCCTTTGGAATTACCGCTTATTGATGACAATGAGCTACGCGACCGTCTACAGGAAGGCATTACGGAGATTTTAAAAGATAACGGCATCGAAATCGCCAAAACAGAGCTCAATGAAATTAGTACGTTCTGTTATTATATCATGCCGCAGTTAAATACTCCTCGTACGGTCATCAGATGTCTTAATGTGTTACGATTTACAATCCCTCTCCTTCTGGGCGAAGTCAGTATATCTGATACCGTGCGTATTGAGCTGCTTCGCATCACTATTCCAGAGCTGTATCAGAAGATTAAAAATAACAGATCGCTATTAACTGCTAATACGGCTCACTACACTCAAGATCAGAATGAAAGTAGACAGAAGCACCTCGCCGATTTATTCTCCAGTGATGAGTTGCTTCTAATTCATTGTCTATTCCCGAACATGATCGGAAATCAAACCTTATATTATCAACCATACGACGAAAAGCAAGCCCGTCAACAAAAACGGATTTGTACTGCGGCATATTTTAACCGGTACTTTACGTACGCTATCGGCAGCGGCGACGTTGCAGATCGCGAAATTGTAGATACACTCTGTAGGCAGACTAACCAGAAAAGTATTGACCTATTGTTCAAGAAAAATGCGTATGGTAAGGTGATCGAGAAAATTCGCGACAACAGCGACATGATTCAAAACCCAGACAAATTTTGCGTGCAACTTGTGTTAGCCGCTGAAAAAGCAGTGAAACCGACCGATGAAGGAATGAACCACTCCCAAATTGAAGCCCCCCTGCGCGTTGTTGATGAGATTATTTTTGACAAGAAGATCGGCTCAGCGTGTGCGCTTAACATATATAAAAACATAGCGCAACAAGCTCGATATTTAAATACCCTAGCTTATGCGATTCGCCTCGTTGCCGCCAGATGCGAACATGGTCAACAGGATAAACAAATTTTATCATCAGGCGATTATATAAAATATAAGAGTTTTATCCTTGAAATTCTAGAGAACAAAATGACGACAGACCAGTTGCCAACTAATCTGGTCAACTCGGCGGCACGTGAACTATACACATATCTACAAAAGTTCTCTGAGTCATCAGATAAGATCAATGCCTATATGCGCCAAAAAGTCAAAACGGCCGATCAAGCTCTGGATTTTATAACGCAATTTTTAGACGAGTGGATTGACATGAAGACTGGATTGGAATTCAGGTCGGATTTTTTAGATCCTGGGAGTAGCTCGTATAAGTACTGGTTCATAGAGCGGTTCGATGCTGAATATTTATACGACTTGCTAATTCGTAACAAAAGGTATAAACGGTATCACGGCATCTCTCTTGATGAGGTTGAAAGATTTGACCGTTTTGACGAGAACGACGCATCGGCTAATATTGTCGGCAACGAACGCTCTGAAGTGTTCCGTGATATCATTGCACAACAGTTCATCTATCTCTTTGAGGCTAATCAACGGGAAAAAACTGAACCTAGCGCATAGCCTATATCTAGACCTTGCAGTGGGCACGGCTCAACACAAAAAAGAGGGTACGTCCCGGTGCGCTTCGACACCGGGGAACCCTCAATACCTACAGTATACCAAACTAATGATAAAAGTCAAGCCTCCTTTCTTGCCAGCTTGCGTGCCTCCCGCCGTGAAATCTTTTTCAGCTCACCAGACTTCAAAATAATCCAGACATCTTTGACTGTCGCAGAGCTTTGCAGCGCCTTGACCACCTCATTTACGAAAACTACATCAGTTTTTGGTGACTTTCGCGCATCGAAGATGATATGCTCCGCCTGTTTCGCAGCTTTCTTGAATGCGTGTTCAATGTTATGCGGGGATTTACCTTCCGGAGTTTTTAGTTCTCTGCGTTGATGTTCAATCCAAAAATCCGGGGTCTTGCGTTCGCGGCTAGGCGGTATAATTTTTACATCAATCCCGAGATCTAGCAAAAACTCAACTGCTCGTTTTTCGTTCGGCTTCAATAAATTGATGTCTCCCTTTAGGATGCCGTGTTTTGGTTTGGCTGTTTGTTTCTTCACTTCGCCTCACCCTCCACCGCCAGCGAATCCACAAACAACTTAATCCGTTCCGCATCTTGCCGCGACAAGCGAACGGGCAACTTGAGCTGTGCCTCACCGCCTCGCATCAAAGGGAACGGGTAAGTAGTCATTGCATCCGTCCTCGCCTTCTCAGCCTCCGAATCCGTACCGTAGCAATAAAACAAGTTTGTTGATATTCCTTTGAAAGTATCTTTTGACAAGAACGGCGTCCACTCTTTATTCTCCAGAAATTCCTCGTACCATTTGAACGCCCGATTAATCCTCGCACGATACGCCGCAAAAGTGTGATCGCTAAAATCCTCCTCCTCGCTTAATAGCTTAAATCGCTCAATTATACGATCCAGATTAACCTCGATTACTTTTAGCTCTCGCCATCCTAATCCTCCGGCCGTGCTAAAAACTCGTTTCACTGCTGACTTGAGCGGCGTGATCCTGGATGCCTCTGACCGGAAATTGATAATCAAATCGTCAAGGTATACCGTCACGTCCCCGACCGTCCCGTCTCTCCTTACTTTCATGGATCCTCCTTTTTCTTTTATACCTCAAAACTAACCCCAGTATAACACTAAAGATTATCAAATACAATATAAATTCTATCAAACATGTCAAAATTACAACAAAGAAACCGGTGATCTACACCCGTATCAGAAAATCAACACTTCGTCCACTTGACAAATCTTCAAATCCGTGCTACAATGAACACATCCAGACAAAAACTTGTCGAGGATTATTTTTGATAGCCATGAGAAAGCGCAAGCAAAAAGCCATTCGTGCTCCAAAAATCCCAAAGGCGCCCGATCCGATCGTGAGCGTCCAGCCGAACGTCGGGGAATTAGAAAACCTCAAAGCTCGGCGGCTTGGCATGTCCGCGCTTAAAAACTCCACCCCGAGCAACTCCCTCCCCACTTCCAACACTACCGACGCCATCTTCCAGCCTCTCCGCCGCATTCGCAAAGTCACTCGTGAGAAACCCTTCAACGTCAACTCAATTCAATCCTATCCTGAGCTCCTCGCCGCCCTTGAAGCCGAAGCTGTCCAGATCACCCTCGGTGCCAATATCATCGCCCCCGACAACATCTTAATTAACCACGATGTCGCCATTAACTTCAACGGTTATAACATCATTTCCGAAGAAACCAATCCCGGCGCTCGCGTTCTTGACATTCGTAGCGGCGAAGTTACCCTGACCGGCAAGGGCAAGATCTTCGCCATGGGCGCGCGCAGCGTCGCCATCCGCGTCTTCGGCGCCATCAGTATCGGTATGCCCGCCTACACCACCCTTACCATCGACGACGGCATCAGCCTTTTCGCCCCCGATTCTTACGGCATTCTCATCTCGCCAAACCTCGGCGTCGCCTATGGTCTCACTATCAACCTCTCTGGCGAAATTATCGCCCGCGACGGCATCGGCCTCTCTCGTCACATCCGCGGCCGTGAAGTTAATCTCCCAGTCATCAACATCCGCAGCGGCGCCCGCATCACCGCCGACGAGACTCTCGGCTCTGCTCTTGAAGCCGCCGGCTATGCGAACTGGAACATCGGTGCCGCGAAACTCACCGGTGCGACTGGCGCTCTCTTGAAGTCCGGCCAAATCAACTTCTCTCACACCGAAATCATCGCCACCGGCTCCGCCTACACAGAATCCACTGTCCCTATCTGCGCACCCGTCCTCGAAGCCGCCGACGCAAACCTCGCCGATGAAGAAACCCCCGAAACCGAGATGGAACCCGACCCCACCCCCGCCAACGCCGCCATTCGCATCGCTTCTGGCACCAAGCACGACCTTAACGTCGTCGTCGAAGGCGGCAGTTATCTCGGCGAAAAGTCCTTTGCCGTCGCCGGCGACCCTTCCTCGCTCGAAAGTTTCGTTATCAAAGGCGGTGACTTTTCTGGCGCTCTCGATGTCCTTCACTATGTTATCGAACCCGAACTCGACATCGAAGAGGGAAGTTTCAGCCTCCATCCTGCGCTCCATCTCAAGATGCTCAAGCCCGAAATCGTCCTCCTCCCCGAGCCGGAACCTGAACCATATCCCAAAGAAATCATTGAAGCTATGCGCCCCGCTCCCCAGCAAAATATCCCCCAGCAAAACGCCCTTCAGCAACGCCTTCCCGAACAATCCTCTCCGAAACCAGCCGTCGAGCCCGCCATCACCCCTCTCCAGAAACTTCCTCTTCCTCCGACCTACGACGAGGCCGAGTGCGCCGAAAAAATCGCCACGACCAAGGCTCTCTCCGATGCTCTTGCTGAGATGAAAAATCTCAAATCCAGCGACTACGAGGTCGGTTTCGCTGATCTTCAAGAGGCCATTCGTGACGCCGAGCAGCTCCTCTCTGCTAAAATTATCACTCTCGCCGCCATTCGCGATGCTTCTGCGAAGCTTCTCGCTGCCTTCGACAATCTCGAAGAGCGCGATGAGTTCTCCCTCACCGACGACGAGCTTGACGCGCTTTTCTACCACGGCGCCGTCCTTGACGAAATCGCCGCCGACCCAAAGACTAAGCCACAGCTTGATCAAAAGACTAAAGCATCAACCAACCAAGATGCTCAGCCTTTGTCAACCGAGCCAGCCCCAGTTACCCCGGCGATCAATCCTATCCCGCAACCTCTCGTCCAACCAAGCCCAGCACCCGCTCAACCAGTCGCGACGGCCCCCGCTCAACCCGCAACCCCTGACCTCACCGCTCTCGCGACTACCATTAGCCAAATTTCTACCCTCAACCCTGCCGACTACACGCCCGAGACATATAATATATTGTTGTCCGAGCTCGCCCGCATCAAGCCCCTCCTCGCGAACGCCGACCAGACCCAAATCGACGCCGCCGTCCAAAACCTCACCCTTCTCGTCTCGCGTCTTGCTCTCATCTATCCAACGCTAAACTCTGCCCCCGTCCAGCCATTTGCCCAAAACCAGACACAAACAAGGCTTGCCTCTTTCCTTGTTGACGAAGCCGTTCCTGTTCGCAATTGGTCCACCGGTGTCACCGCCATCGATGAAACTGACCCGCACCTCTGCCTCGCCAGACCTCTCCCGAAGTCGCTTCGCAAAGCCCTTCGCTTCAGTCTGGCGCCAATCTCCAACTTTTTCAAAAGTTTCTCCGCCGGCCTTCGCGCTGGTCTCGACGTCTACCAAAAAACTCGCCGTACCGCCAAAAACTAGCATCACCAAAACTGCCTACGACTATAAAATTAGCGGGAGCATCTTAACTTCCGCTATATTTTATAAACGGCTGTGCTTGTATCTCGAAGCCAAAATATGATATAATGCCGGATTTTCGCAGTAAAATCTTCCAAAACCTAAAATCGCAACTTTTATTGTGCCTGTGCTTGTTATTTTGGAAAGATTTGTTATATACTCGAACGCATAGTCTAGGCGGCTAGTACATAAGTAATGTAGGGTGTGGAGTTAGAGCAGAGGGAAAGTAGGAGCATGATCAAAAACCTCATCTCGAAATTCGTGAGTTTTCTGAAGAACCGCATTGTGGGCCAAAAAACTTACGAACAAAAAATTATTGTTACTGGCGACGTGAATCTCACAATCAGCAATAACAATAATCACTAAACCTAACCTAATTGTACCTTACTATTGCAGTTATGTCTAGTAGTTTTCGCAAAACTTAGCGACCCTCCTAGTCAAAACCAAAGTTGCCACGCCTAGGCTTATAATTTATTATACTCATGCTAAAATTGCTGTCAAGACAACTCAGACTTCCTCTTCACCCTTCCTGGGCTTTCTATGCTTGCGTCGTCGGTATTATCTCCGGCATCGTTATACTCGAAACCCAGCTCATTCAGCCGCCTTTCTCCGGCTTCGCCTGCCTAGCCCTCGCGTGCGCCCTCCTGATTATCGCCATCCTCCGCACTAGCCGTATTACGATTATTCTTGCTTTTACTGCCGGAATAATTTTTGCTAGTTGTCGCGTCGCGCCAGAAGCTGTCGACACGCAGTTTATCGAAGCGCAAATCGGCCAAAATATCACGCTAACTGGCAAAGTTTCTGCCGAACCGGCCATCAAAGATAGCGGCGTCGCTATGACTTTAACTGATCTAAAAATCAGTCCATCTGAAAATCTTGATAGTAGCGCAACGAAGCCGCTCGGCGCCACCCTCTACATCCAACTTTCAAAAACCGCCACTTCCGAGACTCTCCTTCGTTCCGACAAAATCACTATAACGGGGAAACTCAGCCAAGGTTTCGGCACCTACCCCGCCGCAATTTACCGTCCGGAAATCTTGAACATCGACCGCGCCGATCCTGGCGACCTTGCTGCCAAGTTCAAAAACTTTTTCGCTGACAAAGTTCGCGAACATATCCCGTCGCCAGCGGCTGACCTCGGACTCGGCTATCTTGTCGGTGACAAAACTGGACTTTCCGAAGATTTTTCCGAAACCCTTCGCTCCGTCGGTATGACGCACGTCGTCGTTGCTTCCGGCGCTCACCTCGGCATCTTAGTCGGACTTATTAAGAAGCTTTTTGGCAAAATCTCTAAATTTGCCGGTCTCCTTTTCTCACTCCTTGCCATCTTTGCTTTTGCGCTTGTTGTCGGTTTCACCGCTTCTATGACTCGCGCCGCTCTTGTCGCTGGCCTTAGTCTCTTATTCGGCTATGTCGGTCGCACCTTTACTCCGCTCCGTCTTATCCTTCTCGTCGCCGCTCTCACTCTCCTCATCTCCCCGACCAACCTTCTCGGCCTCGGCTGGCAACTTTCTTTCGCCTCCTTTTTCGGTATCCTCATTCTCGCCCCTCATCTCACAAAGTTTCTCTACGGCGGCAAGAAACCTCCTTGGCTCGCCTCCATGCTCATCACTAGCTTTGCCACCAGTCTCATTTGCACTCCTCTTTTGATCTTCAACTTCGGCACATTTTCGCTCCTCTCCTTTGTCGCGAATCTCGTCATTCTCCCCACGCTCCCCTACGCCATGCTCCTCGTCTTCCTTTCTGGCGCGACCAGTTTTCTCTCGTTTCTCGCCACGCCGATTGCTACTCTCGCCACCATCCTCCTAAATTTCCATATCAACTGCATCAATTTTCTTAGCACGAAAACCGCTCTCATTTTTGAACTTTCTCCTGCCGACCCTCGCATTTTCCTCCTCTACCTCCCGATTGTCTTCTGTCTTATCTATACCTCACTCCGCCGATACTTCACTCGTCGCTCTCGCCAGCTCAACAAAACTCTCTCACCATGTCAGCGCCTCAACCGCCAATCTCACAAACTCCGCCAACGCCCTGCCGACTCCTCTCCTGAACTCATCGCCGAAACCGTAGAAATATGCTATAATAATACGCATGAACTGCCCCCATGATGAACTTAAAATCGCTTCCGAAGCCGAAATGCTCGCGCTCGGCCGTGATTTCGCTGCGCAAATTCTCGCCGACCATGATAACCCACACACCGTCTTTGAACTTATCGGTGATGTCGGCGCCGGCAAAACCACTTTTACTCGCGGTCTCGCCGAAGGCTTAAAAGTTGAAGAGCCGGTCACCAGCCCCAGTTTTACCATTTCCAAACGCTACGCCTTCCCGTCCCCACGAAACGGTCAAACCGCCCAGCTCATTCACTATGATTTTTACCGCCTCGACGATCCCGGCATCATGCGCGACGAACTCGCTGAAGCCCTGGCTGAGCCGAACTCGATCATTGTGGTTGAATGGGGTGGAGACGTCGCCGACTTGCTCCCTGCCGACAAAACGCGCCTTGAAATCTCTCTTCAGGAAGATGGCTCCCGCCTCGTCAAGATCATCAAAACCGCCAATACCTCAAAACCCGCCAAAACCGCCGAAGCCGCAAATCCTTCTAATCTCGTCGACGCCAGCCAACCGAAGGAGCAAAAATGAAACTTTATCTCGACACCTCGACCGACACTTGCATCTTGAAACTCGACGACCAGACTTACGAATGGGAATCTGGCCACGAAATGGCTGAGAAGATTTTCACTTTCATTCATGATAAGTTGCAAGAAAATCACGCCGACTGGCAAGATATTTCCGAAATAACTTACATGAGCGGTCCCGGTTCTTTTACGGGTCTCCGCATTGGTGCCGCAATTGTGAATACTCTCGCTGACCAGCTGAATATCCCGCTCTATGATCATCACGGCAACCAACATAAAATCATCCTTCCCGAATACGGTCGCCCCGCTAATATCTCTGCTCCACGAAAATAATCGCATTGCTCCGCGCAAGTAATCCTATAAGTTGTTCCCACTTTCCGAAAATTATGCTATAATAACCCCAGAAACTTATTAATTTTATATTTTATTTGTTACCCCGTCGGCATAGAGAAAAATGTCGACACACAAATTGGAAAGGTTATTATGATACCAGCAATTATTGCCCTGATCGTCGGCATCGCTGTCGGTGCGGGCGGGATTTTTGCCTACAACAAGAAAAACGAGAACGGTGGCAAAAACAAAGCCGAAGATCTCGTGCGCAAAGCTAAAAACGAAGCTTCGGATATCGTTCTGAAAGCGAAAACTGATGCCGCTAGTATGGCCGAAAAATCCCAGCAAGAAGAAGCCGAGCGTCGCCGTGAATGGAAGAAAACCGAGAATCGTCTCAGCGAACGTGAAGCAAACCTCGACAATAAGCTTGACCAGCTTGAACAGAAAACCGAGCGCCTTGCTAAGCAAGAAAAAGAGCTCGATGATTTGAAAACTGAAGTTCGCGACATTCGCAATAAACAGCAAGAAAAGTTGGAAAAAATCGCTGGCCTGACGAAGGAAGATGCCCGCGATAAGTTAATGCAAATGACTGAGCGCGACATTAAGCAAGATCTCGCCGGACTTGTTGCGAAAGAGCAGAAGGAAATCAAACACGAAATTGATGAAACCGCGCAAGCGATCCTCCTTACGGCTATGGAACGCATGTCTTCCGAAGTTACTGCCGACCGCACCGTCACCGCCCTGAAACTTCCTGACGACGACATGAAAGGTCGCATTATCGGTAAGGAAGGCCGCAACATCCAAGCTCTTCAGCGCGCTACCGGTGTCGATATTATGGTTGATGATACTCCTGGCATGGTCGTGCTTTCCAGTTTTGACCCGATTCGTCGCCAAGTTGCTCGCTATGCTCTCGAGCGCCTCATGAAAGATGGCCGTATCAACCCTAGCTCAATCGAAGAAGCCGTCGCCAAGGCCGAGCGCGAAATCGAAAAAGAAGTCGTCCGCGCCGGCGAAGATGCTGCTCGCGAAGTCGGCGTCGTCGGTATTCCGCGCGAGCTTCTCCACCTGCTTGGTGAATTGAAGTTCCGCACTAGCTACGGCCAGAACGTTCT
Organism: uncultured Candidatus Saccharibacteria bacterium; assembly: GCA_948868795.1. Taxonomy (GTDB): domain Bacteria; phylum Patescibacteriota; class Saccharimonadia; order Saccharimonadales; family Saccharimonadaceae; genus Nanosyncoccus. Next base: position 65,286 of record CAQRDK010000005.1, on the reverse strand, counting down.
CCTCCACTCCGTCGAGATGGCACACATCGCCGGCATGATCGCTGAAGAAATTGGCGCCAACAAGCGCGTCGCGAAGACCGCTACCCTTCTTCATGACATTGGTAAAGCCGTTACGCATAAAATCGAAGGGAAGCACGCCGAAATCGGTGCCGAACTCGCCAAGAAATACGGCATGCCCGACGAGGTCGTCCACGCTATGGCTGCCCATCATGACGACATCGAACCGACTACCCCCGAAGCCGTTATCGTCAAAATCGTCGATGCTCTCTCGGCGGCTCGCCCCGGTGCCCGCAATATTTCCGCCGAAAACTTCGCTGAACGCATGCGTGACCTCGAGAATATTGCCACCAGTTTCCCGGGCATTGATAAAGCCTATGCGATTTCCGCTGGTCGTGAAATTCGCGTCATTGTCGAGCCGAAGCAAATCGACGATCTCTCCGCGCTCAAGCTCGCGCGCGACATTGCGAATAAAATCGAAGCCACTATGTCATACCCTGGCGTCATCAAAGTTAACGTGATCCGTGAAACTCGTGCCGTCGAATATGCCAAATAAAACCCCCCATCAGCCAAACCGCCAGTCCGCAGAAACCACCCGCTCGTCGAAAACTCGGTCCACTAAAACTCCAACTATCAACCCACTCCCGCTTTCCGAAACTCCCCTGAAAAAACGTATTTCTCGCCGCACCCTCATCAAACTTCTCATCGCAACTCTTATCATTGTCGCGCTCGTCGGTTATCTCGCCTGGGATATTATTGCTCATGGGCCGCTCATGACCTTGCTTACGAACCGCGACCAGCTCGTCGAAACGGTCAATTCTTGGGGTCCCTTCGCGCCGCTCCTCTACATTCTGCTCCAAGTTCTCCAAACTGTTGTCGCCCCCATCCCCGGCCAAATCGTCGGCAGCATCGGTGGCTTCCTCTTCGGACCCTGGGGAATCCTCTGGACGACCATCGGCACCGTCATCGGTTGCTGGATTGTCTTCAAAATTGCCCGTCGCTTCGGTCGCCCGCTCCTCGAAAAGTTATTCAAAAAGTCCGCCATCGACAAATTCGACTTCATTATCAATGCCAAAAGCGCTTCGCTCATCCTTTTCGCGATTTTCCTTCTCCCCGGCTTCCCAGACGATATTATTTGTTATATCGCCGGCCTCACCAATCTCTCCATCAAGCGCCTCATGGCCATCGTCGCTCTCGGCCGTTTCCCAGTCATCGTTCTCACGAACTACATCGGCGCCGAAGTTGGCACCAACTTCGTCATGGTCGTTCTTGTTGCCCTGCTCGCTGTCGTCATTCTCGGCATTGGCGTCTGGCAGCGCGAACGCATTATGGCCTTCTTGAAGCGCGGCGCCTCCGCCTCAAAATCCTCCGGTCAGTCCACCGACCCCGACAAAGACTAGTATTTACACAGCTCCGGCAAGTCTAAGACTTCCTCTAGTCGCACCCGCTCGCTCAATTCTTTGAACCGCATATACCTCGCCTCGCCGCTCTCCATCAATCGCCGCACCTCCTCAAAACCCATCGCCTCGACTTCGATTTTCTCCCCCGCATCCAGATTTTGCGAAACATGCCCCTCTAGTCCGGTCGCCAGAAAAGTATAAACTAGCCAATCAATCTTGCTAAGCGGCTGCTCGACTTTTATCAACTTCCAATTCCGAAAACTCAACCCTGTCTCTTCCAGTAGCTCCCGCTTCGCCGCCGCAAGCTCATCTATGTCTTCTTCATCCATGCGCCCGCCCGGATAATCATAAAAACAATCCTTCCGCGGCTGTTCCTGCTTCGTCACGATCAGCCGCATCTCGCCATTCGTGTCAGCTACGCCATTCTCGCCGCCCTCGTCGTCAGCCGCCTCTGTCGCAAATCCCAGCTCCTGCGCTTCCGCCGCTGTCACGACCGGAATAATTTTCACCGTATCCGCTCGCCTGAGCATCTCAAAAGTCTCAAAACTCCCGTCAAACATCTTCTGCGGCCATTGATAAACCGCCCAAATCTTCCCCTGAAAAACCTTTTCCGCCTCCTCCGGAATCAACTTTACATTTTCTGGCACAAATCTTCTCATAATTCCATTATACCTTATTCATTGCCAATCTAGAACCAACCCTCGCGTCAACCCGACAAACTCTCAAGCCCCTCCTTAACGCAGGAAAAGGCCCCGGTGCAAACGCACCGAGGCCAATCAAGTAACCCAAAATCTTACCAGGGCATCAGCCCAGCTGGCTCATCAGCTCGTCCCACGCCGCGGCGTAGGCGTCAGCGTTGCCCTGCGTGTCGGCATGCTTACCCTCGACCATAACGATCGGCACGCCCTTGAAGTAGTCCGCGATCACGTCGTTCTGCAGGAACTCATCATCGCTGCTACAGATGACGCCAAGCGTGTTGGTCGTGATGTGCGGCGCGTCGAAACAGTAGGACAGGTCGCGCCATTGGTCTGCTAAGAATGCGAAGGAAAACCCGCGGATGCAGGGAATGTGGCTCAGCCACCCGAACGGCACGGTCGCTCCTTCCATCAGCGGCGTCAGAATCTTCAGACCGACACCGGCGTAGGGCTTCAGGATTTTGGAATGCGGTTCCGGGTTGATGGCGATCGTCTCGACGTCGTCGAGCTCCGATTCCGCAAACCGCGAAACGTAATCGCCGATCGAAATCCCGAAAATCCGCACCTTGCAGTTCTGTTGCTGCGCGTCGGCCAGCACCTGATTGACGATCTGCTTCATGCTGCATCCCCGCGTCTCTGCATAAGTGACGTAAGTGATGCCGCCGTCGATCTTCTCCTCCAGGAACTTGAACGCCCTCTCCGGCTGGTTGATATTACCAGCCACGAAGTAGTTCATGACCCCGCTGCTGCCGACCTCGCGCACCCTCTGGAGTTCCGCCGCCACCGCGCCGGTCGCGTACCAGTATGCCCTGGCGCCGACGTAGCTGAGCGAATTGACCAGAAGTAAGGCGATGACCAATTTCTTTCCGACATTTTTACCATTTTTGCGCATAAAAACACCTCCTATGTGCCTGCGCAGATAAGATTGAAGGGAATTAAAGAGCGCCCCTCTCTACCATTATAGCACACCTTTTCAAAATTGTCAAGATGACACCATTTTACCTCCGTCATCAGCGACCAACTTATGCTATAATTAGCCTATGTCTACTACTCCTGCTCAAAAAGATCAAATCGTCTCCCGTCTCGAGCCGCTCGGCGACGTCGCCGTCCGTCCGATGATGGGTGAGTATCTCGTCTATTTCAACGGCACTTATTTCGCGAACATCTGCGACGGCCATCTCCTCGTCAAAATCACCCCAACCAACAGCCATTACGACCTCCCCGAAGTTCTCCCATATGCCAGCGCCAAGCGCAACATGCTCCGCGTCGACGACCTCGACAATCTCGACTTCCTCCAAGAGCTCATTACCGAAACCCTCAAAGGCCTCCCTAAGCCGAAACCGAAAAAGAAATAATTAACCTAAAAACCCAACCGCCGCAATTAGTAACGTTGCCATTCCTGCTCCGCATATCAGCCAGACCATTTCTTCGCTCGGCAGCCCTAAAACCGCGCACATGATTGCCAACCCTACCCACAAAATCAGCAAGCAGATTGCTGTCCATGGGTATCGAATATGCAGCAGTAAACTTTTCATAAAACTATTCTTTTTCATGCGAATATTTTCTCCCTCACTAAGTTAAATAGATATTCATCGTTATCAGCCAATGACGAAATCGTGTTGACTAGGAGTTCATAGCTCTCCGTCAACCCATAATGGGTGGCCTTCACGGCGTCGCGCGGCACTCCCGTCAGATTGGCGTTCTCTAGCGCATACTCCATCGACCGCCGCATAATTTCCGAAAAACTATGTCCACCCTCCCGATTATCTAAAATCGTCACCGCCCCGAGAAACGCTTGCATCGCCTTCAACAGTTCAAAGTTTACAGTGTCAATATCTATATCTATTACGCGCGTCCCGACCACCTGAATAAACACATCCATCAAATGCCCGTCTCGGAATGATTGGGCGTAATTTGTATTTCCAATCATCTCATTATTTAGCTTCCTAGTGATAGAGCTAGCTAAAACCTCTAGTAGGTTTTCACCATCAAAATTACACTTCTGCATCGCCAGGGAAATATCCGGACAAAAACAAGTTACGGTCGTCTCCAGCAACGTCTGGAACTTATCTTCGCCGCACAAAATCTCGTAGTAACTTTTTACCCAATTATAATATGCTTCGTGGCTAGTAGGTCTCCGTGCGATAATTCCAAAATCAATAAAGCCAATCCGATTGTCGCTGAGCAGAATAATATTCCCCGGATGCGGGTCTCCGTAAACGTAATCCGCGCACATTGCCGTATAAAGCGCTTCGCCGCCCGCCAGTATTACTTGTTCCCAAATATCCGATCCTGTCAGCTCCTTCGCAATCTTCGCCGCCGACTTGTCGCGCGTTGCCGCACTCATCACGTCTGCTAGCGCTGGTCCCTCAATAAAGTCCTGCACAATCACGTTTTCCGACGACAATTCTTCATAAACTTTCGGTATCACAATCCGCGGATGGTCGCTATAGAGTTCAGTAAAATATTTTTGATTTTCTATTTCCCGACGATAGTCAGTTTCCTGTATAAGCATTTTCGCATACGCATCGTAAGCGTCATTATAATCTACTAAATACTTCGGCAGAAACTTCGAGAATAGCCAACACAGCTTTCGCAGTGACTTTAAGTCCGTTTTTAAGTTTTTCTGAATTGACGGTCGCAAAATCTTCACCGCCACATCCTCGCCGGTTATTAACTGCCCGCGATATACTAGCGCAAAGCTCCCTGCTGCTACCGGCTCCGATGAAATTTTCGCAAATTTTTCTATCTGCACATGCTCGGCTAGATTAAGGGCTTCCCGTGGCGCCTGCGCAAAAATCTCCATCTCTCGTGGTCCACCCCAACCGTCCAAAAACTTGCTCGATCCGCCCAGGATCTGTAAGAACTTAATATAAACCCCGCCCCACTCCCGAAAACTCTCAAAAATCGCCCGGCGATACTCACAATCCTTTCGGGCCGCTTTTGAGAGCCTAATTCTTGCTAACTTCGCAATTAGTCCAGCATAGCGTCGAGCGTTTCGCATCATTTCTTCTTCCCGAACCCAATCAAGAACAAAACCGCAGTCATCACTATTGCGAAAACTGGCAAAAACAGCCCAATCTCTGGGCTGCAAACTGCTAGCAAAATCGTCCCCAGCCAGACTGCCAAAATCGCTACAATTACAAACGCATATTTCATATATAACAATTCTAATGGTCGGGGCTACCAGGATCGAACTGGCGACCTCACGCCCCCCAGGCGTGCGCGCTACCACTGCGCCAAGCCCCGACATTACGCCGAACAGACCAAAGGCAACTCGAAGACGAGCCCCTGAAGCCGAAGGACGCTACCCTCTTATTCTATCACGCCGCGCCAATCTTGTCAGGCATAAGCGTCAAAATCCGCCACCTTCATCCAAACAGAAACGCAAAACCGCATCCCTTCAATCATTCGCAACTAGCTTCATCTCAAACCGGTAAACTGGTGTATAATCAACTTATGAACTCTACCGCACGCGATAACGAAATCGACATCTCAAAAGTCAACCCCCAGCTGAAATCCTACATCGAAGCCCATATTCTCCCGCAGTATTCCAAAAATGAGTGGGGTCATCAAATCGGCCATATCGACTACGTTATCCGTCGCAGTTTTGAATTCGCCAATCAAGTCAACACAGCCAATCAAACCGCCCAGCCCCTCAACCCCAACATCATCTATACTGCCGCCGCCTATCATGATCTCGGCCATCACATCGACGCCGCTCACCATGAAAAAGTTTCCGCCGAAATCCTTCGCAAGGATGAAAGCCTTAAGCAGTTTCTGAAGCCCGACGAAATCGAAATCATCGCCGAAGCCATCGAAGACCACCGCTCTCACCGTGACCAGCCGCCTCGCAGCATCTATGGCAAAATTATTACTTCTGCTGATTGCAATATCAACATTGATGTTATGCTTCGCCGCACTTATACTTACCGCCTGCGCAACTTCAGCAACTTTTCTCTCGACGAGGTCATCAACGACGCCCGCCAGCATCTCGCTAGCAAATACGGTGAAAATGGCTATGCTCTGAGAAAAATGTTCTTCGACGATTCAGAGTTCAAGGCTGCCCTCAAAGACTTACAAAATCTTACTTCCGGCGAACACCTTTTCCGCGAGCGCTTCCTGAAAGTCAATCATCTTGAGCATACATTCGAGCTTGAGCAGCAACTTTCCAAATATCTCGCACCAGTTAATCTCAGCCTCAGGACTTACGTCGAAACCAATATTCTGCCGCAATATTCTAAGAACGACCGTGCGCACGGTATTCTCCATATCCGCGAGGTTATCCGTCGCAGCTTCCTCCTTAATGATGTTTTCTCTCTAAATCTCGACCCGAATTTAATCTACGCCATTGCCGCCTATCATGACCTCGGCAAACATATCGATAGTGATCGCCATGAGTTCATCTCTGCTAAACTTCTCCGCGAAGACGCGAAAGTTTATGACTATTTCTCGCCAGAAGAAGTTGACATTATCGCCGAAGCCATCGAAGACCATCGTTCCTCAAAGTCTGACGTCCCGCGCTCAACTTACGGTAAACTCATTTCCTCGGCCGACCGTAACACTCGCGTCGAAATGGTTTTCGTGCGCAGTTTCTTCGTTGGAAAAGACCGCCAGCCCGAAACTACCGTCAAAGACTTTCTCGATTATACTTTTCGTAGACTTTCTAAACGCTACAGCGAAGATGATCCAGAAAACATGTTCTATGCTGACGACGAGTATCGCAACTTCCTCTCCGAAATCCGTGCACTTCTTCGCGGCGAGGAAGCCTTCAAGAACCGCTACTGCGAAATCAACCAAATTTCTTCCCGTGAACACACACTCGCCGAAGAGCCTGGCGTCGAAATTTCGCCCGTAATTTTAATCTAAATCTCGATACTCTCCCCAATCCCCAGCGGTGCAAACTCCGCGCCCATCCCTTCGCACGCTCCGCGCAAAAGGTTGTCATAAATCGTCTTGCCCATTTCTGACAGAAGCCCATCGTGCACTGGCACCACCATTCGCGGCTTAGCAATCTTCATAAACTCCGTCGTTTCTGACACCTTCGTCCACGGCGCCACCTCTGGCACCAGCAAAACTTCCACCGCTCCATTCATCTCTAATAAATCAAACGAATCGCCCGGGTTCGTCAACTTTCCGTCGACCACCACGCCGATATTTTGGCAGGGAACTTTGCCTGCCACGACCGACGCGTGGTCTTTTCCAAAGAACTCTAACTTAAACCCTTCATATTTCCCGACGAAGCCCTCGGCTATCTCATCCCCGCCGACAAAAGCCTCGTCTCCGCCCTTCACGACCGTCACATCTGCCGCGCCCAGAGCGTTCCGAATCACTGTCGCCGCATCTTCCGGCGCAAAGATCTTCGCTCCCGGATTTCGATCGAGAATCGCACTAATCCGTTCCGGCTGCAAGTGGTCATTATGCGCATGCGTAATAATAATCGCCGCCACGTTGTCAAACTCCGGCAACGTCGCCGCAAACTCCACCGGATCAAAAACCAACTTCTTTCCGCCCTTCTCCAACACAATCCCCGAATGTTCCAACTTCATCAACTTCATAACTTCCTCCATTTCTAATTATTATATCATGCTGACCGACAACTGGTATAATATAACATATGAGAATAATCCTGATTGTTGCTCCACTCGTCGCGCTTGCCGCTTACTTTATTTTACTACTGCGTCGCAACCAGCTAACTTTCTCCGACCTTTGGGACATGCTTAGTAATCGTCAGGAATACAAAACTTCCGGGCAGGGCGGGGAGCGCTTTCTCTACCGTGAGCTTATCCGACTTGGCGTTCCTGAGTCGCAGATTTTCCGCAATGTCTACATCCCTGTCCACGACAAAACCAATAAAACCAGCGAAATTGATCTACTTGTTCTTTCGAAAAAAGGCATCCTTGTCTTCGAACACAAAACCTATCAGGGTAAAATCTACGGCGATGGTCGCTCAAAAAAGTGGGCGCAGTATTATCATGGCAAACACACCTTTCTCAGCCCCGTCGAACAAAACCGTTACCACGCCGAATGTCTCCGTCGATTTCTCGATGTAAAACTCCCGATTTATACTTTCATTACCCACTCAGTTTCCGGAGAGTGGCATATTCGCAATATACCACCCGAAGCCCACTTCATCACGAAAAAGGGCGATTTTAGCCGAATCTACCAAAATATCCCCGACTTTCCCGCTATAGCCAGGGCCTTCCATTCTCTCTCGGAAAAGCTATCTCCTCTCTCCCGCCCCGAAGACGGCACCAGGGAACAACATATCGCCAATTTCGGGAAGTGACCAACGCTTTGCTGGAGCATCCTTATTTGACAAATCATAGCGCAAGATGTAAAATAAATCCAATAAATCACCCTGGCAGTTTCAGCCGGGAACAAAAGGAGCAAACTATGACCAAACGTCTCTATCGTATTGAATACGGCAAGCGTATTGCAGGCGTTTGCGGCGGTCTCGCCGAATATCTCAACGTCGACCCTGCGCTTGTCCGCCTCGCATGGGTTTTGCTCGTCTTCTGCGTCGGCGGCGGCATCTTCGCCTACATCCTCGCCGCAATCATCATGCCCAGTAAATCCGAGGTTTATTGAAGGTAACCATAATGAAGTGTAAGATATGAAAAAGATACAAGTATTGTGTCAGGTATATAGTTCGACAGGCAACGGTATAAAAACGCGTGTTACTACGTATATGGTCTCGCCATCTACGTCTATGAGGGCGCTCGCTGTTAGAGCGCTCTGCGCCGCCCAGTAAGCTGACCCGGATTTTAGGTGTCCGCAAGCAGAATCGGAAAACGATTTTTCTATTGAGATTAACCTAAATGGCCACACGAAACAAAGCCAATTGATGGGTATCAAATATAAGCTAAGTCAGGATGGGAGTATTTTATTTTAGACAATTACAAACAATTAACGTCGGATTGGACATATGGCGAGCTAGTCAACCTGAGACGAAACGAGTACATTGACGGCGACGTCAACTGTATTGTTTTCCGGATACCGGAAGGACTAGGGTCATTTGGAGGCGATTTACGCAAGTTATTTGATGTATTGACGATAGTTAATTTGATTTTTAGCAATCTCGGCTACGGCTTCACTTGTGAAGAAATTAAAACACAGTCGGAGCCTAATGTAGTGCAGAACTGGCTTCAGAGTAATCTGTATCGATTGTCGCAAATTCGAGGGTTTCTTGACGAAAAAGCTACCTGGAACACGCAAGAAGTCATGACTCGCCTCAGACTAAATGAAGAAGAAACCATCCAGTTAATGACTGAACTTGGGTACTGTCTCGAAAGGAATAGTTGGAAATTAGCCACGACACAAGAAGCGGCAGAAAAAAGAAAGGTGTGGCTGCAACATGAACAAGAGGAGGAAACTAGATTAACAAAAGAAGTTGAGGCGAGCATCTACGGGGCGCTTAAAGGAACGGACTAACTTGTCTAAGCGATATATCATCGACTTCATCCCATTTAGTCGCTATCGCTTAGTCCAATCTTATAATCCATAATCCATCACCCGCAGCATCATCAACTTTTTCCGATAAATCTCCGCCTTCGCTGCGGAGAAATTATCACACTCACCCCAGCACCAAATCATCGCCTGTACCGACCAAACGTATAATACATACGCTTTTTGATTCAGCTCAGCTCTCGGTGCGCAAACATGTTTTACCAACCGCATCAGAAGAAACATATTTTGATTTTGGAAAGTTGCGGAAAAATACCGTTGATGTTTTGAAATAAAACTAAAAAGCCGCACAAACGCCAGCTCCCGCCTCAAGTTTTGCGGCAAGGACCTCACAAATTCCTCCTCCAGTCGTAATTCATACCAAATCAACGCCTCGTCGCAGCTTTTGTAATGAGTGTAAAAAGTCGATCTTGCCATTTTCGCTTCCCGACAGAGTTCTGAGGCCTTCAGCCCAATTCGCCGTTTTGCCAAAGCTCGCTCTAGCTCATGCTGAATCAACTTTTCCTGCCGCAAAAACCTCTCATCATCTCTGTTCGACGTCCTACGTCGCGCATCGCTTTCTCTACGAGATTGAAAGCGGTCCTGGCTCTCGGACTCCTCGCCAAGCTGGCCGCCCACCGCGCCAGCCCCCGGCGAACTTGCAAAATTAAAACTATTGTCTAAATCCGCGCTTTGAGATTGCGCGCCCGAATGGCTCATTGCGGCCCTTTCCCGCAACCTCAAACTGCTTCCATCAAGAACAACCTACCAATTGCGTAACTAAAAATAATATATTCAAGTATTATAACAAATATACCAATAAAATCAATAAGTTCAAACCAGAAAAATATAGTATAATATCACAAAGGAGCAAAATGAATATTTCCGATTTTCATCCCGGCGAGGATTATACTAACCAAGAAATTGTCGAAGCCTTCAAGTGCGGTAACATGGGTGGTATGCGTAAGTCTAAGCAAACTAATACTCTGGTCATTTTTGTCAAGCATGGTCAATGCTACCACGCCGACGAATGGCGAGGCGACATCCTGAATTATACTGGCATGGGTAAGACCGGCGACCAGCGCATTGATTATTCGCAAAACAAAACTCTCGCCGAGTCAAACACGAACAGTATCAAACTCCATCTTTTCGAATCGCGCACACCCGGCGCCTACAACTATAGCGGGGAAGTAGAACTCGCCGCCGACCCCTTCACTGCCACCGAACCCGACGCCAACGGCCACGACCGCACAGTCATCAAATTTCCGCTACGACTGAAGAAATAACGACAGCCCACTTATAGCGATTCCTGGAAATCGTAAAAACAAGTTGACAAATTTCCAACCAAAGTTGGTTGAGGTAATATTTATAGGGTTGATATAATCTACTCATAATTTATAAAAAGGAGAAGATTATGGATTTTAGCGAAAAATTAATTAGTCTAAGAAAGTCAAAAGGGCTTTCGCAAGAAGATTTAGGTAATGAATTAAATGTATCTCGGCAAACCATGTCTAAGTGGGAATCCCGCCAAGCCTACCCAGATTTCCAAAAATTGGTGATGTTGAGCGATTATTTTGGCATCACGCTAGACGAATTAGTGAAAGATATTGATCTGGAAGAAATTAGAAATAATAATCTTGATGGCGAAAAGTTAAACTCTGTCTATAAAAATGTAAACAATGCGAAAAAGATGGTTAAGTGGTATTTAATTATTGGCGGAGTGGTAGCAGGAGTAGCTTTGTTGTTAATTGCGTTCTTTGTGTTTTGTACGATTTTCGTGTGGGAATAGACTACCGTACTTTCTTCCGCACCCGCTCACCATGCTGCTTCTTCGCCCTCTCTGACGGCATGCTTAACCTCTCAGCTTATCCCAGCGATTCTCAAAATCGCTCATCATGTCACCTCCTATCCTCCGACAAAAGTCATCAACTTCTTCAAAAACGCGAAAGTATAAATACTTACAGTTGCCATGCTCTGCTTGAAAATCCAGCTGCCTCACGACTTCTTCAGGCGAAGCAACAAAGAACCTGCCGTATGTGCGATTTCTATCAAAAGGCTTTGCCTCTAATGCCATAGGAGTTTGCGGACAAAGATAAAACACGAAATAAATCTCCTGATCAAGAATTATCTGCCGATAATTCGTCCGATACTTCTCCGAAGTCGAAACATGGAACGCATAGTGCGGCAAGGACTTCTTATTCTTTTGATAAAAAGTATCCGGCCCTTCAGTTTTTACTTGTACTTTGGTCATTTTGGAGAACTCCGAGTTCATACACAAGATGTCAATATCTTTAGAGTTACCATCTGTCCTCGCTGCATTAAACCCATTTAAAATAAGCGCCGACAAAACGGCGTATTCTCCAACTAAACCAACTTGTCCGCGTTCACTTTTCTTCATTAACAATATCTGGTCGGGCATAGTTCACTCGGCTATAACAGAATTTCTAGAGGAGGATGGCATACTGTTTTGATAAAGAGTGCGCTAAAAAGGAATTTCATCAATATCTACACTATCTTCACTCGTGTACCTTGGTATTTGATTAAGCTTAGACTCTAAGTTGGATAAAACTATTCTTTGCGTTCCTTCAGATAGATTGTCAAACCAGTTTAAGAATTTTTTTATTATGGAACATGGAATACTCTTGTTAGGTATGAAATATATCTTTCCGTCAAATAATGTAGTCGCTAAATCTCCAACGTTCTGTACATTATCCTCAAATAGATTATTATTGAGAATATCCTTGAGTTTATCCTTGAAAACGTAAGGATTCTGCTGAAACTTTGTATTGGTCTCTACCTTGGTAATAAGTTCAAAAGCCTTGTTGGCGAAGTTTTTATAAATTTCCTTATCGGTTTCGGTAATCTCAAGTTGCTGAAAATCGTGTTTATCTATTAGTGCCTTAATCTCTTTGAAATTTTTATACCTGTTCTTTGGGTTCTTATCGGCCATTTTGTTGATTACTTTTCTGTATGAAAAATCGATATCAGCTATAATTTTATCGTCATTCAGTATACTTCTGAATAAATCTCCTAAATAAAACATATCAGTCAATGAGGTATATTCCGAGCGGTAATATTCATCTGGTAAAGTGTTTGCGTTATTACGATTTATTTGTGATGCAATACTATCACTAGCAGAAGCGCTCACGCATATTTTTCCAATACCAAAATCAATTATCTTTACAGTGCCGTCTTTATCTACCATAATATTGCTTGGCCGAATATCCCTGTGGATAATATTCTTGCTTTCGAGATAACAAAATGCGTCTATGAGCTGCGAAAAAATCGAATTTAACGGAAGTGGATCGAAAGGTATATAATTCCCTAGATACTCCACAATCGTTTCACCATCAATATACTCCATTATGATGTATCCGCTATAATTGTTTTCGTATGGGTAATACCCATGAATTCTGACAATATTTTTATGGTTTAACTTGTACAGAATTTTTATCTCGTCTATAAAGTTCTTATAAAACTCAACCTTAATACTATCATCAACTGGAGCATATTTTTTAGCAACAAAAAGTTCGTCAATGAAAGGATCTTGCAAAATAACAGTTTTGCCAAAAGAACCACTGCCGAGTTTATTATTTATCATTATGTAATCTTTTTGTTTTAAAAATTGTACGATATCGCCATTATTTTTCATATATCTTTTCCTCCAGGCAATATCATCAGTTTAACACAAGTTATTTGATTTGTAAATAATTTTATGTCATAGTACTTATGATTATTTTTTATTTCTGGTTGGTTAATCCATCACTTTCAGATAATACCTTAAATCTTCGCCCTTCCAATTCTCCAGCACCCACTCATACCATTCTTCCCGCAGTTCAGCATAAAGTTGACTGAATTTTGTATTCTGCTCCTCGTATCAATAACAACTTTATGGTTAAGTGCCATAGGCAATCTGTTCCATAAATACGATCGTCTCTCTCCTCAGCTTTTGCTTGCTTATAAATATCTCTAACTGCTTTTTCTCCAGACATTTCCGCAATACTAAAGTCTGCCCAAAATTTAGTTTTACATCCATAGCCTAAAAGTCAAACTTCTTATACTCCCCCGTAAAGTTAGTGACCGACCTATATTGCGCTTCAATGCATCTTTTATAAGTATTGTAGTTAAGTAATATGTCTCGGTGTTCTCGGCTACTAGTATCACAAGCTTTAATTGATCACCTAGCCTCAATAAGCATATTGCAGCTACCGCTTCGACGGACTTTTTCGTACTTATAGAGGTTTGGCTTCCAATCTTTATTGACAAGCATATATAAATATATTATAGCATGCATTCAAAGCAAGAGTAAACACTATCGATTTCTTTTTACAAGCATCTAAGGTTCGGAATTAAGCCAAACAAAAAATACGTCCTAAGCGTTGTAGAACGTACTCCAGCGTCCGAAACTCACAAGCTCAAGTATTTTTTCTCGTAAATTTTCGCAATGCTAGCCACTGCATAAAAGTCACCATTGGCTCTAGCTATTTTGTAGTAAGTCATACTAACAGAGCAAGAAGAGTTACGTGGCGGTAAATTAATGGCCATAACGCGGAAAATTATAGAGGTAGAACCGTATCCTTGGCTCGAAAAAATCGTAAAAACGTCAAAAAATTAGCCCCTGAACTTGCTAAGGGGCAGAACACAATTTTACAGGGGCAAAACAGTCGAAAACAGGCTTTATATTCTGTGTGGTCGGGCTTTGTAAAGCAGGGGTTAACAAAATTTCTAGAGGAAAAAAATGGTATAATAGATATATTAGAGGAATGTATAGATGCTTAAGAAGAGAAACCATAAAGAGGTGATCCGTAAAAGGAAAAATAGGCAAGAAAATCAGAAAAAGAAGGCTGAAGAGCAAGTCTTTGAAGAACTTTGTAAAGAATATTCTGAAGGTAAGAATTCTATGCCAGCGCCAACCTTAGCTGAAGCTCTAACTCGCCATGATATTTCACATGACGAACATTTCGGGATGATGTTTCGGCGACTGACAGACTATTTCAGTGATGAATTACTGAAGAGATCGAACGAATTACGACAAACGTTAGATGTGCCAGACAAAGTCGTTACGTTTTTGATACCTTTAGACTTCTATGTGCCACTACCAGAGGGCTATAATTCCATGTCAATCCGAAGTAAAGGTGGTAAGGTTACTGAGGCGTCTTGTGTCACGGCTATTTCGAAAATCTTGCCAATGGGAACTGCGTTTATAAAAATAACTTATTTTGTCGTATCAGTATGCAGCAATGAAGCTGCAAGAAGTTCAAAGCTGTGCACGTTTTCTGGTTTAATTAAGTTATACGAGTATGCTATTATGCTCGCTAATCGCGTTATCGTTGGCTTCCAATCAATCCCTACAAGACATAATCACTACATGCATAGCTTGACCGTTCAGTCTTCTCCCGGAACGATTAATATGAATGTCTTTGATAGGCTAACGAAACGTATATTAAAAAGAGAAACTATTACATTTCATAAAAATCCAATTAGCGAAATTTTTAATGCTCGTCCACTCGAAGACGAAGAACTGACGCAGTTTAGAGGGGCGCATGTAAATCAAACTTTTACCGATGACAAAGTATTTCAACTGGTATCCAAATTTAACGAGGCTATAAATATGCGTTGTTTTGGCCGTAACAATGAGGCGGTAGTACTGGCTGATAATTTCGTAGAACTATCTATTGGCTATCTGTATTGCGAGCTTTGTGCTTCGGAAGGTGAGGAATTAGAAAAAGCGCACGAAAAATATGCTAAAATGAAAAAAATGTCCGACCTTTGGGAAAGTCTGTGCGAACTATTAAACTATAAAAGTGTTACAAAACTGCGCAATGACATCGGCTTTAATGACTGGGTGAAATATTGCCGTAATCCTCGTAACGATCTTACTCACAGGTTTTTGACTAATGATTTGTCTGGGATTGAATCACTTAATGCAATTTATCATTCCGGAGAACTTGTGCGTAAGTTATGCAACGTCATAAGCGGCAAAGTGAGCGACGAAGCATTATTGCAAAAGCTTGCTTTATTGAGCAGTGCTACATATTTCTCAAAGAACTTAGGTGAATTAGAGCATGATAGAAAATTAGGTAAACATCGTAGGGAAGATGAATGAAGCTAATCCGTAACCCTCAAATAATAAGTCAAATCTTCGCTCTTCCAGTTGTCTAACACCCACTCATGCCATTCTTCCCAAAGTTCAGCATATAACCTACTAAGTGTTTCGTTCTGTTTTTCGTACCAATACCAACATTTATGGTTAAGTACCATTGAGAGTTCCGTTCCGTAAACCCTGTCGTTCTTCCATTCCGACTCGGCTCGCTTATAAGTATCTTCAATTGCTTCCGTCCCAAAACGTTCCGCCATGCTAAAGTCTTCCCAAAATGTAGTCTGGCACTCGTAATCTAGTAGTCGCATTTTTTATGCTTTCTCATAAAGTTATCAATCGTGCCATATTTCGCCTCAACATACCTTTTGTAAACGTTATAGTTAAGTAATATATCTCGATATTCTCGGCTACTAATGTCACAAGCTTTAATCGCTTGCCTAGCCTCCATAATCATATTATATCTGCCGCTTCGGCGGACCTTCTCATACTTATAGAAGTTTGGCTTCCAATCTTTGCTGACAATCATTTAAGATATTACCTCACAACTACTAGACGTTCTCGTCCATATATGCTCAATGATCTCACCATTCGCCCAAAGATTATATTCTACTTTACTCAAAAAGTTCAACCTATCTTCAAGGCTTGGAAACTTTAAGTCATCAACTATTACAAAGTGGTACTCTCCATCTGCGCCTAAATACTTCATAACCGTAATGGAACTTGGCGATTGTTTCATAATAAGACCAATTATTGACTTAAATGTCAAAAAAGTAAATGAAAAAATCAGCTCCCAAACCTAACACCTAGGAGCCAATAACCTACTTAAAACTTTTCCGCTATCTACCGTTTAGCCGAGGTGGCGTTGTATAATATCAATATGAATAAAATTGTTCCACAGTTTCAAAATAGTTTATTTTCCAATATAGCCGACAGCATTCCGGACATTGCCGAGTTTGG
Source organism: uncultured Candidatus Saccharibacteria bacterium (assembly GCA_948868795.1). GTDB lineage: Bacteria > Patescibacteriota > Saccharimonadia > Saccharimonadales > Saccharimonadaceae > Nanosyncoccus. The sequence continues at coordinate 48,691 of CAQRDK010000005.1, read as the reverse complement.
CATTGATAGTATCCTAGATGAAGGCGTTTTAAAAGATTTTCCACTCATGAGTACGCTAGTAGGAGTGAAAAACGTAGCTCAGAATCTCCATGATAGGAATTTGCTGCGTCAAACACTAGCCTTCGTAAAAGAGTTAAATAATGGACAACTGGACGAGAAGAAGAAAGAGAAGTATAAAAAGATAATTGATGAAAATCCCAAAAAAGCCGAAGCTGAGCTTGGCAGAGTACTGATTATTCTAAATCAAAATATAGAGTTGTCTAAAAGCAAAATCTTAGCGGCGATATTCCAAGAATATATAAATGAAAACATAGATTGGAAAACTTTTTGTGAGTTCTCGGAGATAACAAGAATGTTTTTTGTAGACGACATTTACGATTTAGACACTATATATCAGCAAGCGCCTAATTATCTCTCTTTCTTATCTTATGGGGCTGACAGATTGGTTGCTCTTGGCTTAGTAAAAAGCTCTACTGCGCCCGCAATTGTAGAAGATGCACTAGGCATACGTCAGAGCATGACACTATCTGATATAGGCGAAAAATACTACAAAATAGTGTCTAAAGTGCTGCTATAAATCAAAAATTGGCAACGTCTTAATCCATAAAACAACGTAGCCCTCAGCCTCTAATTTTTGTTTTTCCTTAATCATAGCGTCCAGCCGCTCCACTTCGTCCGCCACATTCCACTTATCAAGACACTTAAAATCATACACTCCGTCCGGAGATTTGTATTTCATAATCGTAACGCTATTCTCGCTCGCTGGGTTCATGCTCGCCTCTCATTTTCTCCATTTTTATGCTCTTCATGAGCTTTCTTCGCTAACTCCCAAAACTTTCTCCGTACAGCACCTCGCTCCTCACCCTTAAGCATTCTGCTTCCGTTTTCGGTAATCTCAAAATACATATAGCTATCACTGTCGTAGTCCATGCGACTAGACTGTTCCATATACAATGTTAGCTTGTTATCTGCTTCTTCGAGATAATATGTAAAACCGCCAAACATGCCTGGAACAGCTATAAAGTTTTGAGCGTTAGACCGTAATAAGTCTTCCGCAATCTTCGGGAACTCAAAATCAGGATTCTCTTCCAAATACTTATCAAACTTACAAAACTCGCACTGCTTAACAATTAGCTCCCTAAAGTTTTTCTCAATTTTGCTTAAACTGGTTGTGTTATTTTTCATCATAGCTCTCTAGTATTTTACCATCTCCCACAACTTAACCCATTCTTGGAACACTCAGCTTCAGTTAGCTGGCCACTATATCCGCCTCCACCTATCTCCGCAAAAATATCGTCATCGGACATATTTGAATATTCACTATGATTACGCGCACTACTTATCATCTTGGCGACACAGGAATTTGTAGCTGTTTCAGAATTTTTATTTACGGCATAAAAATTACTAGTGCTTCCGCCAATTGCCGCAAAACAATAAGCAATCACGTAGTTGTCATTCAAATTATAGTCGGGCTTTTTGGTTGGCTGAGATGGCTGACTAGGCTGAGCGGGTTGTGATGGCTGACTAGGCTGAGCGGGTTGACTTGGTTGCGATGGTTGGGTTTGGGCTGGAGTGCTTGGTTTAGAAGTGGAAGAATTATTGGAACTAGACTGATTAGAAGCATTATTGTTCGGTTTCGGTGTAGTAGTTTGTGAGTTATCGTTGGTACTTGTAGTGTTATTCGGCTTAACTTCGTTTGTCGGCTGGTCGTCCTTTTCTTCATCATCTTCAGGCTCTCCAGTTTCTCCAACTTGCGTATTGTTTTGCCCGGACGAGGAGTTGTCGTCATTTTGTAATTCGGACGTTATTTGCTGTGTTTCCGGTGTCCTGTTGGTATTATTTATAATTGCCACAGTGCCAGCAGTACCGCCAGCCACGACAGCAACAGCGCCAACACCTAATCCTATTTTGGTGGCAAGGCTCGCTCCCCTAATGGCGGTTATTATTGAAGTTAAACTTATCATATATTCATGCTCCTCGGCTTAAATTATGGGACTTTTCTCGCAAAATATAAAGACTAATTTGCGTTATAGCCGTAATCTCCACGAGTTAATAGTATTTCCTTCCACCAAGACTCCCTCGCGATAATCGTTTCGTCATCAGTAGTAGATTTATAAATATCAAGAATTGAGTATCGGAAGTTATCTTTTACATAATCTAAACCTCGCTCCTCAACTAAGGCTTTCAGCTCCTTATTGCCACCATGTCCATTCTCGGCGTAATTTCGCCATCTACCCAGTAGCATATTATCGCTGTAAGCCGAGCCGACATAACGCTTATTTGTAGCGGTATCGGTAATCAGATAAACTGCTTTTTGGTTCTCTAAAGCCGTCTGCCAGTTCTTGAACTTTAAAACTCTACGCAAATCATTCCATGATAAATCAACGTTTTCATAACCCGGAAAATCTTCACCAAGTTCATTGTAGGGGTGCTCGAGGATGGTTTTAACACTTATGGTATCGATAATATCTTCTTTCCGCACCGTAACATTTCTGCCTTTATCTTCAAAGTGAACTACTAGCCTACCGAAAAATGGCTTATATTCAGTCATACACTCCTCATCAGCTTCAATCAGGAACTTGCTATTGTCCAGTACTTTATACGCATTCACTAGCAGCCAGTCCTTATCGGTAGAATAAGGTATGAAGCAAAAAACAATCTCACCATTCTTAAACCGCTTATGACCATCAGGGTTATGAGTTTTGACCGACTCCTGAACTACGGCTACTTCACCAACACGGTACATAGCAAGCAAATCAAAATACCTCGACTGATCGCCGAGTTTTGCCTTGACCTCTGGTACTTGGTTTTCTGCGTCATATTGCCAATTACTATTAAACACGAGTTTAAGATTGCTCATGTCATTGTTCGATAAATGCAGTAGGTCGGTGAATTTGATAATGCTCATTTTGAATGCCCTTTCTTAGCCGCTCTGATAACAAAAATGCGACTATGTACTAGTCGCTTAAACCTTAACAAATCTAGTTCCAAGAACAGACTTGCGTACATAGCCGCATTTCCGCTTGGAACTAATCAACTTTCGTTGACGTTGTCCGATTCGTTAAGATTTAAGCACCCTTATTATACCACATATTACTTCAAATGTGAATACCTATTCGCGACAGGGGTGGGGGTTTGACAATAACAGAGGTGGTAAGTATAATATATATTATGAATGATGCAATTCGTAATTTTCTTAATATGAATGTAGATTACGAAGATACTTGCGATTATGATGATGGAGAACATATTGGGTATATAAAAAACTACGACTATGAGTTTTTAGCGTCTTGCACTAGGCTTGTAGTAAACATCTTAAATGATCTATGTGGTCAAGGAAAATGGGGGATGGACCTTACTACTAACAATTTTAATTTTGTTCCGCTGAGCCCTTATCCATGGACTAGCCGTCAGTATGCCGCGATAGTAAGAGCGAAATATGACCGCCCAATCGTGGGCGTGCGTCGGCTACTCGATTCTTGCACTATATCCAGTATAGAGAAAAATAGAGATCATCTAGTAAGATATTTTTTGACATGTTATGACTGGATGGATCTATCGGTCGTACTGTACATATACGGAACACTAGTGAGACCTGACAGAGCTAAAAATCTACAAATCGCAACTACTACAACTAAAAAATCTAAGCAGCCAATGATTTGTTTCTCAGAGGAAACTAGTCTCGAGGATATGCAGTGGTATCTATCGCAAAACTGGAAATATATAAAAACTGCGCACGTAAAACCAGAGAAAACTCGAGCATCGCAAATCACGATCTTCACTATAAGAAATGTTATATTAAACTATTTAGCCACTCAAACAGCTAAAAAGCTAAGTGCCAATGAACTTTTAGGCGTTTTGGAATATTGTTTTAAAATAGATAGACTACCATTTTTGACGGATGGATATACTGATTTAGAGGTGTGGAAAGATAGATCCAAGTTCAAAAAACAATGGGAAAGGGACTGGTTTCACAATGCGCTTCTTCAATTTAATGAAGAAATGAAAACTGATGTTCTTGAGGTGCTGTATTTTGGTAGATCTCTAAATAGCACAGCGTCTTTTATAGAGAAAGAACAAAAAGATCCAGACTATTTGTCGTTGCTATATAAGATACCAACGGTTTTTAACAACGACCAAAAAGTTCAAGAGTTTGAGCTTTCTTTCAAGAACCAAACTTTTAATATAACAAGGGTGTAAAACCTTCCTCAAACTTTATAAGTTTCAAGGAGGGTGTTTTTTGGCTACTTCACTTAGAATAGGAGTAGGTTCAGCGAAAATAGAATCTACAATATAAAACTAAATCAAAGGAAGGAAGCCCCAGTGGACAAGGTTTTTGATGCCAAAAATCTGAAGCGGTTGCGCAAAATTGTGAAGTCATCCGTCGGTCTAAGTTTGAATGACGACGAGCTTTACGCTTGTGCCGTATCGGTAGTGAGATTTACGGCCGCAAAGATCTTAAGTTCACGAGAGCTTCAAACAAAGGAGGTGCATAATGGCAGAAAACCTTGCCAATAAAAGCGACCCTAAAGTAGATAAAGGGAAAACTTTAGCAGAAGAAGCCGTTGAGCAAATTAAAGATCAGAACACTTTGTTTATTGATCAGCGACAAGAACCTTATATTGCCATCCGCAAAACTGGAGGTCAGGTCATTAAACTAACATCTAAAGAATTTGAAAGGTGGCTACGAAACTTTTTAATCAAGAAATATAAGAGATTTCAAGGGTTAGACGCAATTGTTGATATTGTCCGCACGATGTTAATTTACGAAGCGGAAACGGGCGATGAATATCATGAGCTAAATACTCGCCTATGTCGAGTCGATGATTGTCAAGGCAATCCGCTAGAAATCATTTATGATACTTGTGATGGGTTGCATGCCATAAGTATTACTCCAGAAAGCTGGTCAATTCAAGACGTACCGATTGCTTTTCTCCGTCATCGACATCAAAAGCCGCAAAGCCTACCTGAGCGACATGAAGACTGTAGTATTGAGTTATTACGACCGCTTTTGTCAGAGTTTAAGGATGATCGAGAGTGGCTAGTGGTTATGGCATATATCTGTAGTCTATATATTCCAAACATTCCGAAGCCCCTTTTGAGCATCAGCGGCGACAACGGCTCCGGTAAGACTTTGACGGCGAGACGCATTGTCGACCTCGTGGAGTGTTCTTCATTAGAAAGTGGTCTACCAGTGATCAGTAATGGACAAGAGTTAATGAGACTGGCTAATAAAAATGCCGCACTACTGCTTGATAATTTAAGCAATATCTCATTGTCATTAAGCGACGAGCTATGCCGTATCTGTACTGGGTCGAGCCTTGCTAAACGCGCCCTATATAGCGATGATGATGATTGGATCTGTCAAGTTTGTCGCCCAGTAATCATTACTGGCATTCCATCGACACTGGTGCAGAGAGAAGACCTATTGGATAGGACCTTGCCCTTAAAGGTTAGTCGTATTTCGGAAACCAAGCGTCGCACACAGTCTGAGTTAGATTCTGAATTCGCAAGGTTAAAGCCATACTTACTAGGAAGTATCTATAATACGCTGAGCAAAGCCCTTAAACTCTTACCGTCCGTAAAGCTTGAGAAATTGCCGAGGTTGGCCGACTGGTATGCTTTGTCTTACGCGATCTGTGAGAGTATGGATGGCCATACGGGTCAAGAATTCGTGGAAGCATATAAGTTCATTCTCGATAGGCAAACTGAGATTGCGGTTGAATCTTCACTAGTCGCTCAGGCCTGTCGTCTCCTAACTTCGCAAACCGGAACGTGGGAAGGTACTGCTTCGCAACTTCATGAAATTAGGCTTCGTTATAGTGGACTTGCTGACTGTGTTGAGGACGATACGGCAAGGTGTTATCTCGTAAATCATCCTGACTGGCCACGCTCACCTGCGACGCTCGGCAAGCAGTTAGACCGTTGTAAATCTACTCTTGAGAGTATCGGAATTAAAGTTAAACATGGTCATTATAAGTACGGTCAACGTTGGATTGAGCTTACCGATACCAACTGGAAAGACGGACAATCTAACGAGGCTAAGAGAGAAGTAACTCAAAAGAGCTTGTGTTAAAAATCAATGGAGGAAAATATGTATCATATTCGAGGTTCACCCTAGCGCAATGCTAACATATGGAACAATAAACGAGGTAAAAGGAAATGAACAAGGAAAAAGATCTAAGAATTATCAAACTGAAAAATCTTAAGGTGGCATTCGCTAATCTTGAAGATGACAACCCGTATGGTAAATCTATCATGGTAGTGATTGATGACCCTGTCGTAAGGTCAAAAATCGAAACATGGGTAAAACAAAATAAAATCGGAAAAGCCGAACAGGCTGGAGTAGCTCAATTCAGCGAATACGAAGGAGAGGAGCGATTTAAATTCAAATTTACAGATCGTACTAAGGTGGTCAATATGACTGGTAAGGACGCTATCGAAGGTCTAAATAGGGGAGCAGTTATTTCGCTAGTTGCCAAAGCATACGAATATCATCATAAGCAATTCGGTAATGGAGTAAGCCAGTCTCTAAAAGCTGTAGTTATTATGAAACCAGCCGTTAATGAAGAGGACGCGATGACCTCGGAGTACTTAGATGAACTGAAAGACGATGGCTACTCTGATGAAGATAAAAGCGACCCAGAAGCAGCATTAGATGTTTTAGACGACGAGGAGGAAATCAACTTAGACGACATTCCATTTTGAGAGTAAAAACATAATCAATTACAACGGTACATCGGCTAATCGGAAGATATCGCAAGATTTTTAAACATTAGCCTCGCACCGCTAAAAGCATAGACCTTTTAGAAAACCAGTTATAACCTGTTGAAAAACAAAGGTCTATACTTTTTATGTCAAAATAACGAAAATTAATTTAAGGAGACAAATTATTATGAGTATAACAAGCGTGAACCCAAAGGACTTAAAGTTTATTGTCTACGCACGCAAATCTACAGAAGGTGAAGACCGTCAGATGGCTTCGCTCCCCGACCAGTTAGATATTGCGAAACAAATTGTAGCAAAGAACAACTATAAAGTTGTCAAGATTTTCCAAGAGGCTGCTTCCGCTAGTAAGTGTAATAACCGTCCAAAGTTTGACCAAATGGTACGAATGATCGAACAGGGTAAGGCGAATGGTATTATCTGTTGGCAAACAAATCGCCTAGCTCGCAACCCTAAAGAAAACGGCATTATTCAGCAGCTGCTTATTGATGGTAAGTTAAAGTTAATTCATACAAACGACCGAGTCTATCGTCCAGAAGACAATACTATCGTCTTCGGAGTTGAAGCGAGCATGGCTACTCAGTACTCGATTGATTTGAGTAAAAACGTTACTAGAGGAGTACGAAGCAAAAACAAGCACGGTCATTGTACTGGAGTTGCTCCGCAAGGCTACCTAAACTCACGGGATGAAAATAATCAACCAACAGTTATCATTGATCCAGAACGTTTTTACGTCCTCCAACGAATGTTCAAGCTATATCTTACTGGAAATTATACTGTGCCTGATTTGCTTTGTATCTTAAACGAAGATTATCATTTTACTACCCTGAAACGTAAAAAGGTTGGCGGCAAGCCCTTAACGCTTGGCGGACTACATGGTATCTTAGAAAATCCGTTCTATATGGGTAAAGTGCGAGATATTGAAGATAAAAATATCTTCCACCAAGGAGCTTGGCAACCTATGATTACTGAAGATGAATATTGGAGAGTACAGCGTCTTAAAAGTAAATATGCGGAAGACCATAATCTCCGCCCTAAAACACTAGTCAAGTCTACGCGTTATGAACTTAAGGGTCTACTAAGCTGCGCTCACTGCGGTTGTTCCATTATTGGCGAACATCATGACCGACCCCTATCTGACGGCACTTATGCGGAGCATATGTATTATAAATGTACTAAGAAAAGCCCCTATCGTAAATGCAATATGCGTGGAACAATTAGCGAAAAAGAAGCCTTTAGGCAAATTGACACAATTCTTGACCATTATACGCTTCACCCACTCCTCTATCAGTGGGCAATGGAAATCTTAGACGGTATTAGAGAAAAGGAACTATTAGAACGATATGATATTGCGAAGATTAAGAATGCGAGTATGGACGATTGTGAGAAACAATTACATGAACTAGTTAATATGCGCACAAGAGGTATTATCGATGATGAGTTGTTTACGAAGGAGTCTAAACACATTCAGTCTCTAATGGAAGATATTAAACGCTCATCAGAAGATAACGAAGAGCGTCAGCGTAAATGGTATGAGATTATCGGTAAAACTCTGAACACACTAACTAGTCCTAAAGAAAAGTTTGAATTAGCAGAAGACATTGGCGAGCGCAGGGCGATCCTGCTCGCCATCGGTCCAAAAGCTACTCTTCGTCAAGTCGACATTGACGAGTTAAACGAAGCAATCGTTGTTCCACAAAAATCTACTAAGGCATTAACAACCAAAGTTATAGAGGTAAAACCGTACCCTTGGGTTCAAACTCTAGATGAGGGCAAGCGCAAAATTGAACAAGAACTTATCAAAAACTCCCTCTCTGGGGCATTAACAAAAAATTCGCCCATTTTACAGGGGTCGAATTCACTAAAATCGCATTTATATAAGCTATGGTCGGGGCGACCTGACTCGAACAGGCGACCTCAGCGTCCCAAACGCTGCGCGCTACCAACTGTGCTACGCCCCGGTACAACTAATTATACCATACAACCACAAAATACACCAGAACTTTTCTGCAACTCCTTCCCATTTTCCTCAATCTGTGATAACATAATAGATATATCTGGGTGTGGCGCAGCTGGTAGCGCGCGCGGTTCGGGACTGCGAGGTCGTCGGTTCAAATCCGATCACCCAGACCATTCAAGATTTTTGGTCGACAGACTAAAATCACCCCATGTATTTTGCAACATATTATATATGGCATATCTGCCACATCTGAAACCATAATAAGGAGGTCATCGTGCCACAAGCCACCAAGAAAAAACCACAACAAAAGGGAAGTAATGTTCTCCGCTGGTTTTCGTTTATTTTTCTGCTCGTCATTTTTTGCGGCATGCTTGCCACCCTCTTTACTCCGAGCCAAACCATTGAAGAAGTCCCGCTCTCTGACGTAATTGCCCGTGCGAACGACGAAAATGGCGACATCGCGAAAATTACCGTCGAAGGTAGCACGCTCAAAATCACCAAGAAGGGCGAAGACCGTTATTCTCAAACTTCCCGCAAAGATGCTTCCGGCACGCTTTACGAGCAGGGGCTCATCGACCATTGCGTCGACAAAAACGGTGATGAACTGACCGAGTGCCGGTCCAAATACCCCGTCATCGAATACAAAGAAGTCTCCAGTTTCTGGGACTATGCTCTCGATATCGCAATTATCGTTATCCCGGTCATCATTATCATTCTATTCTTTAGCTCTATGATGCGCCAAGCCCAGTCCATGAACAATCAATCCATGGGCTTCGGCAAGGCTAAGGCGAAGCTTTACGGTCCCGACAAGAAAAAAGTCCTCTTCAAAGATGTTGCCGGGAACGAAGCTGCGAAACAAGATCTCGAGGAAGTTGTTGATTTCTTGAAAGAGCCGAAAAAGTACGAAAAACTTGGCGCCAAAATCCCGCGCGGCGTTCTCCTTGCTGGCGAGCCGGGCACTGGTAAAACCCTCATGGCGCGTGCCGTCGCCGGCGAAGCTGCTGTGCCATTCTTCAGTATTTCCGGTTCTGAATTCGCCGAAATGTTCGTCGGTGTTGGTGCTTCTCGCGTTCGCGATCTCTTTGCGAAGGCGAAAAAGAATGCCCCCTCAATTATCTTCATCGACGAAATCGACGCCGTCGCCCATAAACGCGATGCTCGCGGTGGTGCTGGCCGCGAAGACGAGCAGACTTTGAACCAAATTCTCGTTGAGATGGACGGTTTCGACAATGACTCTGGCGTCATCGTCATTGCCGCCACGAACCGTGTTGATATGCTCGACAAGGCCCTCCTCCGCCCAGGTCGCTTCGATCGCCATATCAACGTCACTCTCCCGGAGCGCAAAGACCGTCTTGAGATTTTAAACGTTCACTTCAAGAACAAACCTGTCACGAAGGACGTCAATCTCGACGCTCTCGCCGCAAAAACCGCTGGTAGCTCCGGCGCCGACCTCGCTAATATCGCAAACGAAGCCGCCATTACCGCCGCCCGCGAAGGCCACAAAGAAATCACTAACCAAGATTTGACCGAAGCCTTTGAGCGTGTCGCCATTGGCCCGGAGCGCAAGAGCAAAGTCATGAATGACCATGAACGTAAGCTTACCGCTTATCACGAAGCTGGTCACGCCATTGTCGGCCATGTCTTACCGGATTCCGATCCTGTCCATAAAGTCACGATTATCCCTCGTGGGCACACCGGCGGCGTCACCTGGTTCCTCCCGCCCGAAGATCGCAGCTATAAGAATATTTATGAACTCAAAGATATTCTGGCTCGCGCTATGGGTGGTCGTATCGCCGAGAAACTCGTTTTCGGCCCTGAAGCCATCACGACTGGTGCTTCTTCCGACCTCCAGAATGTTGCCCAGCTTAGCAAAGAGATGATTGTCGAAGAAGGTATGGGTAAACAAACTCGCAACCTCGTCTTCCCGGAAGGGGAAACTGGCTATTATACTATCGCCACCGGCAAACCTTATTCTGAGAAAACCGCCGAACTTATCGATCAAGAAGTCAAACTTCTTTCCGACGAAGCCGCAGCTCGTGCTGAAGCTGTTCTGAAAGCAAACACCGCTGTCCTCGACCGCCTCGCCGAAGCTCTCCTGAAGCAAGAAACCCTCGAGGAAGAAGAACTTGCTCCGCTTCTTAAAGATGCGAAACTCCCTGCCGCCGCCAAACTTCACTAAATCTACTGCCACCGAAACTAAATAACGCATTAAAATACCCCTACCAGACAGGGGTATTTTGTGATATAATAACTCCAAGTCGACCCACCGTTGCGAGCTACACTTATTCCTCGCCGGGAACAAGTTGTCGACACATGTGCCCGAGTGGCGGAATTGGCAGACGCGCTAGCTTCAGGTGCTAGTCTGAGCAATCAGGTGCAGGTTCAACCCCTGTCTCGGGCACCACGATTTCATTATGGATAATAATACAATTTTCCGTGGCATCAAAGCCACTTTTGATTGCTCTGATTGGCAACAAGTCGAAACTATTGGCAACTTTTGGGAATGTGCTGCAGGCATAGTCCCGTGGATTGACCTCGTCGGGCTGGGTTGTAACTGGACGACGGACGGGCAATATTTCGACTATGCTCTCGGCACTATCGAGGATAATTCGGAGCTTGTAGAAGCTCTCGCATCTATAGACTTTGCTTCACTCAGTCTAGAAACTACGCCCTGCGAAATAACTCTCCCACCGCTTAGCGATCCAAAATGGGAAACTTTCTCTGGAAAAGATAGCGAAGTCAAAGAAATCTACGAAAGAGCCGATTGCTATCATCGCAAATACGACTATGAACTCGAGTACCTAGACGGGAAAGGCAACTTTTCCACCATGATTCACTTCATCGAACCGAAGTGTTCATAAGAAGCATCTATAATCATGCCAGTCTTCCGTATCTGGAAAAGTATGGTATAATAGAAACAACTAGTTTTGATCAAAATAACAATAGGGAAGGAAACTTATGTCCGGACACAGTAAATGGGCCACCACCAAACGCCAGAAAGCCGTCGTCGACGCAAAGCGTGGCGCGCTCTTCACGAAAATTGCTAACCAAATCGCTATCGCCGCGCGTTCCGGCACCGACCCAAACATGAACCCGTCGCTCGCGATGATGCTCGAGAAGGCTCGTCAGGCAAATATGCCGAAGGTGAATATCGAACGTGCTATTGCCCGCGTCGCTGACAAGTCCGCCGCTGCTCTCATCGAAGAAACTTATGAAGGTTACGGCCCTGGCGGCGTTGGCATCATTATCGAAGTCGCGACCGACAATAAGAACCGCACTATGCCAGAAGTCCGCAACACCCTCTCGAAGAATGGCGGCCGCATGGCTGACCCTGGTTCCGTTATGTTCCAGTTTGCCCGCAAAGGCTGGATTATGATTTCCGAAAAAGGCGAAGATGCTATGATGACCGCGCTAGATAGCGGCGCCGAAGATGTTGACGAAACCGATGAAGGTCTCGAAATCCTCACTGCGCCGAGCGACCTCATGAAAGTCCGCGCCGCTCTGATTGACTCCGGCCTCACTGTCACCGACGCCGAGCTGAAATACATCCCGACCACGACCATTGCTGTCGCCGAAGCCGACGAAGAAAAAGTCGAGAAACTTCTTGATGCTCTTGACGACCTTGACGACGTCACCGCCGTCCATACTAACGCCGCATAAAACAACGCGAGTCCTAAAATCAGAAAACTCCTCCATATAGAAACGCGGAGGAGTTTTTCAACTACAACCCCAAAACGCCGACTACAAAAACTAGAAGCACTAACTACAAATGTAATCCCGGCTTCAGAGCTTTCTTTCCCCCAATCGGCGGCCGCACTTTTTCGCCCTCAGCGGGCATGATTAAGTGTGCATGCAACCTTGTGAGCGACGCCCCCGATCGTGCCGGATCGCCAAAGCGCATACAGAACGCCCCGCCTTCCATCTGATACTCATTCATCAACTTATACCAAATCTGCTGCATATCCAGCCACATCTCCGGCGTCATATCTTCGATTTTATAAACCGGATCCACCGCCACAATCAAAAACTGCTGCTCCGCCCCCTCATAAGGGAAACGATTCCGCGAAACATGCCAATACTTCGTCATGAACAAAATCTCTTGCTCGATATACTCCGGCGCCATCGGATCGCGGTCCGCCGCCTCCATCCGCAGCATAATGTCCAGCTGCTCCTGCCCCCGCGCATTCGGCGGATAAATGTATTTATACTTACCCCAGCCCCGCCCGACCTCAGGACTGGGCATCCCCACCCCGACCCCGGCTACATCTTCGCTACTCATTGCCACCCTCCACTAAACAAATCGTCTTAATACCTTTCTTCTCTGCCAAAGCATGCGAACGCTTGCTCCAGTTTCGATCCGGATGATCTTCGAGATAATAAACCTCTTTCACGCCCTTATTCGCCAAAACTTTCATACAATGGTCGCAAGGGAACAACGTTACATAAAACGCCGTATTCTCGAGTGTTTTTACTTTTCCAAGCTTCTTCAAAAGGTTAATTTCCGCATGTTCAACCGTGTCATAAAACAACTCTGTCCGATTCTGAATATCATACTCTGGAATTGTAAAATCAATCTGGTTCGTTCCGAACATCCACTGCCCGTTCCAAAAACACGCCGCTGCCGTCGGACAAACATCATCCGTCGATTTTCTCAGTTCCTTCAAGAGTTCCGGAATCGGCTCTGGCATTTCTTTTGAATAATGAATTCGTTTCTTCATGCCGGCCGCTGCCTTCGCAACTTTTTCTTCAACCCCTTCCACCTTGCGCAAGCGACTGCTAAGTGTAATCTGGCGAATTTTATCTGAAGTCGAAGTTTTCGCCTGGCGTGGCAAAACTGCTACTTTCCCGCAAAACTTCTCCAACTTCTCGACCTGTTCGTCCGTATAATTCTCCTTAATCGCGACCAAAACATCCGGCTTCACCGTCTTAATCAAATGCCACTTCGGCTCGTCCGCCGCTTTCACGACAACTTCATCCGCAATCCCGAGCAGGGAAATAAACTCATACCGCTCCCCCTCCGGGATTACCGGCCGCGTCGGCCCTTTGCGTTTGCGAATCTTCTCGTCGCTATCCATCGCAATAATCAAGAAATCACACAACCCCCGCGCCTTCAGAATATATCGTAAATGCCCGAGGTGGAACAAGTCCCACGAACCCTGCACTAGCCCAATCGACTTGCCGGCCTTCCGCGCCTCGCTCACATTCTCTAGAAACTTTGAATCGAGCATTTCAAAACTCCCGTCTCCTCATCAATAATCGTTTGCTCGCTCACCATCTTTTTCACCGTATTCTGTTCCATTCTAACTCCTTTATTAATTAACTCTCGAAACCCAATTACCAAACTTCGAACGCCTAAATCGCCACCGGAATCCCTTTTATCGCCGGCTCCGGTTCATAATCCGTTAGCTCAAAATCATCCGGTCGATAATCAAACAAATTATCGTGCCGATTTACAATCTTCAAAGTTGGGAACGCATGCGTCGGTCGTGCCAAAAACTCCTCAATCATCGGAATCTGATTTTCGTAAATATGCGCATCGGAAATCATATGTACGAACTCATGCGGTTCCAGCCCCAAAACATCCGCCACCGCTAGCAGTAACGCTGAATATTGTACCCAGTTGCTCGGGCAGCCAATCAGAATATCGCAACTCCGCTGGAACATTACCATACTGAGTTTCCCGCCCAGAATCCGGAAATGAATCCACCCGTGGCACGGGCAAACCACGACTTTCTGCTGATGATCCTTATTCCGAATCGTATATTGCGGAATCCACGGCGAAATAAAATGCGTTTTCAACTCCGGTCGCTCGCGCATCTGTTTCAAGATCTCCGCGAACTGGTTAAACGCTTCGCCCTCTGCTGTCGGAAAATCATGGAAAGCCGCACCATACGAGCCCGGCCCGAGATCACCTTCCGCAAGCCCTCGTTTCGCGCACTTTTTCTCCGTACACCACGATTTCCACCATTTACACTTATATTCTTCCAATTCTTCTTGCGTCCGCGCCCCATTTATAAACGCCAAAAGTTCACCAACTGCCCCTTTCCAAAACCCCTTCAAGCTTCTTTCTGTCAAGAACGGCACCCCATTCTCTAGAATATTAAACCTCGACACTGGCGCCCCCAGAAGATCAATCGTCCGCACCTCTTTCCCGTCTTTATCTACCATTGGCGACGGCCCCCACGTCCCCCTCTCCAGCACCGTTCGTATTAAGTTCTTATACTGCTCATCCGGCGTGCGCTCGCTATACGGTCTATATTCAGCTGTCATCATACCTCCAGTTCTTTATCTTATTATATACTATATCTCCCCAGTTTCATCTAAAAATCCATGTCAAAATTACAACCACCATATGCTATACTAAACCTATGACCTTCGATTTCAAGAAAGAATACAAAGAATTTTACCTTCCTCCGAAAACTCCGCATCTCATCGAGATTCCGTCCATGAACTATCTCGCTGTTCGTGGTCACGGCGATCCAAACCTCGAAGGCGGCGAATATAAGGCTTCCATCGGCTTGCTCTACGCTATCGCTTTCACGCTCAAAATGAGTCATAAAACTTCGCACAAAATTTCAGGCTTTTTCGAGTATGTTGTCCCGCCGCTCGAAGGTTTTTGGTGGCAAGATGGCTGCGATTTACTCGACTATAGTCGTAAAGCCGACATGAACTTTATTTCCGTCATTCGCCTACCCGATTTTGTCACGCGTGCCGATTTTGACTGGGCTATTGAAGAAGCCACGCAGAAGAAGAAACAAGATTTTTCCAAAGTTGAGTTTTTGACTTATGACGAAGGCTTGGTCGTCCAATGTCTTCACCTCGGCAGTTATGACGACGAACCGGCAACTATCTCTGCCATGAACCAATTCATCTCCGACAACAACTATACTCTCGACATCAAAAATCCCCGCTATCATCACGAAATCTATCTCAGCGATCCTCGCCGCTGCGCCCCCGAGAAACTCAAAACCGTCCTCCGCCACCCAGTCAGGAAACTCGCTTGCGCTCCATAGCCGCAAAACCTCGTCGGAAAAGTTGCCAACCTCGATAACCTGTGCTATAATGAAACACGGAAGGGTGGCCGAGTGGTTGAAGGCACCGGTCTTGAAAACCGGCAGGTTAACGCCTCGCAGGTTCGAATCCTGTCCCTTCCGCCAGGAAGACGATTTTATAATATTCATAGAATATTATAAAATAGGCTTTCTTCCAAGAAAGCAGATAGGATGTCGAACGTAGTGAGACTTCCTGTCCCCCAGAACTGTGGTACCGTAGCTCAGATGGTTAGAGCGTGGGACTCATAAGCCCAAGGTCACTGGTTCGATCCCAGTCGGTACTACCATTTTACCTAGATCATGAAGAAAACTAATTTAGATAACAACGCTGTCATTGAAATAAATCGACAGTGCTATGATGCTTTGGGTGCAGATTACGCCGATGGCGTCCCTGACTTTGAAATTATTGAAAAGAATAATATTTGGCAAAAGTTTCTCGAAAATTTGCCAAAAGATGGCAAGAAAATGCTAAATGTCGCTTGCGGGACTGGCGATACTTCGGTTTGGTTAGACAATCATGGCTACGAAGTCACTTCAACTGACTTGTCTCCGGAAATGGTCAAAGTCACGGCCGAGAAAATGCCAAATTCACGCAATCTTGTCCTCGGTGCTACCGAACTGGATCAGCTAGGAAATGAAAAGTTTGACGGTATTTTTGCGATTCACCTTATTCAACATCTCAATAAATCCCTTATTGAAAAGTTTTTCCAACAAGTCCATGACTTACTATCTGATGATGGTAAGTTTTTGCTTGTCTTCACGAACAACTGTTTCCCAGAAAGCGGCTATCAGCTTGAAGGGTCGAAGGAAGACCTTTACATTGTATGGTATAAACACAACCTCGAGGATATTGTCCCACTTCTGAATAAAGCACACCTCGCGCCGATTGAATTTTGGACTCAAACAGTCCTTCCCGATGCGTGCGGCGTTGACTGTCCGTTTGCCTTCATTTGCCAAAAGTCTTAACTAGCCACTAACCGTGTTATAATAATACTATGAAGGCCAAAAAAGGTTTCACTCTCATCGAACTTATGATTGTCGGCGCTTTTGCCGCGCTACTTTTGATTATTTTCTTCGTCCAGAAGGCGAACGTCGACGCCATGGATCGCGACGACGACCGCAAAGTTGCTATCAACGCCATGTATTATGCCCTCGAGGAATATTATGCCCCGTCTCACAACGGTTTTTACCCATCCGAAATCTCGGAAGACGTCCTCCCGGTCATCGACCCTGAACTCTTTACCGATCCCTTCGGCACCAACCTCGGCATCGACGGCAGCTCTTATAGCTACGAACCGGCGAACTGCGACGAATCCGGCCAATGCCGCGAATATATTCTCCGCGCTCAGCTTGAAAAAGAAGATACATATATCAAGCGCGGCAAACGATAACCCGAACTCAAAATAGGAGGTAAAAATGATTCAGTTTAACACCGAACAGCCAGTTGCGGTGAGTCTTGCGGCTACTCAAGAAATTATCAGCCAAATCCGTGCCGACGCTATGGGCGGATGGTTCGAACTACCTGAAACTTACAACAAAGAAGAGCTCGCCAGCATCAAATCCGCTGCGGCGAAAATTCAGTCCGACTCCAAGTTCCTCGTCTGTATTGGTATTGGCGGCTCCTACCTCGGCCACCGTGCTCTCATCGAAGCTCTCGGAAGCCTCCCGGAAACTGAAGCGAAGACCAAGATTCTCTATGCTGGCAACTCCTTAAGTCCGCTCGCCTTCGACAAACTTTTGAAAACTCTCGGCGACGCTGATTTCTCTATCAACGTTATCTCGAAATCTGGCACTACGACCGAACCTGCCGTCGCCTTCCGCTTCCTGAAAGAAAAACTCATCCAGAAATACGGCTCCGATGGCGCTCGCGCTCGCATCTATGCCACGACCGACGCGAACCGCGGCGCTCTGCATGACGAAGCTCTCCAAGAAAAATACACCCGCTTCGTCGTCCCGGACAACATCGGCGGCCGCTACTCGGTTTTTAGCGCGGTCGGTCTTTTGCCTCTCGCTGTCGCCGGCATTGACATCGACAATTTGCTCGCCGGTGCCGCTGCGGAATACCACGACACTTTTGATCATCAGCTCGCGAACGCCGCCGCGATAAAATACGCCGCCACCCGCGCCGAACTCGCCGCAAGCCGCCACGACGTCGAAATCCTCGCGACTTTCGAGCCGCAGCTTCAATATTTTGAAGAATGGTGGAAGCAACTTTTCGGCGAATCCGAAGGCAAACAGAACCAGGGAATCTTCCCGGCCTCCGTCGTCTATACGACTGACCTCCACTCTCTTGGCCAATATCTCCAGGAAGGTCGCCGCAACATTTTCGAGACCATGCTCGAACTCGAACAAGCCCCGGCGACCGATTTTGCCGTTCCTTCCGACTCCCAAAACCTTGATGGTCTGAACTATCTCGCCGGTAAGAACCTTAGCTTCATCAATCAGAACGCTCTCGACGCCACTATCGTCGCGCACCGCTCTGGCGGCATCCCAGTTCTCGAAATCAAAGCCCCCGACCTTTCCGCCCGCTCGCTTGGCGCGCTCGTCTATTTCTTCGAACTTTCTTGCGCTATTTCTGCGAAGCTTCAGGGCGTCAATCCTTTCGACCAGCCCGGCGTCGAAGCCTACAAAACCAATATGTTCATGCGCCTCGGCAAACCCGGCTTCTAGTCATCGCAAAATGTTGTAAAAATTACAACAAACCGCAAATAATCCGCCGAAACCATAATCAGTTTGCCAAAACTTTACTTTTAGCGTATACTTTTTATATGAAGAAAACGCGCGTAGTTATTGCTCTCGGCGGCAATGCTCTCCAGAAAAGTGGGGAAGTAACTGCCGAAGCCCAGAAATCCGTCGCCGAACAAATCGGCAGCACAATCGCGCGCCTTGCGAACAAATACGAAATTATCGTCGCCCACGGCAACGGTCCTCAGGTCGGCAACATCCTCATTCACGAAGAGTCTGCCGCTACGCCGGCCGCCCCAGCCATGCCTCTCGAAACCGCAGTCGCTATGAGTCAAGGCCAAATCGGCTACTGGCTCTCCCAAGCCATCGGTAACGCCTTTGCTAGGGAACATCGCCATAAAAAAGTCGTCAGCGTCGTCACTCAAGTCGTCGTCGATAAAACCGACCCCGCCTTCAAACACCCTTCGAAACCTATCGGCCAATTCTACACCGCAAAAGAAGCCGTCAAACTCGCCAAGCTCAAAGGCTGGGAAATGAAAGAAGACGCTGGTCGCGGTTATCGTCGCGTCGTCCCTTCGCCACAACCCCTCGATATCGTCGAGCGCAAAGAAATCACCACTCTCGTCGATTCGGGGGCTATCGTCATTGCTGTCGGCGGTGGCGGCATTCCCGTCACCCGCACCAAAGTCCTCAAGATTTTGAAGGGCGTCGACGCTGTCATCGACAAAGATCTTGCCGCCGAGAAGCTCGCCGAGCTTGTCAAGGCCGACATTTTCGTTTCCGTCACCGCCGTCCCGAACGCCTACATCAACTTCGGCCGTCCCGACCAAATCGCTCTCGGCCTCCTCTCTCCCCGCGAGGTCGACAACTACATCTCCGCCGGCCACTTCGCCGCTGGCTCCATGCTTCCAAAAATCCAAGCCGCCACGAACTTCGCCCGCAAGAAAAAACTCGGCATCATCACCTCCCCGGAACAACTCGAGCTCGCCCTCGCCCGCCGCGCCGGCACCATCATCCAGGGCTAAATCATCTAATACAAAGAATTACAATAACTTTTCCTTTTTACGCGTCGCCTTTCCGCGAATAACTTCCCCCGCAGTTTTATTCACGACTCAACTTTAATTTTTCAAAACTTCTCTAAAAAATCCCTAATTTTCCTCCAAAATCTACTCAGAAAATTTTTATTATTTTATTTTTTTGCCACTTTTCGCTAAAAATCATCCGTCTAATTTTTTGTATTTTTATTCCAATTTTTAAAATTAATTTATTTTCTCAACAAAAAGTTTTCTCGCACGAAACTTTTCATTATAACTTTCATTATTTCGATACTCTCGTAGACTTTTTATTTGCCAAAACCGGAAATCTGCGCTACAATGATAATGTCTAATCTCGCTAGAAATAGCTAACATTTTTAATACCAAGCTGGCATTTTCAGCAGTAATATCTAACCATAACACGTCGGAAACGGCACCGCAGACAATGCGCGTTATGTTAGGTAAAACTGCATGTTAGCTCATTGGCGGGATTAGACACCTCTGCGGTGTCGTTTTTGTTTTGGTACACAAGCAATCGGCTTGTCTCGCTCTAACTTACGACATCCAAGCAGATGTCTAATACCTAAAAGGAGGGCTGTGATGCTAAAACGTCATAATAAAAACTTTAACTCCCTACGCGGGGCAATATGCTCTAGCTCTGGAGAATCATACTCTGGCTTCAGAGAAACATGCTCCAGAAAAATATCATGTTTTTTTATTGCGGAAGTATGTTTTAAACTTTCTGGAGTATGTTTATTTCTGCTAACCTTCCTACTTATTAACCCTGCTACAACTTCTGTCAGCGCATTGGAAACTGAACTAACTTCCCAATCATTAGACAGTCGTGTTGAAATTTCTTTCACGCCGACTGAAGTTTCCGGCGAAATGATTCCAACTACTGAAGCCGGGGTAAAGAAACAGCTAGAAACTAGCGCCCAAATCACTGTCCAGAACGCCGAGAATTACACCATTTATATTGGAGCAAAAACCACCGGGCTTGTCGGCGTCAATAAAGGTGAAGCCATATCTAGTATTAAAACTGCGACAAATTATGACGAACTGCCTGCTAATTCATGGGGTATTTACTATGGCGAGGGGACGTCTGTGCCGGAAAATGCTGTTTATAATCCAGTAGAAATCAACCGCGGCACAAAGATAGGAACCGGCGGCAGAACTACATCAGAAATTATCAAAACTTATGTTCTGGGTTTTGCTGCCAATATTAATAACGAGGTTCCGGCCGACACCTACCAAAACCAAATCACACTCTCTGTTATTTCTAGCCCTTTGGAAATCACCGGCTTAACTTCCATAACAAAGATGCAAGAAATGACGTTCGAAGTTTGCGCAGCTAGCGAGCTTGGTGACACCAATCAACTTATCGATCTCCGTGACAATAAAAGTTATTGGGTTGCCAAACTTCCGGATAATAACTGCTGGATGACACAGAACCTTGACCTTGATCTTGGTGCCGAATGGCCGGACGCAAACCCGTCGGATTATGACGCTATAAATACGGAATATAAGCCAGTAGCGACGGCGACAACCGCAACTTCTACGACCGTCGACGCCTCTAATACCGCGACGCGTTCCTGGAGTTTAGGAAAATTTGTTATCACTAATCCCGATAGCTCTACAAACTGCGGGGCGCAGAAAAATAGTTTTGCGGACTGCGCATCGCAGTTTACTAATGTTGCGAACATTGCAGCTTCGATGGATGCTAATTTCTATACGAGCCATAAGCAAACAGTTTTTGGGAACGAATACGATGCTCATTATCTTGTAGGCAATCATTATCAATGGAATACTGCTACTGCCGGAACCGGTGGAACAATTACGAGCGGTCAAGCCTCTGGCAGCATCTGCCCGAAAGGTTGGAAATTGCCAGCCAGTAACGGAGCATTGAGCTTTGAGGGCCTTGCTGCCGCAGGTGATATTTCTGGCGACCCAGCCAAAATCACCACCAGCCCGTACTACTTCGTTAAGGGTGGCTATGTCAGCCAATATTCAAATGGTTTATTAAATTACGCCGGTTGGGGCGGCTACTATTGGACGGACACATCAGTATCCTCTAGCGAAGTTTATGCCTACAGTCTTTCCGTTGAAGGAACCGATGCCGTCAATCCAGTTAACGCCGAATATGGCCGCCGCAATGGTATCTTCGTCCGCTGTGTTGCTCGCTAATCCTTAGGTTTCTCCGCCCCAGCCTCCGCAACCGCCAAATAGGTACATATATAATATATATACGTCGATATAGTACATACTTATTCCTTTTTTACAATAAAATCGATATCGTAATACAAATCTCATAAGTCTACCCAACAGACTTAAGAACTTATTTGGCGGGGCGGCGGCTGGGGCGGAACTATTCGACAATAATGCAACTGGGAGCGGAACCATCAAAAAAGAGGCCAAAACGGTCTCTTTTTGTAGTAATCCTCTACGCCAGCTCCCTTGCCGCAATTCTGACCGCCTCGCTCCAGCTCGTCGCAATATGCGGCGTCGCCGCCAACTCCGAGACTTTAATCCCGCTTCGAATCGCCAGCGAAATCTCCTGCACAATCAAATCCGCATTCGGCGCCACGACTGTCGCCCCGAGAATTTGCCCCTTCATGTCCGAAGTTAATTTGATAAATCCTTCTCGGAAATCATTCGTGTTCGCCGCACTCACGAGGTCAATCGGCACCAAGACTGTTTTCTGTTTCTGTCCGAGCTGGACGCATTCGATTTCATTCAACCCGACTTTCGCGACCTGCGGCATCGTATTTGTCATCCGCACGAACCCAGTATAATTCACCGTATTTCCAACTTTCTTCAGCGCGTTCATCGTCGCAAGCCGTGCCTCATAGGTCGCCTTTTCTGTCGAACTCTCACCGCCAATCACGTCGCCCGCTGCCCAAATGTGTCCACTTGTCGTTTTCAACCCATTCGTCACTTCGACGCCGCGATAAGAAAACTTCACGCCCGCATTTTCCAAGCCATAATCCGTGCTCGGCTCCGGCGTCGTCGCGAGCACAATCGCCTCGACCCGCACCGACTTTTCCTGACCATCGCGCACGAAAACCACCTGCTTTGCTTTCGCCTCTTGCACCAATGCTACGACCCGAGAATTCGTCAAAATCTCCGCCTGGAAATGTTTACGCAGATGCTGCTCAATAATTTCACTCACTTCCGGATCTTCGCGTGGTAATAATCTATCCTGCGCTTCCGCAATCAAAACCTGCACGCCTAGCGCCGCAAAATACTCCGCAATTTCGCAGCCCGTCGAACCTCCGCCGACCACCATCAATGCCTTCGGCAACTTCGCCATTCTGAGCGCCGTATCCGGCGACCAGCAATTCACCAGCTCCACCCCAGAAATCCCGCTCACCGCCAAATCTGTCCCAGTCGCGAGCAAAAACTTTTCGCTACTAATCTGCTGTTCGCCGACCGCGATTTCATGCGGACTTATGAACTGCGCAAATCCATGATAACAATCAATCCCCGCATTCTCAAAAACCTTCCGGTTGCCGCCGCCCGCGCGCCGCACTGCCGTCGCCTGCCAGTTTAGAACCGTCGGATAATTATAGCGCAAGTTCGCACTCGACATCCCGAACCTCGTTCCGTCGACCGCCTCCGTATATCTTTGCGCAAAACCTAGCGCCGCCGCGTAGGGAACATCACGATAATTCAAAGTCGTCCCGCCCCATCGATCCGCTTCGACGATTGCGGTCTTCACCCCCAGTCCCGCCGCCAAAAGCGCCGCCGCGCTCCCTGCCGCGCCGCTGCCAATTACCAGATATTCGTAGTCAAACTTCCTTCCCGCCATATTTATATTATTTTACCACGATTTTGATAAACATAAGCCAAATCCGCACTATATTTTTCCGCTTCCTGTGCCACTCGCCGGAACAAATCATCCGCCGTTATCACCGCTCTCATCGACGCCCAAGTTGCTGTTTTCGCAGCTACCTTTTCCGCAATCGCCTTCGCTGTACCCTCCGGAATCCCGATCGCCACCGCGCTTTCTACGATGTCGTCGCGCAGACCCTTTTCATTAAAACTAAATTGTTCAACTTTTTTCCGTTTCATCCTAACACCTCAAACGCAAAGATAAAGAAGCCCAAAACCAGAAATCCTACGCCCGTAATCACCCGCATAAAACTCTTATGCTTTACTCGCCACCGCTGAATATCTACCACCGTCTGCCCCTTCCGGATCGCTATCCTGAGCACCACCGGCGGGATAATTGTAATAATCGTATACAACGCCACGGCCAACAGTTGGCACTCCGACGGCAATACAATAATACTGTTCGCCGCCACCACGAACAAAACCATCGTCCATGGCATTTCCGCCAAGCTCGTCAAAACTCCCAGCGAAAACGCCTCGGTATTGCTATTCGTTTCTTTCGCCCGCTTATCAATAAACCGCGCTACCGTTCTCGGTAGCCAAAGCTCCGTACTCTTTCCGCGCCGATAATAAAATGCCCAAGCCGCGATCGCGAGCGCCACCAGCATCCCCACTACAATCAAAATCTCTTCCGCATACAACTCTGTCCCGAAAATATGACTCAAAATAAACGCAATCGCCGCCACCGCTAGAAAAACCAACATCCCAATCCCCGCGATATAACTATCAACTAAGTTTTTCGTCTTCTTCCGCACGTGTTTTCCAAGACTCGCATGGTACAAAAGCAGCAAAGCGCCCAGCTCCAGCTGCAAAGTTGCGTGAATAACAGCCGCTAAAAACACCTCGCTGAACGGAATAACCATATCCATAATACAATTATAGCATAATTTATCGTGCCTGTGCTTGTATCTATTGACGAAAGTGTGCTACGCTAGGAAGGGGGCGTTTCCTCAAAATACCACACTTTCCGACTTTTTTCAAAAAAGTATCGTGCTTGTGCTTGGTAAATCGACTCGTTCTGTGCTATGCTTCCGTCATGAAGCAATTTTTATCCCAAATTAAACTCAAATTCCTATTCAGCGCACTTATTTTTCTTTTCGCAAGTGCCATATCGACTTATCTTTCCGCCGCGCCAACTTTCTTCAAACAACTTCATCACGACTTTTCAGCAATCATCAGCCCTCAAACGGATTTCTCCGAATTAACTCAGCCAAGTCTCGAAACATCCCCGCCCATTACTCCCGAAAACCCTCCCACGTCAGAAGATTCCGCTAATCCTGAATCTCCTCCCGAAGATGAATCTTACGAATTTTCTACTCAGCTCATCATCAAAGCCGTTAACCCCGGCTATACCGTAGATAAGTTAAGCAACGTCGGCGAACTTATCGAACTCCAGAATCTTGCCGACACCACAATCTCGCTCGCCGGTTTTTCGGTTCGTTACACTAACGGAAGTGGCAAAGTCATCACGTTACACACTTTTCCAGAAGGAACGCTCATGACCGGCGAGTTTCTCCTCATGCGTTATGCTAAATCTCCCGACTCCGACCAATCCGAACTTACTTATTCCTCCAGCCTCGCCATGACCGCCGGCCCGCTCGAACTTGTCTACGAAGACGAAGTAATCGACCAGGTTTGCTGGACAGGGAAAGACGATTGCGAAAAGCCTTTCAAAAGTTCTTCTCCGACTACCCTCGTCCGCAATTTATCGACTGGCACCTTTGAACATCTTTCCGAACATGAACCGCATTTTGATCCAGACTTTCCCAGCCTCTATCTTCCCGAGCCAGAGCCTGACCAAGATGAACAAACTGCCCTCACTCCGAAATGCCGCGGCCTTGAATTCTCGGAAATCTTAACCTACTATTCCGACGATGCTTCTGAACAATTCGTCGAGCTCTACAACCCGACCTTGAAAGACGTCGACCTCGACGGTTGCCAAATCGGCTACAAGAATAAAACCTATCCACTTTCCGGCATAATTCCTGCTAGTGGCTACCTCGCTTACTATCCTAGCCCCACTTTTACTTTTACGAAAAATCCCACGACAAACAACTCGGTTTCGCTCATCGACGCCGACGGAGAAGCCGTCGACGAACTTATCTATTCTCATGGCCAGAAAAAGTCTACCAGCTATGCCTTATTTTACGATACAAATGGTATCGCTAGCTGGTCAATCACCTATGATCCCACGCCCGGTTCTGCTAATAATTCCCAAACTTTTCGCACCTGTCCTGCCGGAAAAGTTATCAATCCGCTCACCGGAAACTGCGTCAACCTAACGACTTCCACGACAACTGAATGTCCGGCAGGGAAATACCGCAATCCGCTCACCGGCCGCTGTAAAAATATCGAAGATTCTACTCCAACTTTGAAAGAATGTGCCGAAGGCTACGAACGCAACCCTACGACTAATCGCTGCCGCAAAATCACCAAACCAAACGAAGGCGCTGACTATGCCCTCGTCCCTACCACCTCGTCTAGCGACACGACTTTCGTTGCTCTCGGTATCGTCATTCTGATCGTTTCGCTCAGTGCGATTTATATCGCGCTACAGTTCCGGCACGAAGCGGCCCGTGCGGCTCGCAAAATTCGCCAACGCGTTCACGACATTTTGAAAAACCAACTCCCGCGGAAGATCCGCCGGAACCGAGATAAGGAGACCTAGTTCTTGATAACGCTTCAAAACTGGCAAAGTTTTTTCATGATACTCATCAATTCGCGTCTGGAAGACTTGCGGGTCCGCATCATCTGCGCGCAGTCCACGATCGCCCAAAATCTTTGCCGCTTCCCATCGATCAACCACATCTTTGTCCGAAAGTTTCAATTCAATTGCTGCCCGAATCGTATGTCCGCTCGATTTTGCTACCGCCATCACCTCGTCTTCTTCGCCCGCCCAGCGCCCAATCGAAGACAAAACTAGCGGATACTTCCATAGTTCCTCTTTCTCGAAGTATGGCAGCACCCAGTCATAAAACACGCTCGACGGCACCAATTTCCCATCATGACTCAAAGATTGCCCAGTCGCCTGCTCCATCGCTCGCACAATAATTCCCGATGATAAAAACTTCGCGCCCAGTTTCTCTGCTAACTGCACGCCTACTGTATCTTTTCCGCTCATCGGCAGACCGAAGATATTTATGCTGCCAATCCCGAGCCAGGACTTAATTTGTTGTATCTGGGCTTCCATTCTCATATTATAGCATATAGCCGCAATCGCACAAATCCCACCACACAAAAACTGACTTTTTAGCAGTCTTTACTTCCAGGTGCTAATTTGTTATAATAGAAGCATGAACTTAACGAAACGCCAAGAGGGAATTCTCTTTGCTATCATCGAAGAATATGCTGAACTCGCCGCCCCTGTCGGTAGTGTCACGTTGGCAAAACTTTTTAATGTCTCTTCTGCCACAATTCGCGCTGAGATGTCCCGCCTTGAAGATTTCGGCTACATCGCTCAGCCGCATACTTCCGCCGGTCGCGTTCCGACCGACGCTGGCTACCGTTACTACGTTAACGCTCTTTCCGAACACCCAGAGCAGTCTTCGCCATTTATTTCAAATCCCGACCGCGAAAACAAGACTCCAGAGCGTAGCACGCGTGTCCTTCAGATTCGTATCAACTCCCAGACTCGTGCCGATTCCGCCATTCGCGGCGCCGTCGATTCGCTCGTCGAGTTGACCGGTAATCTCGGTCTTGCTACTATCGGTGACCAGCTCTATATTTCTGGCATCGCTCGCCTTTTTACTCAGCCTGAATTCCTCGACAATCGCCGCGTCCAGGCGGTCGCTGAATTACTCGACAATCTCGAACCCTGGCTTCGTGAAGCTGCTCCCGGCCAGCCGCTCAATATTTTCATCGGACAAGAAAATCCCATCGGCAAGACTTCTCAGGCCTCCCTCATTATCAGCCGTTTTCGCTCGCCGTTTTCCGACAAAAGCTATATCGGAATTCTCGGCCCGACTCGCCAGAACTACAGCCGTGTTATGTCTCTCGTCCGTTATGCCGGTAATATCCTCGAAGAAACCCTCGCTATAGACAGTCAAAATGACGGTAAAAAATAAGGAGTAATCATGAAAAAATCCACCCAGCCACAAACCCAGCCGCAACCGCAAAGTCAGCCTCAGCCCGAAGCTCAGCCAAACCCTACTCAAGACCAAGCATCACAAATCGACCCGAACCTAGCTATGGCCGCCACGAAAATCGTCGAACTCACCAATGACCTCCAGCGCACTCGTGCCGATTTCGAGAACTTCCGCAAACAAGTCGACTTGCAAAAGTCTCAGGCTATGAACGTCGCTAAAAATGCGACCGTCATGAAATTCCTCCCGCTCATTGACGACATCAGCCGCGCCATCGGCGCCTATCCCGAACAGCTTCAGCCTCTCGAAAAAAGTTTCCATAAAACTCTAGAATCGCTTGGTCTTCAAATCATTAACTCCGCCCCTGGTGTTGAATTTAATCCAGATTTTCATGATGCCGTCTCAATCGATGATGACGAAGGCAATGTCGAAATAATTACTGAAACTCTTCGCCCCGGCTATATTTACGACGGAGCCGTCATTCGTGCCGCCATGGTTCGCGTTGGCCACGCCGACAAAGCATCCGCTAAATAGTTTTCATCAAAACCGCAAAACTGCGCCAATCTTGTCAGACCCCCATAACCTTCTTGAAACCTCTCCTCAATTCCTGGGTCTTGTGATATAATCAAAACATGAACGTTTCTGGAGGTGAAAAATATCAAGATATTCAGCGCCGCGTCCGCGCCTGCGATTATCTCGTTGTTGCGCAACTTTTCTTGCAGGATAACTTCCTGCTCGACCGCCCGCTACGAGCTGACGATATTAAACCGCGTCTATTAGGACATTGGGGAACTTGTCACGGTATTGATGTTGCGTATGCGAATCTAAAATCTTATTTCTCACCGAAAAATCAGCGCGAGCGCCACGAATATACTGACTTTTCCTTTATCCTCGGCCCCGGTCACGGTTTTCCCGCCCTCCAAGCCAATTTATTCATCGATGGCGACCTTGAAAAAGTCGATCCAAAAGCTACTCGCGATGAATCCGGTATTGCCTATGTCTGTAAAAACTTCTCCTGGCCCGGCGGTTTTCCATCGCACGCCAGCCCTTTCACTCCAGGTGTTATCTGTGAGGGCGGGGAACTAGGCTACGCTCTCGGTGCCGCCTATGGTCTCTGTCTCGGCCATCCCGAAAAGACCGTCGCCGTCATGCTTGGCGATGGGGAACTAGAAACCGCCTCCGCCCTCGCTTCGCTCAATCTCGTAAAACTTGCCGGCAGCCACGCTCATAACGGCAGAGTTATCCCGATTCTTCATCTCAACGGCTACAAAATCTCCGCTCCGACCCTCTACGGTCGCAAGTCTGAGCGTGAAATGAAAGAGTTCGTTCGTGGTTTTGGCTATACTCCGTTCTGGATTGAGGGTGATTCGCCGGAAGCCTTCCAGAAAGCTCTCAAAGAAGCCGCCAAAGTCGAGCATCCCTTCCTGATTTTGAAAACAGAAAAAGGTGCGACTGGTCCGAAAGAACTTAACGGCAAAAAGGTCGCCGGCAACTATCTCGCGCACCAAATTCCCCTTCCGAATGCAAAAACCGACCCCGAAGAACTTAAGGCGCTCAGCCGTTGGCTCAAAAGCTATGAGTTTTCTGAAGTTTTTAACCCAGAGAAAGGATTTACTTTATGATTGACGCCGTCGAACACCCCGGCAAAGACAGCTTCTCGCCCGCCCGCCGTATCGGTGCCATGATGGCGAGCTATATGATTCGTCATAAAGACTTTTATCTTTTCTCTCCCGACGAGACTACAAGTAATAAGCTCGACGCTACTTATGAAGTCACGTCGCGACTCTGGGATTTGCCGAAGTCAGACTGGGATTTGCCCGAAGCGCCGAACGGTCGCATCGTGGAGATGCTCTCGGAGAACGCTCTCTTTGCCTGTATGGTTGGTCATCTCATGAACGGTGAGCCTGCGGCCATGACGAGTTATGAATCTTTCTTTACGATTATTGCTTCTCAGGTTATGCAACACATCAAGTTCCTACAGCAATCTTCCGTAGTCGAATGGCGTAACCCCATTCCCGCCGCCAACCTCCTTTCGACCAGCACCTGCTGGCGCCAAGACCACAACGGTTTCACTCACCAATCTCCCGCTCTCATCTCGCTCCTCCTCAATAATCCTAGCCCGTACGCGAACTGTCTTTTCCCGGTCGACGATGTCGCCGCTGAAGCTGCCTTTATCTACATGATGAATTCCGAAAATGTTGTAAATCTTACAACATTTAACAAAGTTGAACAACCACGCTGGATTGACTCGCACCAGGCTGATGCCCAGTTCGTGAATGGCGGGGCGAGCATTTTTGACTTTGCCTCGGACGAAAACCCTGATTATATTCTTGTCGGTTGTGGTGATATTGTTTCTTGCGAAGCTCTCTATGCACTTGACATTCTTCGTAAAGATTTCCCAGAAAAGCGTTTCCGCTTTATTAACATTTCCGCTCTATCCTACAACGCTATCGGCACTGTTGACCGCCAACTTGCCCAAGATGAATTCGACGAACTTTTCACGAAAACCCGTCCCATCATTGCTAACTTTCATGGTTATCCAGAAAATCTCCGCCAGATTCTCACCCATTATGCCGAGCCGAAGCGCCTCAAGGTTCACGGTTTCAACGAACAGGGCAGCACGACTACTCCGTTCGAGATGCTCAGCATGAATCAAGCCTCCCGCTACCATCTCGCTCTTGATGTTGCCCGTCTCGAAAAACGTGACGACCTCATCAAAAAATATCAAAAAATCCTCAACGATAATACCGCCTATGCTCGCGAGCACGGCATCGACCAAATCGTCTAACAATTGAGAAATATATACTAACAAAAGTCAAGGTCAAGCACAAACTGTCGCTTTGTATGTTATAATATAGTAATGGATTTAGTTATATTAATTATTGTGCTTATTATTTTAGGGGAAACCTCGGTCTTGACGCTCAAAAGTAGCAAACGCCCTCTCATCACCACTAACCAAAAGCGTAAAGTCTATGTCGACACCTCCGCGCTTATGGACCCGCGTTTGATTGAGGTTGCCAAAACCGGTTTTATCGGTGACGATATCGTGATTCCGCGCAGCGTCACAAACGAGCTTCAGCTCCTTGCCGATGGCAAAGATTCCGAAAAGCGTCTTCGCGCTCGTGCCGGTCTCGATACCGTTCGTGAGCTTGAGCGCGTTGTCTTTTTCAACACGACGATTCTGGGCGACGAGCTTGACCGCACCCCGGTAGATAATCGTCTTATGGAACTCGCGAAGGCTAATCACGGTCTCATCCTGACCAATGATTACAATCTTTCTAAGGTCGCTGCTACCGAGCATATCGACACTCTCAACCTTAATGCCCTCGCTTTGACCCTCCGCAATCAATATCTCCCCGGCGAACGCGCTAAAGTCAAAATTGTTGCTGCTGGCAGTAATCCTCATCAAGGCGTCGCCTATCTGCGCGATGGCACCATGGTTGTCGTCGATCACGCCAGCGACAAGCTCGGTCAAGAAGTCGAAGTTGAGTTCATCCGCCTGAACCAAACCGCCTCCGGCACCATGCTTTTTGCCAAACTTCCTGCACCAAAAACTTCTTCAAAAGATTCTTCGAGTCAGTCGTCCTCAGATTCTTCTAAATCTTCTACAAAAACCTCTAGCCCCTCAAAACTCGCCAACACCAAGTCCTCCGCCCAGACCTCGCGTTCCGAAAAAACCATTTCTCGCGCTTTCTCAAAATTCCCATCCCGCCGTCGCAGCGATAAATCTCGCCACAGCAGCAAAACTTCAAAATCCCAAAAACGCCGCTAACTCAACAAGTTACACCCTCCTCATAAGTCCCAGCTCCGTTATCATACTGATCACACCAAAAGCCCCGCCATAACAGCGGGACTTTTTAAATATAGTATCAGGCTCGACTATCCCCTAGCGGGAATTATCATTACTTGACGACCCACCCGTCGATGAGCTTAACGGAACATCATATTCGTAAATGTTCCCATCCGCATCATAAGCTCGCACCACCACGGTCTGTTCAGTTCCGTTGAGATAATAGTATACGCCGTCTCTGATGTCGCCAGCCGAGAGTGTATGTCGAGTATTTGGCACTCCGTCTGCGACTACCTGATATGCTTCAAGGTCAATGCTAGAACCTGGGCTGAAAGTAATATACACCCTCGATCCTGCCAAGCTCGCCGACACCACGCCACCGCCATTCGGGGTCGAGGTACACGTATCCATCTCGCCATACTTATAATCATCAGGCACCGTTACAATCTTATTTCCAGTAATCGGGTCAGTTTGCGTCGAGACTTCAATTTCTACCGTCAAACTCGCTGGCGTACAATCTGTCGCTTGTAGCTTATTCGAAGAATTAAACTTCACTTTTTCCGTCTTGATGCCAGATTTCTCAGAGTTGTACCAGCTCGGCCAAATATCCTTGACTCCAGCCACCGTCAAATCCTGAATCCCCGCTGGCCGAACCGGCTGATCGCCCGACTTCCATCGGCCTTCGCTTGCGTACAACTCCTTATGTGCCGGCTCCATGAAATCGTTCACTACTCGCCGCACGACCGTGTTCATACCATTCGCCAATCCTTTGCCGTCATGATTACCATTCCAAACCACCGTCGCAAGCGCCGTCGAATAACTAATCATCCAACAGTCCTTCGCCACCGCGCTGTTTGTCGTCGTAGTCGTACCAGTCTTGCTCGCCGTCCAGACCCCTGGCACCACGAACCCAAACGAGAACGCCTGTCCACCGAAGGTAATCTTCGACCGCGCATTCGCATCGCTAAGCACGCTAGAAATCTCATACGCCACCTGCTCATCAATCACCTGCACTGCCGCCGTATCCTGCCAAGTCTCCAACACCTTGCCCGACGGGTCGCGCACTTCGAGCACATACGCCAAATCCTTATACGCCCCGCCGCGCGCAATCGACGCATAGGCGTTCGCATGCTCCACCGCTTTCACTCCGCAGCCGCTACCGATCGCCATCGAAAGCCCAGCCGCCGAGTTCTCACAGTAGGAAACATCACCCAGATTATGTAGAATCTCCAGCCCGTTCTCAATCCCGACAATCGCCAACGCCTTCACTGCGCCAATGTTAAGCGAGTTCGCCAGGGAATCACGTAGCGTCAATTTCCCATGGAACTTCATCGTCGCGTTCGTCATCGAGCATGCGCCCACAGTCCCCGCACAGTAGAATGAGTCAATATTCTCATCCAGCAGCGTCGACCCTGGACTATAAACCGTATCCCCCTTCATCGAGAATAGCGGCGCGTAATCAAGCAACGGCTTAATCGTCGATCCCGGTTCCAGCACGGAAGTCGCCGCGTTCACCTCGCCATACACCGGCGTATTCCAATCGATCGACCCCACCATCGCAACCACCTGGCTTGTCTCCACATCCACCGAAACCATCGCGATATTATCGCTTCCGTTCGTGTAGCGTATCGCATCGCCGTTCGCGACCGCCTGCTGAGCCATCTCCTGCGCTCGGTAATCCAACGTCGTCTTAATCGTATATCCGCCGCTCCGCATCGTCTGAATGCCGTATTTCTCTTCCAGCATCTTCTTCACTTCCATCACGAAGTGTGGCGCCTTCATGTCCGAGTACTGCGAACTCTCCGGCAAAATCTGGTCCAAAATCGGTACCGCTTTCGCCTCGTCCGCCTCTTCTTTCGTAATATAACCCATCTCGACCATCACGTCCAAGGCCTTGTGTTGCCGCGCAATCAGCGCCTCATGACCGTATTCGTTATACGGGTTCAAGACCGCCGGGTTATTCGGAATCCCGGCAAGAAGCGCCGACTCCGCCAATGTCAAATCCTTCGCGCTCTTCCCGAAGTACGTCTGCGCCGCACTCTCAATCCCGTTCCGACGTCCGCCGTAAGGCGACTCGTTCAGATACATCGTGATAATCTGCTCTTTGCTATACATCTTCTCGAGCTCAATCGAGAGAATCAACTCCTTAATCTTGCGCGAAATCCCACCGCGGTTCGCCGACGCCGCTTCGTCCGAGAAATAAACTTGCTTAATCAACTGTTGTGTCAGCGTCGAACCGCCTTGCACGCCTTTCCCCGACAAAGTCGACAAGACCGCCCGCATCAAACCCCCGATATCAATCCCCGGGTGAGTATAGAAGTTCCGGTCCTCGAGCGCCACCGTCGCTTGCCGCACATATGTCGAAATCTGGTCTCCATCGACGACTAGGCGATAATCCGCATCCCCCTTATCCTCCCAGAGCACCACCCCGTTCCGGTCAAGATAAGTATTCACGGTCTCCGAAATCGTCAAATCATTCAGCTCGATCTCTTTCAGCTGACTCTTGTAATATACGAACAGCGCCCCCACCGCGATAATCCCCAAGAGCACACATGCCGCAAAAATCTTCCCAATCCGCTTCGCCCCCTCTTTCGAGAACCAATATGCCTTAATCCGCTCCCACCGAAAATGCGCAAAAAACCTCGCCGGCTGCTCCTTCGGTAATGGCGCCAGGACTTTCTTCGAGCTAGAACTAGAACCCTTTCCGCTCTTCGTCCCAGCCGCTTTAACCTTATCCGTAATCTTCTTTTTCTGAGAAACTAAACTAGAATAAACCCCCATGCTACTCCGTTTTCCAGAGTCGCTGCTTGATTTCTTCCCAAATTTATTCATACCCCTAATTATACCACACCCCGCCAAATCCACCAAACAACACAAAATTGTAACAAACCCACCAAAACCCCAGAAAATGGTATTGACAAAAACTCAAATCCGTGCTACAATGAAACCATAAGGTTAATCAAAGCCTTAAGTACGTCACGAGTTACATATCGGAGAACTACCCCTCTGATGGCTGTTTATTGCGTCTATTTGTCTATTTTGTCAATCTGTAGTCACTCTAAGCCAAAAACGGGCAAAACAGGCAAAACGCGCAATAAACGCGTCAATCTTGCGCATGAGCGCACAAAAATGGAGGTATTATCATGTCCGAATTCAAAGCCAACTTCTTCCAGACCGAAACCCTGGATAACCAGGGAAACGCCATCGTCTTCGGCGAGCCCGCCACGACGACCAACCGCAACCCCAACCTGGACCAGGTCGTCCGCCTGTTTCATGGCGGCAGCAAGGCTCTGACCGGCTTCAGCAACCACGCCCTGCACAAGCTGGGCAACACGCTGCTGGCGGCCAACGACAGCCTGGCGCACTCCCCGCTCTGGAACGACATCGGCGGCTTCGTCGACGAGGACGGGCGCACGCTGCCCGCTTTCGCGCCGACCGACGACGGCACGCACGAGGTGGAGAGGAAGCGCCAGTATCTGTCCCGGGTCATCATCCCGGCCGACATCAGCGCGATGGTCGCCTATCTCAAGGACGACCTCCGTGTCGCGCCTCCTCCCGCCGATGACCGCGTCCCGACCACGGGTCCCGCCACCGACGCCTTCACCCTGCGCCGCCTCCTCGCCGTTCTCCCTCAGTAACTCCCAAAAAGCCCCGAGACCTCGCGCCTCGGGGCTTTCCCCTGTTTCAAATACCTTCGCACCCCCTATCTCACCACCGCGAACTTATTCTTACCTCGCTTCAATAGCGCCACCTGCGAAATCTCAATATCTTCCGCTACTTTCTCCCCGTTCACGGTAATCGCCCCCGCCGCGGCCAGCTTCCGCGTCTCCCCCTTGCTAGCACAAAGCCCCGTCTCGACCAGCGCATCAAACAGCCGAGACCCTCGAGAAGCACAGGCTAAATACTCCCCGAACTCCCGAATCTCATCCTCGGTCAAATCCCCGAGCGAACCGCCGAACAACCTCTCTGTCAAATTCGCCACCGCCTCGGCCGCCTCGGCCCCATGAACGACAGAAGTCACCCCCTTCGCCAACGCCTTCTGCGCCTCTCGCCGTTCCGGATGTTCAACCGCCGAAGCCAAAATCCGCTCCACCTCCGGCCGGTCAAGCACCGTATAGATCTTCATCAAATATTCCACCGACGTATCCGGCTGGTTCAGCCAGAACTGATAGAAATCAAACACCGTCGTATAATTCCCGGACCCATTATCCGACGAAGCCAGCCAAATCGCATTCCCCTCCGACTTCCCGAACTTTCTCCCCGTCACAGGGTCGATAATCAGCGGCGTCGACCATGCGTCAGCCACCCCATTTTCCAGCCGTTTGATCAAATGAATCCCGCTCGAGCAGTTCCCGAACTGATCCGCCCCGCATAGCTGCAAATCCACGCCATATTCCCGATACAAATGCAAGAAATCATACCCCTGAATCAGCGTGTACGAGAACTCCGCGTAAGAAATCCCGCTCCCGCCCTCGCCGATCCGATTCTGGACGAACTGCCGATCGAGCAGCTGCGTCATCGAGAAACTTTTCCCGACTTCCCGCAGGAACGCCAGATAATTCATGTCCTTAAACCAGTCGTAATTATCAACCATCACCAGGTCGTCGCTCTTGACGACATTCTTCATTTGTGCCGCAATACAAGCCTTATTATGCTCAACTTCCGCGAGCGACTTCAAATCTCGCTCGCCATTATCCTTCGGGTCACCAATCTGCCCCGTCGCCCCGCCCGCCAACAGAAACGGCTGATACCCGTGCCGCACGAAACACGCACACATCATCGCCGCCGCCAAATTCCCAATCGTCAGGGAATCCGCCGACGGATCCGCCCCCCAATAGAACTTTTTCGAAGCCCGCGTGTCCAGCTCCGCCGGATCCTTAATCGTTGTTTCCGCGTAAAACCCCCGCCAAATAAGTTCCTCTGATAATTTCATAATTTCCTAATGTTTAGTTATTTCTCGACGCCTTTTCCGGCGCCGTTATTCTACCTGTATTATATCACGTCTCCCCAGTTTTTCCGAAAAACCATTTCATGCTATAATAAACTTATCTAAATTGGAGCTAAAAATGAACAACACCCCAACTTTAACTCTTCAAAAACGGGTCCTCTCCTTCGACGTCGACCAGACCCTGAACGTCGCGAAGACCCCAATCCCGCCCGAAATGGCCAAAGTCTTGACGAAGTGCCTCGATTATTTCGAAATCTGCCCCATTTCCGGCCAAAAATTCGAACAATTCCTCATCCAAATCGTCAAGCCTCTAAAAGACGCCGGCGCCACCCCGGAGCAACTCCAGCATCTCCACCTCTTCGTCGCCCAAGGCACCCAATATTACCAATATAACTCCGCAACCGCCGAAAACGCCGACGCCCCCGCCGCCGACAAAGAATGGCACCAAGTCTACAACTACCCCCTCTCCGACGCCGACGTCGCTAAAATCACCGAAACCCTCGAGCAGTCCGCCAGGGAATTAGGCTATTGGGAAGCCGATAGGCTCCAGGAAGGCGACGAAATCATCGAAAACCGCCTCTCCCAGGTCACCTTCTCCGCCCTCGGGCAAACCGCCCCGACCGAAGCTAAATACGCCTGGGATCCCGACCTCAAAAAACGCGAAAAAATCGTCGCCAAATGCCGCGAAAAACTCCCCAACTTCCTCTATGAAATCGGCGGCACGACCTCAATCAACGTCGCCGCCCCCGGTATGAACAAAGAATTCGGCATGACCCACCTCCTCGAAGAGCTCAAAGTCGACAAAAGTCAAGTCCTCTACTTCGGCGACATGACCCAGCCCGGCGGCAACGACTACCCCATCGTCCAAATGGACATCGACACTATCGCCGTCCGCTCCCACGAAGACACCCTCTTCGCCCTCCGCGGCATCCTCGCCTCTCTCGGCGCCGGCGTCATCTAACCCTAAAAACAACAAATCATTAGCTATAGAAACCCTTACGGCCCCTAAAAAACAGGATCAAAAAGAAAAGGGCCCCGCTTCCTTGCGGGACCCAATTCAAAGTACGACCTTTCGCCGTCATCGTTGTCGTACCTCAGTAAGCACTCCCAGTGCCGCTGGTGAGATAAACGTAGCCAGACACGCCGTTATCCCACTGCCAAATCGAACCGTTCAGGTTCGAATTGTCGGGAGAAGCCGACGGAACGACCAACGCCAAGTTGATCTTCTGCTTGTCCATTCCGACCGCCATGTTGTGCCAGTCTGTCGGCACGGTGTAGTCGGAAATGATAATGGCGATTTTGTCGCCATTCTCAGCGTTGCCACGCGTGATCACGGTGCCGTCCTGGAGGACGACGACGTAATCCGCGAACTTCGCACAGAAGTCACCCAAGGGGCTGTTGGCGCTACCTCCGAGCTCGGCTGCCGTTTTGGTCTCCCAGTTTGCCTCCGGAATACCGGTGAACCAGGGGTCCAGTATTGCGGCCTGCTCGGCCATTGTCCGCTCGGTGATAGTGTTGTCGTCAGGGGACTGAGTGCTGCTGGGTGTGCTGCTGTTCTGGCCAGACTGATCGTCCTGGCTGGTCTGGCTGCTCGACGGGGCAGGGTTCGGATCCGGACTCGATTCGGCCGGATGGGCCCATCGCCAAAGCATGACCGCCGCAACGATAATCGCCACGATCCCGATGACCACCAAGACGCCGCCGACAATCTTCCGCCCCAAGTGCCGCGGCTGCTGTTGCGCCTCGGGATGTCCTGTGGGCTGATTGTCGAACGGACTCGCAGGCGGAGTTGGGGGTGTCGGGGGTGCGCTGGGCGCTCCCGACGGGGGTGCCGGCTGGGCGCTGCCAGCGGGAGCCGAAGCTCCGCCGAATATTGCCGGATCCAGCGTGAAATTACCAGAGTATCTGCCGTTGTTCTGAGTTGCCATTTGAAAGCCCTCCCTTTCAATTTTTTCATGGTTTGTTGTGACATTAACGATGACGTTAAGGTATCGAGACCGGCGCATCGTTTATGTCCGAATAGCCTATCTCGCTTTCCATTGTAGCACACATTGCTGAAAATGTCAATAGTAATTATGTATATTTTATATCATAACCGCAATACTAATTCGCCTATTCCGAGAAATCCGCAATATTCATACCATTTTACAGACACAAAATCCTTGCTAGTTTCCTGTTTTTCTGTGCTATAATTAAACTATGAAATCATATATCGTGGGCAACTGGAAGATGAACTTTTCCGTCGGTGAATCTTCAGTATATCTTCATAAACTCCTCGAACGGATCCGGGCCTATCGCGACATTGAGGTAGTCGTCGCGCCGTCTTTCGTCGCTCTCCAGCCTCTCTCGCTCCAGACCGACCGCAAAAAGATCCGTCTCGCCGCCCAGACCGCCAGCCCCCGCGATTTTGGGCCATACACTGGCTCGGTCAGCTGCACTCAGCTCCGCGGCATCGTCGATTATTGTCTCATCGGCCATTCCGAACGTCGCCAGCTCTGCCACGAAAGCGACAAGGACATCCGCGCAACCGTTGCCGCCGCCATCCGCAACCAAATCACCCCAATTCTTTTCCTTGGTGAGACTGAGACCGAGCGCACTTTCGGCGAGACCGAAGATGTTCTCCGTGACCAGCTCCTCGGTGGCCTTTCCGAAGTCTCGACCGAAGATATCTCGAAAGTCGTCCTCGCATACGAGCCAATCTGGGCTATCAGCACGACGACTAGCTGCCGTATCGCCTCTCCCGATGAAGTTGCCGACGTGACTGGCTTTATCCGTCGCACACTCGCCTCGACCTATGGCCAAGAAATCGCTGATAGTGTCCCTATTCTCTTCGGTGGTGGCGTCTCTCCGTCGAACGCCGGCGCTTATCTGACCGTCCCTGGCGTGAATGGTCTTGTTCTCGGCTCCTCTAGTCTCATCGGCGACCAGTTCACTGAAATTATCGAAATCGCTAAAAAGGTCACCTCATAGCCTATGGATCGATCCGCCAACCAGTCTCGTCTCTCGCGCGCTCAGCTCCCTCCTCGGGAAGCTGGGAGTGCTGCGCTGAGCCTTGACCAGTTGACCGACCTCGACCAAGCCATCAACCTTAGCCGCGGCGACCGCCCTGCAAAAAGCACCCCTACCCCAATCGTCGCTCACTCCGCCCCGAAACCTATCGCGAGTCCCCTCTCCAGCCCCGCCGCCAATTCCTCAATCTCCCCTAAGCCCGCCTCGAAGCCCGCTAAGCCTACCGAGTCCCCCGCCCCTGAACCGCCTGTCGTCCCTGTCCGCTCCGCCAAAGAAGCTATCAATGCCATGTATTCTAGCGAAAATCCCGCCCGTCTGAGCGATTATCTCGGCGCCTCCGCCAAAGAAATTATCAACGCCACACACAGCGGTTCTGAAGGTCGCGATACGAAATCTGCCTCCAGCCTTCATCACGCCTCTAGTCAGCGCAAAATCGAAGCCGCCCGCCCTTCCGCCTCCGCCATTTTTCGCGCTGCTAAGTCCGAAAAGTCCGCTCCAGTTGTTCATACCTCTCTCGAACTCGACCCAAAATCCCCTAAAATCTCCAAGCCCGCGCCTAAACAAACCCCTATTGTCATCAACTCTCGCACCCGTGCCGAGAACTCCCGTCTCGAAGCCGCCCGCCCTGCGCAAGTCTCCTCTGTTCGCCCGAAAAAAGGTCAAATCAAAATCACCACCCCTTCTCCGACCTCTATTGCCGTCTCCGCTATTGAAGATGCTGTCGCTTCCGCCTCGCCGAAAGCAGCAAAGATCTCCAAACCCTCCGCTTCGGTTAAGTCTCCGAAAACCCCCGTTCCGAAGCCTGCCCAAGTCACTGCTAGCCCGCGCCGCCGCGGCGTCGTCGACGGCTTCGCCCGCCCCGCCCGCAATACCGCCGCCCCGGCTGCCGCTGCTTTTTCCGCGACTGTAGCCTCGGCCGCCGCCAACGCCCAAAACCCCATCAAAAATCGGTCCCCGAAGCTCTCCAAATCTACCTCCGTAAAATCCAGCAATACGAAGCCAGGGAACGACCCCTACCAAAAACTCCCCACCGATTCTGTCAAGCGCCGCTTCCGCCTCGCTCCGAAAGGTTTCGCCGCGAACAAGCCCGAGCAGGCTCGCCCCGCTCGTCGCAAGTTCATGAGTTTTAGCAACCCCGATTATAGCGTCCCGATCCCGAAGCCCACTCCCGCCGTCGAGATTTACGGCATGACCGAACCTGACCCCGCCCCAGAGCGCGGCAAGGACGGTCTCGGCATTGTCGAAGATTATCGTCCCGAAAACCCGGCGAACCCTGCCATGAACACTTCCGCGAACAACGATGCTGCCATTCATGCCGAACAATCCGCCGCCCAAGCCTCCCGAGCTGCCGATAAGACTGGCTCTGCCGATTCTCGCACCCCTGATAATAATCGCTATGCTCTCGGCGGCCAGTCGCCCTTCTTCCTCAAATCCGTCAGCGTCGAAAAGCGCCCCCTCTCCGACGCTCCGACCCGTCGCGCCGACACTATCTCCCCGATCTACACCGACCCCGGCGACGAAGTCCCCCGCAAAAACGTCTACGACGGCAAATCCGGCTCAAAATCCACCAAATCCCAAGCCGCCAAAGCTAAAAAGTCCAACCCTCGCGACCTTCCTCAACGCCCAACCGTCATCATCCCCTCCAGCCGCCGCTCCCACACTCCGCTTTTCCTCCTCCTCATCCTGACCGTCATCCTCGGCGCCGCCGTTGGCGCCGCCGTCTACTTCTTCTTTTTCCAGTAGCCCCACCCAGCAGGGAATAACTGCCTCATAGAACGGGCGACAACCACCTTTTCGAGCCTCCTCTCTTGACAAAATCCGCAACCCGTGCTACAATAAAACCATAAGCTGGATGTTCCGGCGCGTTTCGGATGCCAAAATCAGAAACCCAAATGCCAAAACGATACAACCCTAATCCCCAACAGTCCTCGATTTCTGCCATCCGACATCTAAACCATCTCAAAACAAAAATCCCCGGACAAAGCCCAGGAATCCTCTGGTGCGAGTAGAGAGAATCGAACTCTCATCTCAAGTTTGGAAAACTTGCATACTAACCGCTGTACTATACTCGCAAACATTTCACAACCAAACAGCCCGACAGTCGAACTGTAAAGCCGAGAATACTTACATTATATCACAGAAAGGCGACAGGGGGTAGGGGCGAGATGCGGATTTTTGAGAGGATCCGGACTTGCTAGGAGGAAGAGTGCCAGACACCCGTGAAGACGGGCTGGCTGGACACGCCTCGAAAAAACTCGCATCTCGCCCCTACTCGCACTTTCCGCCTTTCAAATCCTTCACCCTCCCCGTCGCCTTCAGATAATGTTCTAGTGAATCATACTCCCCGCCGTTATATTTCCCGGTCGCAATCTCCGTCGCCGCCGTCACCCCGACATACCGATAATGCCACGTCTCGAACAGTCCCGTCGACCCTTCCGCGTCCACGTTCGCCGGCTCCGTCATCGGACCGCCCGCCCACGCCTCCGGGAACCGGTCAATAAATCCGAAGCGATAGGAGTTTTCCCGCAGCCATTGCCACTCGAGATGGTTCGAATAATCATCCGTATTCAGGACACTCCCGTATGCGAGGTCGATTAGATCACAGGTTAGCCCCGTATGATGGTCTGACGTCCCGGTCGCCGCGCACAGCCTCCCGCACGTCGTCCCTCGCGCCCGAAAACACGAATACGTCCCTATCTCATGCCCCGGATTCTCTGCCCGATACGCCGTAACCATCTCGTTCAAATGTTCCGCCGCTTCCGGCATCATCAGATTATCCCCGTTGCCCGCTTCATGATATTCTGGAATCCCATAAGTCTGCGACACCGAAACCAGCTGCGTCCGCCGCCCCGTGATGAACTCCGTCCCTACCGTGAAATTCGGATTCACCAACATCAAACTCCCCAGCCCCGTCGTGCAGTTTCCGCCCGCTATCGCCCCACCTCCGTCGTCAACCGCCGGAACTTCTTCCGGCTGCTCTTCCGGCGCCTCCTCTAGCTCCTCCGTCAAACTCATCTCCGGTTGAAACACCTCAACCTCGTCCGTCACCTCATACCATACCTCAAAAATCATCCAAATCAACACAATGTTCAGGATCGTCATCAATACCCCGACCCACGGCAAAATCCGCCACACTTTCCGGCCACTCCGCCTCTTCCGAATGAACGCCCACACCGTTCCCGCCGCGAGCACCGCCGTAATCAGCAGCCCAAGACCCAGCCAACCGTAATAGTTATAAAACTTCGGCATCTCGACGCAATTCGCCGCCCCCTCACAACTCTCGTATACGACCAGCCCATGACTATATAGCGCTTCGCCGTTATACGAAACCGTCACCTTTCCGAACGGCTCCCCGGCCACCGTATCGCGCCGCACCACCGTCTGCTCTTCAAAACCCTCAAAACTATAGACCAAATCCTCCTCTCGCACGTCCTTCGGCAGCGCCATCGTATAGTCAACCCCCGCCCGGAACTCCAGCGCTTTCACCGGGCTGCCCTCGACCGGCACCCTTGCGAGCAAATCCCCCTCCTTGACCAGTCGCACCGGCTCGTATTCCACCTCCACCGCCTGATAAACCTTCCGCGCGTCCTCAAGATGATTCGCGCCTTCCGCTCCTAGTGTCACCAAAATATATTCCGCCCCCTCGACCTCGGCCACGCTCGCAAAACACCTCCCCGCCGCAAAAGTAAACCCAGTTTTACCGCCTTTAATCCCGCTATAAACCGCATTCGCCCCTGTTCCTGGCGCCGGAAAAGTCTTTCGCGCCACCAACCCGACCGACGGCAACTCCCGCTCATAAGTCCCAAAAATCTCCCGAAACCGCTCATTTTGCAGCGCCGCCCCGAGCATTTTCGCCACGTCCCGCGCGGTCGAATAATTCCGTATCTCCGTCTCCTCCAACA
This sequence comes from uncultured Candidatus Saccharibacteria bacterium, assembly GCA_948868795.1. Lineage (GTDB taxonomy): Bacteria > Patescibacteriota > Saccharimonadia > Saccharimonadales > Saccharimonadaceae > Nanosyncoccus. The sequence goes on along the minus strand of CAQRDK010000005.1, from coordinate 5,612 downwards.
CTTCCGTTTCATCAGCCTCGCCGCCCGCCCCCTCTGAAGCTCCCGCTCCCTCCCGCCAGTCAAACCCCACCGGATTGCTAAAATGCGTCCCCGTCATCCCGAGATTTTCCGACTCTCGGTTCATTAATTTCGCGAACTCCTCAATCGTCCCGCTCGTGCTTATCGCAAGCGCTTGCGCCGCATCCCCCGCCGACGGCAACATTAGCGCATACAGCAAGTCCTCCACCGTCGCCATCTGCCCCTCCCTGAGCCCAATCACGGAAAACTCCTCCAGCCCCTCCAGCATCTCCGCTGTAATCGTCACCTCCTCATCGAGATTTCTCTGCTCCAGGACGACCATCGCCGTCATGATCTTCGTCAGCGACGCGACCTCCATCGGCGTATCCGCCTCATGACTAAACCGCCCCTCCCGAGAGCCGCTTTCCCCAGAAACCTCCTCCGAAGTCTCCGCCCCAGAAGCCTCCCCGCTCGAGTCGCTTCTCGCCTCAATCATCTCTCGCCCCGCCGAATTATTCCACAAAAACCACGCCCGCGAACTCAAGCCTAAATCATTCATATTCCTATTATACCACCCCAACTTTCGCACAAAACCTACCAAAAACCATCAAAAAACAGCCTCTCGGCTGCCAAACTAGACATGGGGTGGGATACTGGAATCGAACCAGCGACCTTCTGGACCACAATCAGACGCTCTAACCATCTGAGCTAATCCCACCATGTCTCCGCCATTATACCACACCTCTCGCCAAAAGAGAAGCCACAACTTCTCCTCCCAATCAACGGGGAAGCATGAAACATTCTCCGACCGACCGCCCAAAAATCTCTCATAGCCACGCCACATTTCTCCTCGCCATAAAACTCCTAAAACATTTTCCGCCCCGCCACCTGCCCAGCCTTGTTCTAGCCGCACCTCTGTTAATTCTTATGCTTCCAACAAAAAACATTCAAAAAACCGGCAAAACTTCTCCCAAAATCCCCGAAAATCATGTAATTGGTATTGACAAAAAGCATAAGGTGTGCTACAATGAAAGTGCGCATGGAAGCTGGGCCCGCCCCAGCGGGCCAGTCGACGTGTAGCTTACATTCTAGGAGGTACCATTATGCCTTTATTTGGAAACAAAGGAAAGCCGATCACCAACCCCCGCGCTAAGCGCGCGCAGCAGGTTGCTGGCGACATCTATGACCCTCAGCAGACTGTCGTTCCTCAGCCGGCCGGTGAAACCCCTGTGGCTCCCGCTGCCACCCCTGCCGCACCCGCGGCTCCGGCTCAGCAGCAGCCCCCGCATTCCACTGAGCGCACGCTCTCCTATACCGGCGCGACCTATGATGGCCACGATACTATCGTGCTCTACACCATGGAGGAGGACAAGCCCCCCATCCCGGTCGAGCAGGTCATCAAGAACTGGCAGTCTCTGCCCGAGAAGCACCGCTTCGACATTCTGGCGGTCGACCACTACGTCTACTGCTACGACGTTGTCGAAGGCCAGATCCAGGTCGTGAACGTTGTCCCCCCTGAGGGAACGTGCAAGGACATTATTGCCAAGCACGAAGATAGCGTCCGCGAGTATATGGCGAAGCTGACCGGCAAGAAGCCCGAGCCTGTCCCTGGCGCCATCACCGCCGAAGCCCTGTTGGCCCTGTCGAAGGACCAGTGGAAGCAGCTGTTCAGCGAGATGGACGCAAAGCAGGTTCGTCAGATCCTGAACCCCGGCCACGACCGTTTGACCGAGCTGAAGGCCCAGGAGAAGGCTCCGCAGCCGCCGAAATCCGGCGAACCTACCCCACAGCCTGCTCCTAAGCCCCAGCCCACTCCCCGGAGCAGCAGCCAGAAGTACGAAGACGCTGGGTGGTGAGCCGCATGGTTTGCCAGAAGGCCTACCAATCCTGGCTCATCCGAGCCAACTCCCGCGACCCCACGAGGTCGCCCCGGAGCCGTGACGCTCCCCCATTCCATAGAAAGGGGACGCATGGTTACCTCCGCACAAAACCGTCCCCTATCAACGTTTGGGGGCGGTTTTTCTTGGTTTTATTAGTCCCGATTACCCGAAATTAGCCCCGAGCGCCCGAAATCAGCTTCGATTACCCGAAATCAGTCCCGCCAAACTCCGCACGCCGTTCCTACTTATGCTTCACTAAATAACCATAGCATTTTGTCAATCACGAAATCGCCCTAACCACGACCAATAACAGGGAACAAAAACCAAAAATCGACCCCAGTTTCCAAAATACTTATGTTAAAACCATTGCGTTTATGCTCAAAACACTAGTTTTCTATTGACTTTTTTAGAGATGTGTGCTACAATGGAATTAGTCTGGGATAACTGTGGGAGCAGTTCCGCCCAGAGGTCCATTTACAGTCGAATCATCTCAGATACAATGCTATTTTTGCATGTATCTGTTTACGTCAAAACGCTAAGAGTTTCGACGTCCTCCGAACCCGGAGCAAGCTGATGGATGATTCAGATGCTCACGGTGGTTTTCCTAGTTGCCTGATGGATGATTCAGGAACTCGGGACGACCTTCGGATACGCCAGCCTCGGCTGGTCCCATTTAGTCAGGTAGCTGTTTTTTAGCTGTCCTGTGGATGATATATGGCTCAAGCTTATTAGCTCCTAGACCTCGAGTCTAGTCGAGCTCAGCTCAAGCCCCCGCAAAGTCCCTAAGTCTCTCTAAGAGCCCTAAAGACCCAGCGTGGCGGTCTCTAGCCGCCAGCCTCTGTTGCTTATTGCAGATAGGGGTTGGTGCCCCCTTTCTGTGATTAAATCAATTTCAACAATCACTCTACAAGGAGGAACAAGCAATGACAAATATCATCTTTGCGATCATCGCCGCCCTGTGCGGTCTGACCGTCGTAGGCGCTGGCTCTGCCGCCGCCTACAAGTGGTTCATCTCTGGCACCGACATCCGTCGGAGCCGCAACACCGCCTTCGTCGCCCTCGCGCTCACCGCCCTCACGGGCATCGGCGCGATCGCACCCTGGCCCGCAGCAGCCCCTTTGGGCGAGACCACTAACGCCGACAACCCCGGCCTGAACATCACCCTCGACGACGTCGAGGTCAGCATGTCCGGCTTCGGGACTAAAGCGCAGGTTTTAGCCTATCTGCAGCAGGGCTTCGGCGATAAGTTCGACGAGGCCATGACCACCTGCACCGACTGGGACTTCCTGCCCGTCGATGCCGAGGGTAACAGCGTTGACCAGGCTAAACTTCTGGCCAACAAAGAATACCTCGCAGCTATCGGCTACGGCAAGGAGTATCCGGACGGATTCCGCAACGCCGTCGAGTTCCCCTCGAACGTCCTCACCGCCGAGGTTTACAATCGCCTCAGCGAGATGACCGAGGATGAGCTTGACGAGCTGTACGACAGCCATCGTTGGCTGGACGTCAACTGGTACACCATGACCAGTCTGCGTTTCGCCGACATGCGTCTCCAGCGTATGGAAACCTTCGTGGAGTTCAATGAACAGAATTCGATGTGGGCTCCGGCCTTCCGCGAGATCATCGATCGCGCGAAAGAGGATCCGGAGTTCCTGGAGACCCTCTATGTTACTGAGGCTGACGGTTCCCGCCACCTCAACGAGGAGATCCAGATCTACTGCGGCATGCTTTGCATGAGCGAGGAATCCGCAGTTATCACCGGCATCGAGGCCCCGCGTTCCACTACCAACTGGGAGCTCCCCTGGAGTTCTGACGCCGAGTCCCGTTGGACTGTCCGGCTGGATGAACCCGATCAGCAGGAAGAACTTCCCGCTTTCATCTGGGATTACCCAAGCCTGAAGTCTGGGCTGCGCGTTTACAAGACCGGCTACAACATTTCCGATCTCCGCTCCGAGCGGTTCGATCCGAACGAAGACCCGGTTAAGCCCGCGACTCCGCCCAAGACTCCTCCGACCGACCCCGGCAAGCCTGACGTCATTCCGAACAATCCGACCACTCGGGTTATCACGGCCCACTATGTGGAGGAGGGGACTGGCGCAACCGTTCATCAGGACACTACGCACAAGTTCACCGTTGGTAAGCAATTCTCTGTCGGTCCGCTGAACATCACTGGCTACACCTATAAGCGTAGCGAAGGTTTGACCTCGGGCACTATGCCTGACTACAACTTCGAGGTCACGTTCTACTACACGAAGAACGCTGACACCAGTTTGGTCACGCTGACCGTGGAACACCGCGACGCTGACACGAACGCACTGCTCGATAGCGGCTCCTATAAAGTCGCTAAGGGCAGCACACAGACCCTGTCTGCGGACTATTCCGGCGACGGCTATATCTACCTGAACAACAACCAGGGTAATAGCAAGAGCCGCATCGATGTCACCGTGAATGGCGACATGACCGTCATCTTCTACTACTATAAGGAGTATAGGGCGACCGTCCGTCATCTTGACGTTGATACAAACGAGCCTGTCGCGTCCGAGAGTTATCTCTACGGCCGCCAGGGCACGTCCTATACGGCTCGTGCGCTGACTAACCTCGCGGGATACACCTATGTTCGGAACAGCAAGGGCAATACCAGCACTACGGTCACCGGCGACTTCCCGGCGAACAACAACACGGTAATCACGTTCTACTACAAGAAGGATGCTCAGAAGTTCACCGTCACAACCATCCATAAGGCGGTCGACAGCAACCGTATCCTGGGCACTTCGACTCAGGTTGTTGAGGCTGGTAAGCCCTATTCGACCAGCAAGGAATCCTTCGATGGCTACGAGTATGCTTATGCTACTGGCGACGCGACCTCCGGCACCATGCCGAACCGCAATGTCACGGTAACGTACTGGTATCAGCTCATCAAGAGGGATGGCGACGGTAAGAAAGACTCCGACGCCGGCCCTGGCAATAACGGCACGGGCAATGCCACCGAAGGTATTGGCCCGGGCAAGGGCGAGGAGGACCATTATGTCCCTCCCGTCATTCATGACACGGAGGACCAGGAAGGCGACGAGCCTACCGCGAACCATCGCCCGACCGACAACCCTGGTGGACAGGGAGCTGGCAGCGAGAATCGTCAGGAAGTTGGCGACGAGACCGTAAGCGGTATCGTCCCTGATACTCAGGACACGCCGTCTTCCGGCACTGGTGGCCACGATCCTGGTCATGTCGACACCGGCGCGACCGAGGTCGAAGGTGGAGGTTATACTCCGCCCGCCAAGGACCCGATCGTTCCCGACAATCCGCCTTCCGGCAATGATCCCGTTATCGGAGCCGGCCAGGAGCTCGCGGAACCCTAACCCTACGCGTTTTGACCCACTCCTGCTGCGGGGATGCACCACCCGCACGCTCTTTATACTCCGGGGCCCGCCCTTTGGGCCCCGGGGATTCTATGAACCTGGCCTGTCGGAACATAGAAGAGGAAAGACAGATTAAATTGTGTTTGAGATGATTCGACTGAGGACTGATGGAGTTTAACAAATTGGACCAGTAAAATATCAACTTTAATTAACTAGTTAATCAAATAATTAATCTTTTTGAGAGGAGATTATTATGAATAAAGCAGTTAAAACTACCCTCGCGGTCGCGGCTGTTTCGGCTGCCGTCGCGGGTGCGGTCGCTGTTCCCTCCCTGGTCTCAGCCTGGGGCGATGACAGTGGCCTTAAGAATGGTCGCCCA
>CAQRDK010000004.1 GCA_948868795.1 uncultured Candidatus Saccharibacteria bacterium | reverse complement strand
GTTTTGCAGCTAAAGTTAATGACCAAAAACCAGCTGATACTTATAAGAATACGATTACTTTGAGTGTGGTGAGTAGCCCCAAACAAGTGACTTTTACGGACTTTACGACTACAATGCAAGGGATGACAAGTAGCATTTGTTCGCAAGTTTCTGATGGTGCGGAAGCGCAACTCAAAGACACCCGTGACGGCAAATACTACTGGGTCGGGAAGCTCGCGGATGGTAAGTGCTGGATGACGCAGAACTTGGATTTAGATCTTTTCTCTGATGCCGGGCTTGTGGATGCGAGTAGTGACTTAAATAGCAAGACTTTTTGGAACCCAGAGCATTCTACGGTAAACTCCGCCGATAGCTCGACTATCCTCGCCGATAATGCTGGCCAGCGTTCTTGGAGCTTGGGCGACTATCGAATTACTAACCCAACTATCTCAAGTTCTTGCGGTTCTGGTAAAAATAGCGCCGCAAACTGTCCTTCGCAGTTTACAGCCTACGCTACCCCGACGACTGCTAATGGCGATGCTAATGCTCATTACATTCTAGGAAACCACTATCAGTGGAACGCAGCGACGGCTGGTTCTGGTGCGTGGATTACCGATGGGCAAGCTCAGGATTCAATCTGCCCGAAAGGCTGGAGATTGCCAGAGTCAAATACTACCACGCCTGGCAGCTTTACCGGATTGATTATTGCTGGCAATATAGATTCTAATGTGTCAAAATTAACTTCGGCGCCATATTATTTCACTAGAAGTGGCTACATTAATCAAAATGCTAGCTCTCTGTTTGATCTTGCTGGTAGTGGCGGCTATTACTGGTCCTCTACGCCAAACTCTAACAGCTACAGTACTTACTATCTTGCTTTCGATGGCGACAGTAGTCTCTATACATCTGCTAGCAATTATCGACAAGGCGGCTTCTCCATCCGCTGCATCGCCCGCTAAAATGACGACCATTTTTCAAAAATTGGTCGCGGCCTGACGCACTCGCAACAGGGGATGGTCGATTTCAGAAGGCGACCAAAAAATAAAAAATGGTCGCCTCCGATTATCGTATTAAAACGAACTCCGCCCCAGCCTCCGCAACCGCCAAATAAGTACGCATATATAATATATACGTCGATATAGCACATACTTATTCCTTTTTTACAATAAAACAACAATATCGCGATATTAATCTAAAAGTTTACCCAACAAACTTAACTTATTTGGCGGGGCGGCGGCTGGGGCGGAGAACTTGCTAATGAAAAAGCAGCTATAAACCAAACATAAGTAACCGATACCGCTATAAAATATAGCAGAAGCATTTTAACTTCTGCTAACTTTTCTAAAAACTTGTGCTTGTATCTAAAGAGCAAAATGTGATATAATGCTCAATTTTCTAGCTAAAAATCAAAATACAAAAATCTCCCCAGAATCATCGTGCCTATGCTTGCTAATCAAAAAAGATTTGCTATATACTAAGCCCACGGGCAAAAGTAGGTCTTGACCTAAGCAAACTTAACAGGGGAGAAAGGAGGCAGGGTTATGGTAATGCAAATCTTAACGAAGCGTATGAAAGTTTGTCTCGCCGTGTCTCGACATGGCATACAAATAAAAGTTGTCCTTGATAAAACCAAGGGCAACTAAACAACTCTTACAACTCCATTCTAGCATCAAACAATAGCAAAATCAAGACCGAACTTGCCCGCAACGACAAACTGCCTAGTCGCATACAACTCCCAATCCAAAACTCGCAAAATATGCTACAATAATCCTAGTAGATACAAGTGGAGGAAGAATGACAAAAACCGAGGCTGAGGCTCGCATCGCGAAGCTGCGCGAACTTATCAATGATTATCGTTATCATTATCACGTGCTTGACGAGTCTATTATGTCCGAAGCCGCGGCCGACTCCTTGAAGCATGAACTTTCCGAGCTGGAAAAAGAGTTTCCTGAGCTGATTACTCCCGACTCCCCGACTCAGCGCGTCGCAGGTCGCGCCCTCGACAAGTTCGAAAAAGTCACTCACAAAGATCGCATGATTTCGCTTGCCGATGTCTTCTCGACCGAAGAAATCCGCGACTGGGTCGCCTCAAACGAGAAGCTCGTCGGTCCGATCCAGGAATACTTTACCGATATCAAAATGGATGGCCTCGCTTGTGCGCTACATTATGAAGATGGCCTCCTGGAAAAAGCCGTTACTCGCGGCGATGGTCTGGTCGGCGAAGACGTCACTATGAACGTTCGCACCATCGAAAACGTCCCGCTTCGCCTGCCCGCCGTCGACGGTATCCCCGAGAAAGGCCACGTCGAAGTTCGCGGCGAAATTGTCATTTTCAAGAAAGACTTTGACGCCCTTAACGAAAAACAAGTCAAATCCGGTGAAAGACCTTTCGCAAATCCGCGCAATCTTGCCGCTGGCAGTATCCGCCAGCTCGACCCGCGCATCGCCGCCGGACGAAAATTGAAATTCATGGCTTACGATCTTGTCCAACCGAACCTCCCGAAACATTCCGAAGCCTACGCGGCTCTCCGGAAACTCGGCTTCCGTACTTCCGGCGAAGACCACGTCTTCAAAAATATCGACGAAGTAGAAAAGGAAATTGCCCGCCTCTCTGATTATCGCCAAACCCTCCCCTTCAACACCGACGGCATGGTCATCAAAATCAACGACCGCGCTGTCTATCAGAAGCTCGGCATTGTCGGGAAAACCCCGCGCGGCGCCGTCGCCTTCAAATATCCCGCCGAGGAAAGCACGACCAAAGTCAAAGATATCGTTATCTCGATTGGCCGCACCGGCGCTGCTACTCCTGTCGCTATCTTCGACCCGGTCGTCGTCGCTGGCAGCACTGTTCGTCACGCCAGCCTCCACAACGCCGACGAAATCGCTCGCCTCGACGTTCGCATCGGCGACACCGTTATTATCTACAAAGCCGGCGACATCATCCCTCAGGTCAAAGAAGTTCTCCTCACTCTCCGCCCCGACGACACCGAGCCCTTCAACTATGAGCAGGCTCTGAAAAAGCAATACCCCGAGCTCGAGTTTGAGCGTCCCGAAGGTGAAGTTGTCTACCGTGTCAAGGGTGAAAACTCCGACCTCATTCTGAAGCGCGCTATCGAATATTACGCCTCGAAGCCTGCTCTCAACATCGACGGCCTCGGCGAGAAAAACGTCGCCGCCCTTATCGACGCGAACCTCGTCAAATCCCTCTCCGACCTCTATCGCCTGAAGCCGGAAAAAGTCGCTCAGCTCGAGCGTTTCGCGGAACTTTCCGCGCAAAATCTCGTCGCCGCCATCCAAGCCTCCAAGACCCCGCCCCTCCACAAGTTTATCGCCGCTCTGGGTATTCGCCATGTTGGCACCCAGACCGCTATGACTCTTGCAAAGGCTTTTCCGAGCATTGATGACCTCGCGAATGCCACTGCTGAAGACCTCCAGAAACTCCCCGACATTGGCAAAATCGTTGCTGAATCCATTCTCGCCTACTTTGCCGATGAAGATAACCTGAAACTCCTCGCCGAATTGAAGGAACTCGGCGTAGAACCTGTCGCCGAAGACATGACCAATCTCCCGCTCTCGGGCAATAGTTATATTGTCACCGGCACTCTCGAGAGCATGGGCCGCGAAGCCGCCGAGGATCGTCTCCGTGAACTCGGCGCCACCGTCACCGGTTCCGTCACAAAAACCACCACCGCCCTTATTGCCGGCGCGAAGCCCGGCAAGGGAAAGACCGACAAAGCCGCCAAGCTCGGCATCCCAACCATCGACGAAGCTGCCTTCCTTGAGCTCATCGGCCAATAGACATCTCGACTAACCTATCTCCAACAACGCCAGCCTAGCCAGTAACCGCAGCCATAAAAAAGAGCGCAACTTGCGCTGCGCCCCTCTTTATCTGACTTTCCGCCAGCCGCGACCATTAAGTGGCCGAATCTGCGGAGAACAGCCGGTTTTACCCAGCCGTCACCACTTGAATCCCATGGAAACAAAACAGGTCCTTGACCGGAATTTTCCAATAGTCCAGACCGAAGTCACTTGCCACTGCTGCGACGGCTTGGTCTGAGACCCAGCGGTTCCGCGCCGAAGTCGAACGCCAATCCTCGGTCTCCGCCAGCCGCTCGAACTCCACGCTATACTTATCGTGAGCATCGCGCAAGCGATCCGGGTCGCCCCAGCCTTGCCAGCCAGGCGAAAGGATGTAGAGATAATCCCTCGTCACCACGATCGCTCGTTGCGTCCCGCGCATCGCCTCGGTATACAAATCCTGTCCCGAAAACGAATTCCCGCTCGGGTGATTGTGGATGATGAGCGCTCCTCCCTGTTCGCGAAACTGAGCTATTTGCTCGGCGGTCATTGTGACCTTTTGTGGATCATGGTCGGTTATCTCGAGCAACAACCTGCCATCCGCATCAAACGCCGCCAAAGTCTCAAAATTCTGATCTTTGATCGTTCGCACGATCGTCTCGATGCTGGGTGTCGGGCAGTCCATTGACACGCTCGGCTCCGTCGTTTGTGACAACGGCTCTTGAGCGCAAGCCGAAATGGAAAACAACACTATTAGTGCTGTCAGGGCGATAGCTATTTTCTTCAAAATCGATCCCCTCCGTAAGTATTTGATTTTTCATAGGAAACTAGGCTAAAAGTCATAATAACTTAAAGTGCGCCCCAAAAGCCACCCAATTTCCCCTCATACTACCATTATAGCACACATCGCAACAAAAGTCAATATCACGGCGCCCAAATCTGCCAAAATCCCGCCAAAACAGTATATAATATACTTATATGCCAAAATTTGAACTCGTCTCTAAATACCAGCCGACTGGTGATCAACCCCAGGCCATCGAGCAGCTCACTGCGGGCCTGAATGCTGACGTCCGCGAGCAGACCCTGCTCGGCGTCACCGGCTCCGGCAAGACCTTCACCATGGCGAACATTATCCAGAACTATCAGCGCCCGACCCTTATTCTTGCCCATAACAAAACTCTCGCCGCCCAGCTTTATTCCGAGTTCCGCGAGTTCTTCCCGAAAAACGAAGTTCACTACTTCGTCTCCTACTTCGACTACTACCAACCAGAAGCCTACATCGCCTCGACCGACACTTATATTGAGAAAGACTCCGCCATCAACGACGAAATCGACCGCCTTCGCCACGCTGCGACCGTCGCCCTTCTCACTCGCCCTGACACTATCGTCGTCGCTTCGGTTTCCTGTATCTACGGCATCGGCTCGCCCGACCATTATACCGAAATGTCCCTCCCGCTCCTGAAGCAAGACGGCGTTTGGCGGGTCGCCGGCCCGGATGCCCTCTCCCATATCCTCGCCAACATCTCCCCGGACGAAATGCCCGACAAGCCTCTCGTCGACGTCTCGACCCAGGGCGCCGAAACCCTCTCGCAGCAAAACTTCATCATCTATCTCGTCGCCATGCAATACCACAGAAACGACCTCGCCTTCGAGCGTGGCAACTTCCGCGTCATGGGCGACACCGTCGATCTTTTCCCGGCCAGCGGGGAATGGGGCTATCGCTTCGAGTTTGGCTTCGATACCCTCGAAAGCGTCCGCATCATCGATCCCCTGACCGCCGAGACCCGCGAGAAGCCCGACCGCGTCCATATCTTCCCGAACACTCACTACGCTACTCCGAAGGATCAGCTCGAACGCGCCATCACCGGTATTGAAGCCGAGTTTAAGGATCGTCTCAAATATTTCGAGAAGCACGACAAGTTTCTCGAGGCGCAGCGCCTTTCTCAGCGCACGAAATATGACCTTGAAATGCTCCGCGAGACCGGTTTCGTCAAGGGTATCGAGAATTATTCTCGCCACCTCGACGGCCGCCGCCCCGGTCAGCCTCCAGCGACTTTGATTGACTTTTTCCCGGAAGATTTCCTTCTGCTCGTCGACGAAAGCCATATGACCCTCCCCCAAGTCCGCGGCATGTATAACGGCGACCACGCCCGCAAGACCACCCTTGTCGAATATGGCTTCCGCCTACCCTCTGCCCTCGACAACCGCCCCCTGATTTTCACCGAGTTTGAGCAGCATATTAAACACGCAATTTACGTCTCTGCCACCCCCGGCCCTTACGAGCTCGAGCACTCCCCTGAGCCAGCCCAGCAAGTTATCCGTCCGACCGGCCTCCTCGATCCAGAGATTGAGGTTCGCCCCTCCGAAGGACAGATTGACGATCTCATGGAAGAAATCGACGCCCGCATCGCGAAGAATCAGCGCACCCTCGTCACGACTTTGACCAAGAAAATGGCCGAAGACCTCTCTGATTATCTCAAGGAGCGCAATATTAAAGTCGCCTACATCCACTCCGACATCGACACTCTCGAGCGCGGCGACATCCTCCGCGACCTCCGCGCCGGCGTCTACGACGTCCTCGTCGGCATCAACCTCCTCCGCGAAGGTCTCGACCTCCCCGAAGTCTCCCTCGTCGCTATTCTTGACGCCGACAAAGAAGGTTTCCTTCGCTCCGAATCCGCCCTCATCCAGACCATCGGCCGCGCCGCTCGCCACGTCAACGGCAAAGTCATCATGTACGCCGACAACATCACCGAAAGCATGGAAAAAGCCATCTCCGAGACCAACCGCCGCCGTGAAATCCAGCAAGCCTACAACAAAGAACACAACATTACCCCCCGCTCCGTCAAGAAAGAAATCTCCGCCGGTCTCCGCGCCATTATCCCCGAGAAGGAAGAAGTCGCCCGCCTCGACCTGAAGCGCATCCCCCAGGAAGAGCTGCCCAGCCTTATCAAGGAACTTCAGTCGCAAATGCAGCTCGCCGCCGCCAACCTCGACTTCGAGAAAGCCGCCATGCTCCGCGACCAGATCTCCGAAATCAAAGAACAGGGAAAAAAGAAATGACAAACTATCAATTCTACCTCACCGAACTTGCGCCAAACGGCTGCCCTGCCTTCCTGGAGAAATATCTCAAGTGCCCATCGCTGCTCCGACTCAAAAATATCGGCTATTTCTGCGGCATGGACCATGCTTCTCCTGCTATTTATCATTTTCCCGAATATATTAGTCGATACGACCACTCGCTCTCAACTGCACTGCTCACCTCTCGCTTCACTGGCGACCGCCCGGCCATCCTTGCCGCCCTTTTTCATGACGTCGCTACGCCCTGTTTCTCGCATGCGATCGATTTTATGAACCAAGATTACGAAAAACAGGAAAGTACCGAAGAGTATACCGAGCGGCTCTTGCGCGCAGACAACTATCTCGCGCAATGCCTTAATGAAGATAACATTTCTCTCGCGCAGATCATAGATTTCAAACAATATCCTATCGTTGACAACGACCGCCCGCGCCTTTGCGCCGATCGACTTGACGGTCTCATTCTCTCTGGTTTGGGCTGGTCTCAAGATATTTCTCGTGACACTATTCGCGAGCTAATCACCGAAGCAACCATCTACCAAAACGAAGATAATCTTCCTGAAATTGGCTTCAAAACTCGCGCCGCCGGCGAAAAGGCTCTCATCGCTGCCAAATCCCTCGACGCCGCCTGTAGTGACGCAGAGGATGTCTATATGATGGATCTTCTTGCCCGCATCACCCGCCGCGCTATCGAGCAAAAATATATCACCTACGACGACCTTTATACATACGGCGAAAAAGAACTTCTTGATCTATTCTGCAAGCAGCCCGACCCCGAACTCTCCCGGCTCCTCGATGAGTTCACGACTATTACTCCGGCCGACATCCATCTCGACCACCCTCCCCGCATCAAATCACGCAAACTCAATCCTCTCGTATGCGGCGAACGTTTAATCAAATAACCCGAAAGGACTCCTATGAAAGAAATCCATAAGAAAATCAGCCCCGAATACTTCGAAAAAATCCTCTCCGGCGAGAAGACCTTCGAATATCGCGTCAACGATTTTGATTGCCAGCCTGGCGACATACTCGTCCTCGACGAATATGAATATACCCAGGGCCAGGGAACGACCGACGGCCGCCGCGCCACCGGTCGCTCCATCCGCAAGAAAGTCGGCTACGTCGCAAAAACCGCCGATTTTGACTGGCTCGACCGCCCCGACGTCAAAGCCGACCTCGAGAAATACGGCGCCCAGATTATCTCGCTCCTCGACGAGTAAATTACTAAGAACGCTTCATCTTGACAAAAACCGAAATCTGTGCTACAATGGTAAATGAGGGGCTTGTTTTTGAATACTAAAACGCAGTAAATTAAGCATAATAGTCGACGTTATCTGTATAAACCAGTCAAAAATCAAGCTACTACCTTAAAAGGAGGAATTATTCATGCCCGAAGAATTTGCCACTCGCTCCGCCCGCCCCGATGACAACCTGACCGACATCGCGAAAATCATCTACGCCACCGACCCCTATATCTACCCGTTTTGGTTCGGCAGCGAAGACGACGCGATCATGTCTCTCCATGCGCTGATCCACTCCACCGGCACCATTTTCTCCCTCGACAACCTCTATGTTGTCTGGGAAATCTGGAGCCGCAAGATTCTTGGCGTCATCGTTGCCATCAGCTCCCGCAGCGACCTGTCCTACGACTATAGCCCGCTGAAGCAGACGAACGACCATTACCGTTTTGCGATTGAGCGCTACGTTGAGCCGTCCGTCCGCCACGCCCAGAAATCCGATCCTGACACAATGACGATTCTGGACTGTTGCGTTGCCCCTGATGCCCGCCGGCGCGGCCTCGGCAAACTCCTGCTCAACAACTTCATGATCGCCGCGCAAGCTCACGGCTTCCGGCGCTTCGAGTTGGACTGCCTTGCCGACAACCAGCCTGCGCTCGCGCTCTATCATGGTCTTGGTTTCCAGGACGTCAAACCTGGTATCGGCTTCGACGGCACCGACCATTCCCAGGTCGCCATCATGTCGCTGGCTCGCCGCGTTTAGTTCTCCTCTCGCACCCGCCCCGGTCGCCCCGCGCCCGGGGCTTTCCCATCCCAAAATTCCCAGATAAAACCTCTTTACAACTCCCTCGAAATCATATATTATATATAAGTAGAGTTGGAGCTGGTTGATATTAGCGCTCTGACACAAATAATAATTAAAAGGAGAAAGAATGGCAAATTTTGACCGTTCCAAGCCACATATCAACGTCGGTACGATGGGCCACGTTGACCACGGTAAAACTACCTTGACGGCTGCGATTACTAACGTTCTCGCAAAGAAACTCCCATCCGAAGTTAACAAAGCTGTCGCTTACGACCAGATCGATAACGCTCCAGAAGAGAAGGCTCGTGGTATTACCATCGCCACCTCTCACCAGGAGTACGAATCTGACAACCGCCACTACGCGCATGTCGATATGCCGGGCCACGCCGACTACATTAAGAACATGATTACCGGTGCTGCTCAGGTTGATGGTGCTATTCTCGTGGTCGCTGCGAACGATGGTCCGTTGCCACAGACCCGTGAGCACGTCCTCTTGGCTCACCAGGTGAACGTCCCGAAGATTATCGTCTTCTTGAACAAGATGGATCTCGCTGATCCTGACCTCGTCGAGCTCGTCGAGATGGATGTCCGCGAACTTTTGAACAAATATGGCTTCGATGGCGACAACACCCCAATCATTAAGGGCTCCGCTACGAAAGCTCTCGAAGGCGACGCCGAGAATGAACAGGCCATCATGGACCTCATCAAGGCTATGGACGAATACTTCGAAGTTCCAGAACACGATCTTGACAAGCCATTCTTGATGCCTGTCGAAGACGTCTTCTCCATCAAGGGTCGTGGTACTGTTGCTACTGGCCGTATCGAACAGGGTGTCGTCAAGTTGAACGATGAAGTTGAAATCGTTGGCCTCAAAGACACTCAGAAATCCGTCGTGACCGGTATCGAGGCCTTCCACAAGACTCTCGATCAGGGCCAGGCTGGTGATAACGCTGGTCTCTTGCTCCGCGGTATTGAACGCGAACAAATCGAACGCGGTCAGGTCATCGCTGCCCCAGGCTCGATCACCCCACACACCGAATTCGAGGCTCAGGTTTACATCTTGAAGAAGGAAGAAGGCGGCCGCCACACTCCATTCTCCAAGGGTTACAAGCCACAGTTCTACTTCCGCACGACCGATGTCACCGGTGAAGTCGAACTCCCAGCCGACAAAGAAATCGTCATGCCTGGTGATACCGTCACCTTCAAGGTCAAGTTGCTCGCGCCAATCGCTATGAACAACAACGACCGCTTCGCCATCCGCGAAGGCGGCAAGACCGTCGGTAGCGGCGTTGTTACTTCGATTATTAAGTAACAACGAAGCGGAAAGCTCCGCTTACCGCGAGTCCCATCCCTGAGAGGGTGGGACTCGTCGGTTCTGGTGTCGTTACCAACATCATCAAATAATTATTCAATTACTGATAAACTAAAAGAGCCTCGAAAGGGGCTCTTTTTGGGTTATTTCAACTTCCCGACGCCCAAGAAAAACTCCCTCGCACGCTCGCGGGGGAGTTTTATGGTGGTTAGCTAACGTTAACAAGCCGGCATCAACGAGTCAACACTAATAAACCGATGCCGATAAGTCAATCTACCTACGCCGAATCGGCCGCTTTCCGTGCCGGATACCCCGGACGTCGCATTTCCTCGGGCAGCGCCGCATAAATCTCGGCGTCCCTCTCGAGTAGCTGCCGCAGCAGGACATAGTCAATCGGCAGCCAGAACGTGTAACGATGCTTGCCGGTGCTGTGATAGGGCGCATGCGTGAGCAGGGAATTGAACACCGTCGCCGTCTTCAGTCGCTTGTAGCGATAATAATAGACATAAACTTTTCCGTCCTGGCGAGAAGTCTTCAGCTCCAGGCCTCCACCCGCCGTGCGCGCCAACTTTTGCAGCCGACTCTCAAAATCTGCCCGAGCCATCATCCAGACTGCCGGAATCTCGTCGCCATAGGTCAGCGACCGAATCCGCTCTTGATAAGTCTGTTCGTCGCGGGCGATTGCCCGCTCCAGCCGCGCAAATTGTTTTGGCAAATCGAACGCCAGCGTTGCCGTCAGCTCGCTCGCCTCGCGAACCAGCCAATACGGCCGCCGATAAGTCGCGCATTTAGATCCGGAAATTGCCGCCGTGGCGCAGCCTTTCTCATCGAAGCCGAAAGTCTTCTCCAGCTCGCCGCCGACCGCCCGCGCCTTCGCTCGCAAATCTTCATAACGCTCTCGGTCGGTCGTCCTTTCGTAACGTTCCAACATCAGCCGCTCCATTTGCGCCTCGAGCAGCTTCATCCGCAGCTCAAAATCCGTTTCCGAAGTCCCGTGTTGCCGCTTCGGTGCCGCCGTTTGCTCTCTCATGCTACCCCTCCTTTGCAATAATTTTAAGAGCTCGTCAAACGCTAACCGAAATAAAGCTAACCAAAATGTGCCAGATGCCGCCAACATTTCCATAATGCCTAGCTTCGCCAGCCCACTCCGGTCCAAATAGCGCCAAAGTCATCAAACTCCAAGCTAAAACACTCGGAAGCTCATCAAAAACCTCGGCCATTAGCCTAACGCTAACACCTTATACTTCCATTATAGCACACATCACCAGAAAAGTCAAGCGGAACATTACGACTATAGACATTCTCCGTAAAAAATGATATAATTACTGATATTATCTGCCAGACCGCACCCGCCCCTGAAGCAGCGTACCTCACAACTAGAAAGGAGAAAACTATGCCCGACAAGACAATTCCTATCGCTACACCCAACAAAAGAGCATTCAACCAGTCCGAGCCGTCCGCCCCCGCTGACACAACGGCCGCCAAAATCATCGCCATCCACCCCGAGTGCAAGAGCAACGCTCCGCGCTCCCCTGCCCTAAAGCTTGACCCTCCCGGCCTCACAATCCGCCTCGGCATCGATCGTGTTGTTTTCCTGGTTACCGAATTATTGGAACTGCCGGAGCTGGACGTCTACCCTGTCGCCGATTGCGCGATGCGATTTCGTATGCTGCCTGGGCTACTTCTGAGCTCGCCCGCGCGCCATGTCATTTATCCGTTGACGCCCGATCGGGGCGCTATACCGATCAAGATCCAGCTCCTTTCCGCCGCCATGGAAAACGAGAATCCCTACTTCGGGCTATCTCTGTTCGCCAAGATCACCGAGGCGCTGGAGTACACTCAATTTATTCCGGAAACACCCTCAGCTCTCTTGCCTCATGGTCTGGTTAGAGAACTCTTCCCGAGAGAAGCGGACAGCCTCGACCTGACTGGAATCGCCCAGAAACATGAAATTCCGCCTGACCGGCTCGACGAGATGCCCGTCCGCATCAATTTTCAACTGCCCTCCGGCTACGACCTGCCCGAAATTCACCGCGGCAAAATCGTCCGCATTAGCCTGAGCCTCTACGCCCGCGCCGGCGGCCTGGCCCCGAACGGAACGCCTCTGCTTGTCAATTCCCGCAGTCGCCCCACTCTGATTCATGTCGGCTCGTCCGGATTCAATCCGCCCGCTGCCGATTATTATCAGCTGCGCGGCGTCAGCCAGGATTTGCCAGCGACCAGCAAGCTGCCGGATGTCTACGAGGACTATTCAGAAATCCTGGATCCGACTGCCGCCATGTTGGCGCGGCGCGGCATCAAAATCTGACAGCCCAAAAACCTTTCTAGGAAAGCCTCTGCCAAACGGCAGGGGCTTTTCGCTGCCCAAAACTCAAGACTTATGCTATAATATCATGATGAGCAAAAATAAGCCTAACCGCCAAAGAATCATTATTCGGACTAGCGTTATCGGCATCGTCACCAATCTCGTCCTCGTCGCCTTCAAAATGACGGTCGGCCTTATCGCCGCCTCCAACGCGATCGTCCTCGACGCCGTCAATAACTTGACCGACGTTTTCTCCTCTGTCGTCACTATTGTCGGCACGAAACTCGCCGCTCGTCGTCCCGATCGCGAGCACCCCTACGGCCACGGTCGCTACGAATATCTCGCCGCCCTTGTTGTCGGTGCGATCATTTTCTCGGTCGGCGCCTTCGCTCTCGTCGAATCCATTCCGAAAGTCTTTCACCCCGAGCTTGCCGACTACTCCCTCGCTAGTATTGTCGTTATCTCCGCCGCCGTCCTTGTCAAAATCTTTCTCGGTCTCTACGTCAAATCCGTCGGTCGCGCCCAAGATTCGGCCAGCCTCCTCGCCTCCGGTCTCGACGCAATGTTTGACGCCGTCCTCTCCTTCTCGACCCTAATCGGCATTTTCTCGACCATGTTTTTCCAAGTCAGTCTCGACGGCATCCTCGGCGTCATTATCTCATTGTTCATTATCAAAACCAGCCTCGAAATCCTCAGCAATTCCGTCCTCGACATCATCGGCGGTCGCAGCGACCCTGGGCTCTCCCGCAAGCTCCACGCCTTCGTCTGCAGCTTTCCCGAGGTTAGTGGTGCTTATGACCTCATTATCCACGATTACGGCCCCGGCGCCTACATGGGTTCGATTCATATCCAAGTCCCTGACCGCCTCACCGCGAAAGACATCCATCGCTTGACCAGCGAAATCTCTCAGGGCGCGCTCTCGAAATACAATATTACGCTCACCGTCGGCATCTACGCCGAAAATAGCCAGACCAAAACCCACCAGGCCATGCGCCGTCACCTCGAAGAAATCATTGAGCATTATCCCGCCGTTCTTCAGTCGCACGGCTTCTATGTCGACGACCAGCGAAAACTCGTCATCTTCGACCTTGTCATTGACTACTTTTACCGTGAAAAACTCAAGTTGAAGAATCGCATCGTTCGCAAATTCCGCCGCGCCTATCCCGAATATCGCTGCCGCGTCACCCTCGACCTTGACACCGGGCTTGAGCTTGAACCGTAGGCCCTTCTAGCCGCAAGCCCCAAGCTCGCAAAATCCCTCCGCCAAACCGCGCGAAATATTATATAATTAAACTATGCATAGCCTTTTTCTCCTCTGCTCCCTCGTCGCCGGTCTGATTTCGCACAGCCAAGCGCCGCTTTTCGCTGACCATTACGCTGTTGCTGACCAACTCCTCTCTGAGATGACTCTCGACGAGAAAATCGCTCAAACTCTCCTCGTCCGCTACCCTGACGACGCCACCGCCGCGAGTATCTTCGAGAAATATCAATTCGGCGGTTATATTTTCTTCGCCAAAGATTTCCAGGGAAAGTCCGCCGCCGAAGTCAGTCGGATGACCGAAAGTCTCCAAAAAGTCGCCAAAGTCCCGATTTTGACCGCCGTTGACGAAGAAGGTGGCCTCGTCGCTCGCGTCAGTAGCAATCAAAAGCTCCGCAAGGAGCGTTTCGCCTCCCCGCGCGAATTATACATCGCCGGCGGGCTCTCGCTCGTCCGCGAAGATACCCTCGAAAAGTCCCGCCTCCTTTTCTCGCTCGGCCTCAACCTCAACCTTGCCCCGGTCGTCGACGTCTCGACCAACCCCGCCGACTATATGTATAGCCGCAGCCTCGGCGAAGACGCCAAAATCACCTCTGAATTCGCCCGGACCGTTATCGACGCCAGCCACACCTTCAACGCCGAACTCACCTCCGAAAATCACGAAACCCCCACCGTTTCCTATACCCTCAAACATTTCCCCGGCTATGGCAACAATCTCGACACCCACCAGGAAACTTCGCTCGATCGCCGCTCCCTCGTCGACCTGCTGAGCATCGACCTTCAGCCTTTCCGCGCCGGTCTCACCGCTGGCGCCGAAGCCGTCCTCGTCAGCCATAATATCGTCACTGCCCTCGACCCCGTCCGCCCCGCCTCCCTCTCGCCCGCCGTCCACGAGCTCCTCACTAACGTCCTCAGTTTCACCGGCGTCATCATCACCGACGATATCGCCATGGGCGCCATCGCGAACCCCGCTGCCATCTCCTCGCAAAACCCCGCGAACTCCTCCTCTGAGAACTCTGCCGATCTTGAAAACCTCAAAATCCTCTCCGAGAATCCCGCCGTCCAAGCCGTCCTCGCCGGCAACCACCTCATCATCACGACCGATTACCTCGACAGTCTCACCGCCATCAAATCCGCTCTCCAGCGTGGCGTCATCGACGAAGCTCAAGTCGACCGCATGGCTCGCCAAATCCTCGCCTGGAAATCCTACAAAGGCCTCCTCTAGGCGATAAAACCAACAAACACTACTCCTAGAGCGACAAAACGGGTCAAACGCCGCCAGAAACCCCGAAAACTCTTGCTTTTTGAGGTGAAGTGTGCTATAATGGAAAGATAAGGTATAAGCATTTTGCTCTAAAAACTCATCGACGACCCGTCTAGCGGTCATCTGAGGTTATAGAGCAGAGAAAGGAAATATGACCGAAGCCAAAAAAGAAGAGGGTCTGAAGATCCGCATCCGCCTCAAGGCCTATGATCACCGCGTGATCGACCAGAGCGCAAAACAAATCGTTGATACTGCCGTCCGCACCGGCGCGACCGTTTCCGGTCCTGTGCCTCTGCCGACCAAGCGCAGCACGTTCACTGTCGTCAAATCCCCACACGTCTACAAGACCGGTGGCGAAGCTTTCGAGATGAAAGTCCACAAGCGCCTCATCGACATCTCCAATGCCACCCCGAAGACGATCGATTCTCTCCAGAATCTCGCCCTCCCAGCCGGCGTCGACGCAGAAATCAAGATGTAGGGAAAGAACAAAAGAAAAGTCCCCGACCCGTCCGGATCGAGGACTTTTTGCTAGAGCGTAGATTGAAAGTCAGAGCCGGCTCATCATGGGCCCGGAAACACTAATGTCCCGCTCCGCCCCAGCTCGACACGCTCGTTCAAGCCGCGCAGAAAAGTTGCCATATACGGGATATCGGTAGCCTGAACCTTGCCATAGCGGTCAACCGCCGTCAGGTGTGCCTTGTCGTCACCACAAATCAGCTTCCAGCCAGGCAAGCGCGAATCGCCAGCAATTTCTGCGGCAATGCCACCCATCAGCTTTCTGCAGGCTTCCCGATCGGCCTCCGCGTGCCGCATCTGGACCATCCGCGACACCTCTTGCGACCTCAACTCGCAGGTTTTGCAATAGAAGTCCGTCCGCTTCAGCACCCAGAAGTCATAGCCGGTCGTGGCCATAATCGGCGCCTCCATCTTCGGCGGAATCTGTTGCAGAACCTTTGCCATCCACTCTTTCTCAAGTGGCGCAATGCGCTCCAGCCAGATTGCCTGATATTCTTTCGCGAAATATGATTCCAGCCCGCGCAGAGCCCAATCCGGCGGCTCCATTTCCCAGCGCACCGCAACCGCGACTTGGCGCGTATCCATCGGTGCCCCGAAATAGAACATGTTCCCGTCCAAATGACCCGTCGCCACCTGCACCGAATATTCCGTCTGGAACGGCGCACGCACCTCGGGGTCGTTCGACGCCTGGAAACCGCCTTCGAGCATGGCGATTCCACCCGGCCCTTCCAGCAGCTCATCCGGCACCCAGAAAGACAATTCGTTTCCTCTCCCGAGTACCAGTGGTAGCGAGAAACCATTATCTTCCTCGCGAATCGCCGATTTTGGGAACATGGTCGCCACATCTCTTGCCGTGGTCTTTTTGTTCATCAAAATCCCTCCTTCGAATGAACAATCTCTAGCAAAATTAATACTACAATTCAGCCCATTTACTCTCTAAAATCTTCCCAAAATAGAAATTTCCCAAAAAGTACAAAACAGACCTCCTCTCTACCATTATATCACACCAAAACGCTTTTGTCAACCATAAAACCAATAAACCCAAAATGACAGAGGTAAACTTCACGAAATTCAATGTTTTCCCGAGCCTCCCCGAAGACTGTGCTATAACAAGGAGCAGCGAGTGAAGAGCCTGCTAGTAGGCTCTTCGGAGCGCGACGAAGTTACAGTATAAGTCGAAGACTTATGCTATAATGAACTTATGACGCCCGTGATGAGGTTCAAAAAACGGTTTTACTTCGTAGCTGCTCGCTACTTCCGGTTTTTTGCGAACTTCGCTCTCCGACGCTGGCATCCCCGGATTATTGCTGTCACCGGCTCTGCGGGGAAGACCACTTTGCTCCATATGATTGAGTTTGAGCTTGGCGACCGCGCCCATTATTCCCACGATGCCAATTCCGCTTTCGGCATCGCCTTCGATCTCCTCGGAATGGATGGCGTCCGCGGCTCGAAGCTCCGCTGGATCAAACTTTTCCTCTTCACCCCCTTTAAGGCTCTCTATTATCAGCGTAAGGGCGAGTTCTATGTCGTTGAAATTGACGGCGAGCGCCCGCACGAAACCGAGTTTCTCGCTACCTGGCTGAAGCCCGAGGTCACCCTCTGGGTATCCTTCGGCCTCTCTCACGCCGTCCAGTTCGAGAACTCCGTCGCCGAAGGGAAATTCCCGACCCTCGACGCCGCCATCGCTCACGAATTCGCCACCCTCCCCGAGAACACGACGAAACGCGTCTATATCGATGCCGATTCCGAGCCGATGCGCGAGGCGACCAAAAACATCAAAGCTGAGGTTATCGCCCTCTCGAAGAAGCAACTCAAGCGCTACAATGTCTATCCGACCCGCACCGATTTCGTCTTTGAGTCCGCTTCCTTTCATTTTGCCCAGCCCCAGCCGAAAGATATCGCCATCCAGCTCCTCATGCTCGAGGATCTCATGGTCTATCTCGGCGTTCCGCTTCGCACCGATTTCAGTTCTATGCCCGTCCCGCCTGGCCGCAGCAGCTATTTTAAGGGTAAAAAAGGCCTTAATCTCATCGACAGCAGTTATAACGCCCATATTATCAGCGCCCAGTCTATCCTCGAGATGACCCGCAATCTTCGCGCTGGCCATAAGTGGCTCGTTATCGGTGATATTGTCGACCAGGGGTCAATCGAAGGCGAAGAACACCATAAGCTCGCCAACCTTATCGCTGACGCCGGCCCGGAGATGGTCATCCTGGTCGGCCGACGCACAAAAGAATACACCGCGCCCCGCCTCAAGGAACTTGGTATTCCTGCTCGCACCACCCTCGACCCGAAAAAAGCCCTCAAATTCATCGAAAATAACGCCACCGGCGAAGAAACTATCGTTTTCAAAGGCAGCCAGTATCTTGAGTGGATTATCGAGAAGCTCCTTGCCGACCCGGCCGACGCCGCGAAGCTTCCGCGCCGCGAGCCAGCCGCCGTCAAGCGCCGCCAGAAATGGGGGCTAGACTGATGATCTCCGTCTCGCTCGTTTCCGATTTAAGCTCGTCTGTCGCCTTCGCGAAGGAGGTCGCCCGTGCCTAGTATTCCCGACCCGAAGAAACTCCCCAGGAGCCGCCGCCCGAAATTATACATCATTCATGGCTGGACTTATACCGTTGCTCCCTGGGAACGCACCATCGGTCTCCTCGAGAAGCAGGGTCTTGTCGTCGAAATGCTCAATGTCCCTGGTCTCACTACATCCTCGAAGAAAGTTTGGACAATTGATGAATATAGAGATTGGGCTGACCGTAATATTCCTGATGGCGCTATTGCCCTCGGCCACAGCAACGGCGGCCGCATCTTGCTTAATCTCTGTAGCGAAAAACCTGACAAACTTTCCCATCTCATTCTGCTTGACGCCGCTGGAGTTTATGAAACCTCCAACAAGCGCGATGTCGCCCGTAATCTCTCGAAGCGACTCGGCTTTCTCAAGAAAGTCCCTGGGCTAACTCGGGTCTGGCACAAACTCACCGGCGCCTCCGACTATGCTCGCGCTCCCGAAAATATGAAGAAAACTTTGACCAATATGCTCGATAGCGACAAAAATCTCAATCTCGCCAAGGTGACGACTCCGACCTCTATTCTTTGGGGCGCAAATGATACTGTCACTCCGCCGCATCAGGCCGAAATTATGCACCAATCCATCAAAGATAGCACGTTGAAGATTTTCCCAGGCTGGACCCACGCGCCTTATCTTTCTCACCCCGACGAACTCGCGAAAGCGATTTTACAAGCCTATCGCCATCCGCCCGAAGTGAAGCCGGTTGTCGAGGTTACTCAGGCCGCCACGGTTTCCGCGTCGATGGCTATGAAGAAGGCGGCCGAGCCGGTCGTCCCGAGCACGGCGCCGATTTCCGCCACTCTCGCTTTCAAGAAAGCTGCCGGCCCGAGTGCCGATGACGCCTCGAAGATGTCTGCCGCTCTCGCCGTCCCGAGCTCGAAGGCAAAACCTGCCGCGACCCATTCCGGGGCTCCGCTCACCCGCCGTCAGCGCGCCGCTATCAAGCGTCAATTTGAAGCCAACGCGCCGCAGCCTGTCGCTACGGCCGCTCCTGAACGACCCGAAGGTGTCGAGTACGAAGCCGCTGATTTGCCGGCGCCCGAGCCGCAACAGATTATCTCTAGCGCCTCCGTCCCGAAAGTCGGTCGCCTCGAGCGCGCTCGCCGCAAAATCGGCCTGGAACCAAAAGTCGCCACCAAGACCTCTTCAAAATCAGTCAAATCCGCTGCCAAACCCGCCTCCTCTACGAAAAAATCCACGAAAGGGAAACGATGATTTTTCTTGGTCTTGCCTCGAATTATCCCGTCGGCCGCACTTTGCGACATCTTTTTGCCTGGGGCATTCCGAAAGATAGCCAAGCCCTTCGTCAAGCTTTCGCCTCCCGCTACGGCTCCACCGTCAATCAAGTCGCACTCTATCACACCGGTCGCTCCGCTCTCGCCGCCGCCCTCCTTGCGGTCGCCGAGCCTGGCGCGAAGGTTATTCTCCCCGGCCTCACCTGTATCGCTGTCGTCCGCGCCATCAAGGCCGCCGGCTGTATTCCTGTCTACTCCGACATCGACCCAGAAACTCTCCAATACGACTTCGACGCCCTTGACAAAACGCTTACGCTGTGCTACAATGGCAGTAATGGCTCGACGAGCCCCGCTTTTCCATGCCCCGGTGATGCTTCCAACTCGCCAGAAAACACCGAAAATAACCTCGTCCGAGCAAAAACCCAGCCTCGGCCGGTTGTCATCGCTCAAAATACTCTCGGCCTCCCTCTCGACGCCGAGAAGCTTGAAGAAGTCGTAAAAAAACACAATGCTATTATCATCGAAGACCTTGCCCACTCTGCCGGTCGTTTCTATCCCGATGGTCGCGAAATCGGCACTATCGGCGCCGCGACCGCTCTCAGCTTCGGCAAAGGTAAGGCTATTGACACGATTTGCGGCGGCGCTCTTATCATCCGCCAACCCAAGACCACCGTCCATCAACCTGAAGCCATCAACCGCCAGCCCGAATCTACCGCCGACCAGACCCTTGACCAGCCGCCTAAGCGGCCCCGTCTGAGCGCCAGCTTGCGCGACCGTTGGTATCCAGTCTTCGCCGGTCTCAGCCGCACTTTCTGGAGCATCGGCCTCGGCAAAGCCATCCTTGCTGTCTGCGTCAAGTCTCGCTGGATCGAAAAGTCCGCCGACGCCGAGTTATCCTTGGAAACCCGCTTAACTCATTGGCAGGCTAAACTCGCCCGCGAGCAACTAGATAAGCTCGCCAGAACCCCGCTCCGTGAGCATGCTTTTGTAAAAAAACGCGATCAGCTTCTCCAGGAACTTAAGAATAACGGCTACGACTTCTGCGAAATCTGGTATGATACCCCAGTTTCTCCAGTGCGCTATGCTCTCGAAGCCGACTTTCCGGCCGATCGCTGTCCGAATACTGTCAAAGTCGCCCAGCACATCATCAATCTCCCGACTTGGTATCCAGAGGTGAAACTTACGAGAGCCCGCGAAATCATCAAGCCTTATGAGGTTGAACTGTGACGCGTCCGCAGAACCTCTCTTCTAATCACGCCGAGCTCTGGTCTAAAATCCAGCAGCTCTACCCCGAGGCGAACTTCCTCCAGTCCCCCGAGTGGGGTCGCATGAATGAACTTATCGGCCATAAAGTTATTATCGAAGCAACCGATAAAGCATGGTGCTTGATGATCGTCAAGAATGCCAAGCGCGGCCGCTATCTAGAAGTCCCCGGCGGGCCACTCCTCGATTGGCAAGACGAAACCGCCGTTCAGGAGATTTTTGCCAAAATTCGCGCTATCGCAAAGCGCGAGAAATGTGTTTTCGTTCGTCTCCGCCCCCAGCTTCGGAATACCCCTGAGAACCTTCAACTTCTCTCTAGCCTCGGCCTGAAGAAAGCCCCTATGCACCTCCACGCCGAGCACACCGTCATCCTTGATCTCGAGAAATCCGAAGATGAACTCCTGAAAGAAATGCGTCGCCAGACCCGCTATGAAGTTCGTCGCGCCGGCAAGCTCGGTATTGCGGTCGATTGGTCTAGCAGCGAGGAGATTTTCCGTGAATTTCATCAAGTTCAGGCTGAGACCGCTCTCCGCCAGCATTTTGTCCCGCCCGATCTCAAAACCCTCCTCGCTGAGCGTGCCGCCTTCGACGACCGCGCCCGCATCTATGTTGCCAAAACCGCCGAAGGCAAGCCGATTGCTTATGGTCTCATTTTGATTAGCGGCGTCGAGGCCGAGTATTTTGAAGCCGCTTCGACCGAGCTGAACCACAAGCTTCCTGGCGCCTATGCCCTCGAGTGGCAAGTCGTCAAAGACCTCAAAAAACTCGGTATAAAACGCTATAATCTCTGGGGAATTGCCCCTCATGGCCAGAAAAATCACCGCTACGCCGGCGTTACCACTTTCAAAACCGGCTTCGGCGGCGAAATCATCGAGTTTGTCCCCGCCAGTGACCTTGTCATCCGCCGCTTCCGCTACCTCTTGAACCTCCTCGTCGAAACCGTCCGTAAAAAGAAAAGGCACCTCTAGTGAACCGTCAGAAATGCCCTACAATACAATTATAGCACACTTTACCGAAAAAGTCAATAATAAGCCCGCAAAAACCGTTAGAATCACAAGAAAGCAACCAAATAATCTAAATAACAGGAGTAAAAATGTCAGAAAAAACTAAATCCACCCCCGAGTCCCAGACAGAAAACCAGCCCACCGCCCCAAAAACTTCCGAAAAAGTCCACCGCACCACCGTCAAGACCCCAGCCAGCACCGTCATTATCGAAACCACTACCAAAGAAATCCCCGCCTCGGAAATCTCCGAGGTTGCGAAAGCCACGGGTAAATCCGAAGCCGCCGTCATTGCCGAAGTGGAGACCGAAGCAGAAGCCAAAACTCCTACCGTCTCTGTCTTCAATTTTGAGGATGCTAAAAATCGCGAAGAGTGGGACGATTTCGTCACTAGCCATCCCGAGGCAAACTTCCTCCAGTCTTGGGACTTTTACGAGTTCCATTTGAGTCGCGGCAACCATATCGTTCGTCGCCTCGCCAAAGACGAGAATGGTAAAATCGTTGCCGCTTACGCTGGCGTTATTGAAGCCGCTCGGCGTGGGCGCCACCTCGCTGTTGCTGGCGGCCCGATTCTTGACTGGTCGAACCAGCCCCTCATCACCGCTATCTTTGAAGACATGCGCATCCAGGGTAAGAAAGAAAACTGCGTCTTTGTCCGCGTTCGTCCGCAGCTCCAACGCACGCCCGAAAATCTCCAACTTCTCGAAAGCCGCGGGTTGAAGCCGGCTCCAATGTATCTTTCGGTCGAGTTTGCCGGCGTTCTCGACCTAAATAAATCCGAAGACGAAATCCTGAAAGGTATGCGCCAGCGCCTCCGCCGCGCTCTCCGCAAAGCCGCTAAAAATGATATTCAAGTTGAAAAGTCCACCGATCCGAAAGACATCCACGAGTTCTATCAGATTCAGCTCCAGACCGCTAACCGTCATGAATTTGTCGCCTTCTCCGAAGACTTCTTTACTAAACAATTTGCCGCCCTCGCCAAAAACGGCGAAGCTGTCCTCTATACTGCAAAATATCAGGACCAAATCCTCGCCCAAAACTTCATGATCTTCTACGGCAACGAGGCCTCCTATCATTACGGCGTCTCTTCCGAGCTTGGCACGAAGTATTCCGGCGCTCCGCTCCTCCATATGGAGGCTATGCGCGACGCTCGCGAACGGGGAATTAAGCGCTACAATTTCTGGGGCATCGTCGAGGAAGACGAAATCCACCACCGTTTCTACGGCGTCTCTTGCTTCAAGCGCGGCTTCGGCGTCGACGAACTTCGCTATACTCCAGCTCACGATATCATCCTAAAACCCGCCAAATACACCATCACCAAACTCATCGAGTCCGTCCGCAAAAAAGTCCGCCACGTCTAATCCAAAATTCTTCGCCAAAACGCTTATGCGTATGGTATAATAGACTAAAGTAAGAGGATTTTTAACTATGGCGCACATCAAGCGTAAATATATTGACAGCCATTGGCTAGTGTTTATCTTTCAGGGAGCAATCGCTTTATTCTTTGGTTGTCTGACCTTGTTCACCGGCAGTGAAAGCCCGAGAACACTCACTCCAATTATCGGCATCGCTCTGCTCGCTCTCGCCGTTGTCGAATTCGCCAACTCCCTCCATCGTAGCCGCAACCGCCAGGGCTGGCTCATCGCAACCCTCGTCGCGCTCTTTGACGCCGCTTTTGGTCTCGTTCTAATCTGCCTCACCGGCCAAGAAATGGTTTGGCAACTTTCTACCCTCGCTGCCTATACTGTCATCCGTGGCATCTTCGAGCTCGTTATCGGTTTCCGCACCACCGTCGACCCGACCGACCGCTTCATCTGGGTTCTCACCGGCATCGCTGGCATCATCTTCGGCATCGTAATCCTGAACTCCGGCCATCTCATGAACATTGATTTCGTTCGCTTCTTCGGCGCCTACCTCTTTATCTTTGGCGTCTCCAGCCTAATTTATGGTGTCCATAACCGCTCCCAGAAGCTCGAAGACCGCGAGGCTCGCGCCGAGGCTGCCAAAGCCGCCCGCAAGACAAAAGCCGCCAAAAAGCTAGCCAAGAAATAGACCCTTGTTTTAGCACGCAATATGCTATAATAGCGATATGAACTATCGTACCCCAACCAAGGCGATCATTACCGATGCTGGTTTTGCGAGCCGTTATTTACCAATCACTAAAACTATGCCGAAAGCGATGCTTCCGCTCGGTGCGAAGCCGATTATGCAACTCGTCGTCGAAGAATGCGCCGAAGCTGGTATCGAAGAAATCATCATCGTCGCGACCCCTGAAGGCAAGCCGATTTACGAAGACTATTTCAACAACGCTATCACCCGAATCAAGAAACAGCTCCGCTCTCAGGGCAAAGAAGATCGCTACGCTCCAATTGAACAAATCCTCAACTTCCCTAAAATCACCGTTATCGAGCAAGATCTGTCCTACCCTTACGGCAATGGCTCCCCGATTGCTTCCGCACGCAAGTTCATTCAAGATGACGAAGCCTTTGTCGTTCTTTACTCTGATGACGTCGTCTTCGGCTCATCCGACGTAAAAACCCTCATTGAATCCTATCAACAGCACCCAGAAGCGAAGGCGATTATCATCTCCCAGGAGATGCCCCGCGAGGTGCTTAATAAATATGGTATCATCCGCCTAAAAGAAGGTAACGAAATGCTTCTCCACGACATTGTCGAGAAGCCGAAAATCGAAGATGCTCCTTCGAATCTCACTAGCTATGGCCGCTACCTGCTCACTCCGGAAGTTTTTGACTATCTTGACCCGCGCAACACTGGTCTTGATAATGAGCTTTGGACGGTTGATGCCATTACGCGCATGGTTGATGATGGCGATGTGATCGTCGAAAAAACGCATGGTGAATGGATGACGACCGGCGACCCGAAGAACTATCTCCAGGCCTATCTGAAATATGCCGCTGAGGTCGACGGTCTTGGTGACCTGATCAAAGAAACCGCCCAGAAATATTAAAAACTTTTGCGCCGCAGTTCGTTCGCTGCGGCGCATTTAATAGCGGGCAAAATCGCTCGCAAAGGAGGTAAATAAATGAACGTAGCAGAATGGATTTTAGTCGTGATGCTCTCATGCGCATTATTGATTTTCTTGATTGCAGGTATCGTCCTCGCCATCAAACTTATCCGGCTCACCGAGGAAGCACAAAAAATCGTCGCCACCGGCCAGCAAATTGCGACCAAAGCTGACGACATTGTTGATAATGTCAAAGGCATGACCTCGGTCGGCGGCATCGTCAAAACTTTCGCCAATCGCGTTATCACTAATCAAGAACGCCGCTATGCCGAAGAAGACGTCGCTCGCGCCGCTGCGGAAGAAATCGTCACCGAAGCCGCCGAGGCAGCGGCCCGCGAAAACGCCCAGGCCTCTCGCGATGCTCGCGGCAAAGGCGACCACGCCAAGTCTAGCAAAGCCAAGAAATAACAATAACTCCAGGGCCCGGTAGTAGAAAATGGGGCGTTCCGTACAGGAACGCCCCGTAAGGGTTGGAAGGAACAAAACATGCTAGTTAAAAAGCGCTGACCTGGGGTTAGGCGGTCACTACGGGATGATCTGGTGCCGCCGGCATCACGGTCTGCTCGACCGTCTCATAGCTCGGCATGCCGGGATCGATAACCTCGTGGGCTTCCTCGACATTCGTCTCAATCTGACCGGCAGACGGATACCCAAGCGAACCGTACGGCATCAAGAGCTCAAAGCTCTCCAGCCAGCTGACATAGCTCGGCTGGTAGTATTCCGCCGCATCGCGCAGCTTTTCCCAAGCCTGGGCAAGCTCCTCGTCAGAGAGAGTTGCCTTCAGGGCGACAATGTCCTTGCCAGAATTGACAACATCAGGCGACAGCGCCGCGTAGAGGTCACGGAAGGCCTTGCTCTTGACGATTACCGTCGTGAATTCCAACAGCTCATCGATGTTCATTTCATCGACGTTCTTGTCGTCCAGATTGACCAACGCACTCTGATTCTCGGTCAGCGCTTTCAGCGCCTCGCGCACCTGCTTGGCCGCCGGCAGCGTCTCTTCGCTCAGATAGCTGTCGACGAACTCGGTCACGAACGGATCACTCCGGTACTCGGGCAGGGTCTTGATGGCCAGCATCATCTCGCGGGCGCTCGAAATGGGTAACACGCTCAGCGCGCCCCAAGTCTCGCGTTCGGTCAGATGATCGCCAAGGATTTCGGTTTGCCCGAGAAAGAGCCGGTCGTAGCGTACGATTTCCGCGTCACAGCAAATCCTCAGGCTTTTCCAACCCGAATACAGCGAAAACGCAGGGTTCATCTTTTCGACCAGAGAGATAATCTTCTGGGCGTCGCTTAACCTTACCAGCTGATACAGCCTGGCATAAGTTCCGCTTTCGTACTCAGTTTCGAAGGCGACTTCGGTGCCATCCCAATACAGGTTCGGGTTAGCCTTGTTGAACTCCGCGGCAGCTTCGGCCGGGTCATAGGTTGAAGCGGAGACCGGAACGGCCAAAGCAGCCATCATCATAACAGCCAGCAGGAAAGCAAAACATTTTTTCACAGGGAATCTTCCTTTCGTTTTTAAAGATTTTCGGATCTAATGGGCTTGACTACCAAAGGCTAACAGGAAAACTAGCATGTTTTTAGAGGTCGTGCGGCTTCGAGACGCGATGTCATAGAAGCCTCACCACTACCAGTATAGCACACTTTCCTAAAAAAGTCAATACTATTTATGCTATTTCACTAAAAATCAACTCTTACATCACGAAGACTTGTGCTATAATTAACCTATGACGGAGGTAACCAAGGAAGGCGAACCGCTCAAATGTAGCGACTTCGTCCATCTGCACAACCATACCCATTATTCTCTGCTCGACGGTTTGACCAAGATCCCCGAGCTGGTTGACTTTGTTAAATCCCAAGGCATGGAGGCTGTCGCCGTTACCGACCACGGCACCATGAGCGGCCTAGTCGAGCTTTATAAGAACTGTAACGATGCCGGAATCAAGCCGATTCTCGGTCTCGAGGCCTACGTTGCCGCTCGCGGTCGCGAAGATCGCGACCCGGCTTACGATAAGCAACGCTTCCATATTACCCTCCTTGCCATGAACAACGAAGGTTTTGAGAACCTTTGTCGCCTGATGACCGAGGCTGAAATCCACGGTAAGTATTATAAACCCCGTATCGACCATGAAATCATGGAGCGGTATAGCGAGGGAATTATCTGTCTTTCCGGCTGCGCTGGCTCCGAGATTTCCGAAGCGATTCGCGCAAATGATCTGAAAAAGGCTCGTGAGCTAATCGACTGGTATCATGGCATCTACGGCGACCGTTTCTATCTCGAGATGCAAGACCACGGCCATCCCGACTCGCCGACCCATTGGGACGTCCAGAACACTATCAACCAACAGCTGATGAAGTTCCATGAGGAAACTAACATTCCGCTGGTCGTGACCTGCGACGCCCACTACCTCAACCACGAAGATCAAGACGCGCATGAAGTCTTGCTTTGCGTCGGTACCGCCTCGAACCTCTCGAACCCGAACCGCATGAGTTTGAAGGATTTTGAGCTTCATGTTATTCCGCCTCAAGAAATTATCAACCGCTGGGAGAAGGTTTGCCCCGAGGCGGTGCGCAATTCGCGTCGCATTGCTGACCGTTGCAATATCGACCTTCAGCTTGGTCGGATTCTGATCCCGAAGTTTCCCGTCCCTGAAGACGCTTTGCCAAAACTTGAACTTGACGACGTCAAAAACGCTACTTCGCAGCAACTTGAGAAGGCTTATCTCGACCGCCTCGTTTTTCAGGGGCTAGTTTATCGTTATTGCGGCTATAAACTTGACGAGACGCTCGACCTCGAAATTCCTAAGTGTCGCGAACTTCTCGAAGAAGTCGACAAAAGCCCCGAGCGTGCCGAAGAAAAGCTAAAAATCTTGCCGCGCATTGATTATGAACTTTCCGTCGTCGACAAAATGGGCTATAACGGCTATTTCTTGATCGTCCAAGACTTTATTAACTGGGGCAAAAGTCAGCGTATCGTCTACGGCCCGGGTCGTGGTTCGGCTGCCGGTTCGATTCTCGCTTATGCTCTCAGGATTACCGAGCTCGATCCCCTGAAATATGATCTTCTTTTTGAGCGCTTCTTGAACCCCGACCGTATCTCGATGCCGGATATTGATACCGATATCCAGGATACTCGTCGCGACGAAGTTATCGAATATTGTACCGATAAATACGGCAAAGGTCGCGTCGGCAACATCGTCACTTTTGGTAAAATGATGGGGAAGATGGCTGTCCGCGACGTCGCTCGCGTGATGGAAGTCCCGTATGCCGAGGCCGACCATCTCGCGAAGCTCGTCCCCGATCCCGAGCAGGGTCATCACGTCCCGATTGGTCGCGCAATCAAAGAAGTTCCAGAGCTGAAACAGGAATACGAAAGCAATCCGACTTCGCACGAAGTTCTTGATTTTGCCGAGCGCCTCGAAGGCACGATTCGTAGCCACGGCGTCCACGCTTGCGGCGTGGTGATTGCGCCGGATGATTTAGTGAAGTTCCTCCCGATGGAAGTTAGTGCGAAAGGCCCGCTCACAACTCAATATCCTGGCCCGCAGATTGAGGAACTCGGCCTTCTCAAGATGGACTTTCTCGGCCTCTCGAACCTTTCCGTGATTAACAACGCTCTTCGTATGATTCGCAAAGTCTATCACGAAGACGTCGACATGTATGCTCTGCCGCTCGACGATCAGAAGACTTATGAGCTTCTCCAGCGTGCCGAGACGACTGGCGTCTTCCAGCTGGAATCTGCCGGCATGAAACGTTATTTGAAGGACCTCCAGGCGAACCGCTTCGAGGACATTATCGCTATGGTGGCCCTCTACCGCCCGGGCCCAATGCAGTTCATCGACAGCTTCATTCGCCGCAAACACGGCAAGGAGCCGATCACTTACCTCCATCCCGGCCTCGAAAACTCCCTCAAAGATACTTACGGTATTATGATTTATCAGGAGCAGTTCATGCAGATTTCGCGTGAATGGTGCGGTTTTACCGGTGGCCAGGCCGATACGCTCCGCAAAGCCGTTGGTAAGAAAAAAGTCGACCTCATGAACAAGGTAAAACCACAGTTTATTGAAGGCGCGATTAAAATCGGTGGCGCGACCGAAGAAATTGCCGAAGAGTTTTGGCGTGAGCTGCTCGACTTCGCGAACTACTGTTTTAACAAATCTCACGCCGCGTGTTATGGCCTCGTCGCTTACTGGACGGCCTACCTGAAAGCTCATTACCCCGACGCCTTCATGGCTGCTCTTATGACCGCTGATATGCGCTCGACCGATCGCCTCGCCATCGAAATCACCGAATGTAAGCGCATGGGCATCCCGGTCCTCGGCCCCGACATCAACGAATCCTACGGCGATTTCGGTATTGTCGGCACGGAGGGGAAAATCCGTTTCGGCCTTTCCGGCATTAAATCCATGGGTAAGGCCCTAGTTGAAGAGTTCGTCATCCCCGAGCGCGACAAGAATGGCCCCTTCACTTCTGTCTGCGATTTTGCCTCGCGCGTCAACTCCAGCAAGTTCAACAAGAAATCTTGGGAAGCTGCCATTAAGACCGGCGCTTTCGACCGTTTCGGCGATCGCAGCGATCTCCTCTTCAATCTCGAGAACATCCAAGCTTACGGTGCCAAGCGCCAGAAAGACGCCGCCTCTGGCCAGACCGATCTATTCGGCGCGATGGGCGACGCCGGCGCGATTCCGGAGCCAGAGATCAAAACTGCCCCGACCAAATATTCCGAGAAAGAGCAGCTCCTCTGGGAGCGCGACCTCATGGGTCTTTATATCTCCTCGCACCCGCTCGACCGCTACGATGTCTATTTCGAGGAACAAACTCATCCTTACGACCTTATTACTGCCGAGAACGATGGCCGTCTCGTCACTCTTGGCGGAATTATCAGCGCCGTCCGCACCATCATGACCAAGAGCAATACACGTATGGCCTTCGTCAAGCTCGAGAATAAAACCTCCGAACAAGAAGTCATCATTTTCCCCAGCCTCTACGAAACCGTTGGCGCGAAACTCGAGCAGGACAACGTCATCAAAGTCACCGGTCGCGTCAACGCTAAGGATAAAGACGGCAATATTTCCTCTGAGGTCAAAGTTATTGCCGATACCGTCGAGATTATTCCTGATACCGAGCTTGATAATTATCAAGCCACCGGCCAGAAACTCCCGCTTCCGAAGGCTGCCCCGGCTCCAGCCCGTGGCCGGCGAGGAGCGTCGCGTGCTAGCGGGGTCGGCGGCGGAAGTAATTACAGCCGTGGCGGCACCAGCTTTAGCGGTGCCCCTCGCGCCGCCGCCCCCTCCTCCGACGACGCTCCTCACCGTATCATCACCCCCCCGAAAGACCACCGCAACGAGCGCCTCTACGTCCTCATCGAAGACCCGAACAATCTCGAAATCCTGAACGAAATCCGCCATCTTTGCGAGCGAAACCCCGGCGTCCAGGAAGTTGTCATGGTCCTCAAAGACGAATCCGGCAAGCGCCCCATCCGCCTCCCCTTCCGCGTCGAAGCCACCGACGAACTCACCGGCCCTCTCGCCAAGCTCCTCGGCGCCGCCTGCGTCAAAGTCCAGTAATAATCTTTGCCAAAACCGGAGAAAACCATAAAAACTCTTGACAAATTAAGAAATCTGTGATAAAATGGTAAGAGATACCTACTCGTGAGGGGGACGAGGAGGTAGATAAGAACTTTAACGCCCCTATGTAAGAAAGGAGAATCGTGTATGAAATCCTCATTCCGCGCACCCCGTAAAGCGGTGGCGTTCCTCCTGATTTGTGGAATGCTATTAGGCCTGACCGCCTGTAGCTCCGTAATGAAGGACTCCGCTCCCGCTGCCGGACTGAACGCCGCTTCTTTGTCCGTTTCGACGGGCGAAGGCTCATCCAGTCCCGAGCAAACGCCCGATCGCACAGAACCGCTTAAGCCTGAAGAATCTCCCGGCCAACCCTCCGCGCCCACCTCTTCCGTAAGCGCCCATCTCTCCGACGAGACCCTTGAATCTTTCCAGGACGCCAACTCTATATTCTACTATCGTGAAGCGAGCGCTCCGGAATGGAAATATTTCGTCGAAAACGGCAGTCTGAAGCGTCAGCAAACCCAGGAAGGGAACCTCCGACCGAGACCTTAATTGAACAAGATGTCCTTCGCGTCGCTGGCACAAACCCAATTTTTATCGAAAAGGCTGACGGTTACGTCTACGCCTTCTCTGATAAAAATATTGATCAAGAGAGGTTCATTCCGACCTACGTCGGTAGCGACACACTTGATTATTACCTCGCAAAGTGGGATGAATACTGTAGGACTGAATACCATAGTCTGAACGATTTCATCGTTAACTTCGGCGAAACCCATTTTCCGCCTTCCGGTTTGAGGTCTCTTAACGTTGCGAATGCTCGCTTCGGTCAAAGAGTGGATATTCGCGCAGGCGCGACTTACTATGCCTCTGCCGATCTGGCTGGCTCCGGGGCTTCCGATCAGACCTACAACGTCTATACCGAAGGCCCGCTCTATCTTGGCGGCTTTGCTGTCGCTAGTAACGGTCGCCTGGTTGACTACGAGGCTTACCTGCGTGACGATATTCAGTATGCCAGCCCTGCGCCGACCTTCTGCCAAAATACTGAGGGAGAACTCTGGTGCTTTATCTACGTTGACGGTTATACGACTGGTAGTATCGGCTGGTTTTTAGCTGATGATCTCTACTACGTCGACCGGAGTGGACCGGTTGTCGTCGCCTATGCGAAAGATCCCAATCAGGATCCCATGGCGACTATGCCTGCGCCCGATACTGAACCTGTCTACGATCCTGTGCCGCAGGTTCCTGATGATCATGGTCCTGTCTTTGAAGACCGCACCGAAACGACCTCGGACGAGGTCGCCAGCGGCATTGAAGAGTTGACTACTTCAGGCGAAAAGGTAGCCGTCCTGTTGGACGCCTCCGGTTCCGTGAATGCATATTCTGCAGACATCGCCAGCTACGCCGTCCAGGTTGACACCGCTGACACGGTTATCATGTTCGGATCTTCAGCGAAGACCATCACGGCAGACACCTATGCCAAAGAAAGCAATAGTCTTGGCTGGATCTTCCCGTTCTTTGGTTCTTCCGGCGGTACGAACGTTTTTACCGCCTTGAACAGCGTCCCGGCTGGCGAATATGGCACGGTCATTTTGGTTTCCGACCTGCTGAGCTCCAGAAGCCGCCTTGTTGAGCGCACTGATATTGGCAACGTTGTTATTATCTACGTCGGCGATACCGACGACATGGATAATCTGGGCGATACCGCCCAGTATGTCGTAGATGAAATCACAGAAAAGTGGAACGTTGTGCCCGTCATCCAGCAGCTCGTCACCGAGTAACCCTTTTGTATCATAGGGAAACGCCCCGACCATGACGGTTGGGGCGTTTTCTTTTGCCCTAAAAGCCTAACTACCTCCCGAACGGATCCTTCAGCTGCAAGTCCGGGCGGTCTTCGGCAATCCGAATTAGCTCGTTGTACTTGCAGATGCGTTCCGAGCGCGAGAGGGAACCGGTCTTGATTTGACCCGTCCCGAGACCGACCGCAAGATGCGCGATCGAAGTATCCTCGGTTTCGCCCGAGCGGTGCGACATCACCGTCCGATACCCGGCCGCCTTCGCCATCTTCACCGCCGCAATCGTCTCCGTGAGCGAACCAATCTGATTTGGCTTAATCAAAATTGCGTTCGCCGCATGCTCATTAATGCCATATTCCAAGAGCTTCGTGTTCGTCACGAAGAGATCGTCGCCGACCAACTGCGTCGACTTGCCGAGCCGCTCGGTCATCATCTTCCAGCCTTCCCAGTCGTGCTCGTCAAGACCGTCTTCAATCGAAACCACCGGATAATTCTCGACCATCCAAGCATACCAGTCGACCATATCCGCCGCCGTCTTCCAGGAGCCGTCAGTCTTCAATTCGTAGTGGTCATGGTTCCAGAACTCCGAAGCCGCCACGTCGAGGCCGAGCGCAATGTCTTCGCCCGGGCGATACCCGGCTGCCTGAATCGCCGCCATGATACATTCAAGCGGTTCATTATTGCCTTCGCGCACCTTCGGGCCATAGCCGCCTTCATCGCCGACCGTCACAGTATAGCCGCGATCTTTCAAAACTCGCTTCAAAGCGTGGAAAACTTCCGCGCCCATCCGCACCGCTTCTTCAATCGTTCCTGCGCCGCGCGGGATAATCATATATTCCTGAATATCCGTGCACCAGTCCGCGTGCGCACCGCCGTTCATCACGTTCATCATCGGCATCGGTAAGCACATATCGCGCGTCGTCCCCGCAATCGCCGCCACATACTGGTAGAACGGCAGATTTTGCGCCTTCGCTGCCGCTTTCGCGACCGCCAGGGAAACTGCCAGAATCGCATTCGCGCCGAGTTTACTCTTATTTTCGGTTCCGTCGAGCTCGAGCATCAACTTATCAACTTGTTCCTGGTTCGCCGAGTTTCCGACCAAGAGATCATGAATCTCATGATTCACGTTCCAGACGGCTTTGGAAACACTCTTACCATTATAATATTGCGGGTCGCCGTCGCGAAGTTCAAGCGCCTCGCCTTCACCCGTCGATGCGCCCGAAGGCACCATTGCCCGCGCCGCTTGACCCGTGCTTAGAAATACATCCGCCTCCACGGTCGGATTTCCGCGGCTATCGAGAACTTGCCGCGCCTTTATGTCTTGAATTGTAAATTTATCCATAATTACTATTATACCACTTTCATAAAAATCCGTGCTATAATAGGCTTAAACTTAAGGAGGGATATGGATAAAAAATCCACTAACATTGCTGGCACCGCTGAGCCAGCTTCAAACAGTTCGCCGGACGCCCCGGCGCAGCCTGTCGTCACGGTTGTTGAGACGCCAATCAACGAGCCTAACTCGACGACCGCCGCTGAAACTATGCCTGCGACCGACCCCGTGACTGGCGCTCCGGTCGACACCGTCGTCCTGGTCAAGCCGCCCAAGAAAAAGAAAACCGGCCTCATCGTAAGTATCATTATTGTCATCCTACTTCTCCTCGGCGGAATCGGCTTCGCAATCTGGTATTTCGCCGTCTACCAATCCCCCGAAAACGTCGTTTTTAACTCCGTAAACAAACTTATCACCGCTGAACATGTTTCCCCGCATGGCAGTTTCACGACTACCATCGCCAGCGACAACGGTTATGATGTTAAAATGACCGTCTCTGTCGAAAGTTCATCTACCCGTCTTCCGAATGAAGCTTCCGTCTGGCTAATGATGGCCGTCTATGATGCTTCCGGCGAGCCCGCTACTGACGAAGCCATCAAGCTGAACGTCGGCACCGTCCAGATGTCTGACGGTATTGCTTATCTAAAAATCGAGAACCTGACTGAAACTTTTGAGCAACTCTTGCCGAATATCTTCCCGGCGACCAACTGCTCGCCTTCTACTAACTGCATTGAAACAGAAAATCCAATCGAGACCGCCCTATATGAGGTTGCCGAGCTAATCGACGATGAATGGTGGCAGATTTCCCTCAACGACATTCTCGATGAGCTCGACATGCTCGAAGACTGGCAGGCGGAGGTCGTTACTGACATTTACACTTGTTCCATCGACGCTATGAACGCCGATTATTCCGACGAAATCGCCCTCCTTTACAAGCGCAACCGTTTCGTCAATGTCGAAGAACTTGCCGATGAACAATCCGGCCCCACCGGTACGACTGCTTACCTAGTCTCGCTCGACTATGACGCCCTGGCCAATTTCCTGAACGCAGCCAAGCGCAGTTCAAGTACGACCGATTTCTATAACTGCTATAACGCTGCAATCGATAAAGCCGCCAAAAACGCCGACGATTATTACTACGACGCTGAAGATTTTGAGGAAATGAAGATTTCCCTCGACGACATGGAAGACATTAGCGCAAGCGATCTTAAACAGTATTTACCGGAAAATGCCAAAATCGTCCTTCATATTGATAGCTGGAGCCATGAACTCCACGAAATCGAGCTCCGACCTGATACTGCTGACAACGAAACCCTTCTCTCTATCGCGTTCGACTATTCCGCCCAACCCGAAGTCTCTGCGCCGACCGAATACCGTCCTATCACTGAGCTTTTCGAAGAAGTCGTTGAAATTGTCGTCGAACTTTTCTCCGAAGATGAAGACGTTCCCGAGCTCCCCGGCCTAGATTTTGAACTTCCCGTCGAAATTGGCGTATAATCAGCAACTTTCCAGCCGAATTAAATATCGCCATTTCGAAAAGTGTAGTATAATATAAACTAAGGATAACTATAATCATCAAGACACCCCGAATGGAGAAATAAATGGGCTTCCTGGATACAGTAAAATCAGCCAAAGCGAAAGTTCAAGCCGCCGCTAAAGCCGTCAAAACTACCGATTACGACGGCGCGAATGGTCCGTCGGCGAAATCCGCGAATACTGCCTCCGCTCATGATGCCGATTACATCCCTCCGAAAGCCTCCGATGACACTATTCTTGCCCTCGACATTGGTACCGAGTTCGTCAAAGCCGTCATCGCCCGCCAGACTAAAGACCACGGCCTCGACATCATTGGCATCGGCAAGGCCCACCAAGATTCCAGCAACATGTACGCCGGCGCCATCGCCGACATTCCCGGCGTCGCCAGCGTCTGTGAAAAAGCCCTTAGCCAAGCCGAAAAAATGGCCGGCACGACCAGCAAGCTCACCGTCGTCGGTATTGCTGGCGAATTAATCAAAGGCAACACGTCGACCGTTCGCTACCGCCGCAAGAGCGGCAACAAACCGCTCTCCGAGCAAGAAATGGCGCTCATCATCAAGCGCGTCCAAGATCGCGCCGGGGAGCGCGCCCGTAAGGAAATCGCCGACGAAACCAACAACCCGAACGTTGAAGTCCGCCTCATCAACTCCGCTATCGTCTCGATTACTATCGACGGTTACAAGATCAGCAACCCAATCGGTTTTAAGGGAACCGACGTCGTCCTCCAGTTCTACACCGCTTTCGCTCCGCTCGTCCATATCTCGGCCATCGAGAAAGTTTGCGCCGAGCTCTCGCTCGACTTGCTCGCCGTCGCTGTCGAACCGTTTGCGGTTTGCCGCGCTTGCCTCGGCGACGAGCTTGATAGCAATTTCTCCGGTATCGTCATGGATATCGGTGGCGGCACGACCGATATTGCCGTCGTCGATGATGGCGGCGTCGAAGGAACGAAGATGTTCGGCATCGGCGGTCGTAGCTTCACCCACCAAATCGCCGAAGCTCTCAACGTCGATTTCGACACCGCCGAGAAATATAAGCTCTCCGTCAACAATCCGACCAAAGTCCCCGCTGACCTCCGGGACAAGATGATGCTCGCCATCCAGCGCAATCTCGCCGTCTGGCTTTCTGGCGTCCAAATCACCCTCGAAGAGTTCCAGCTGACCGAAATGCTCCCGAACAAGATCCTCCTCTGTGGTGGCGGCGCCGGTCTCAGCGAGCTTCAGGAAGTCTTGAGTACGACCGACTGGTTCAAGGAGCTCCCTTTCGCCCGTCGTCCAGTTATTCATCTCGTCGAGTCCGCCGACATCCCCGGCGTCCACAATTCGACTGAGACTCATCTCGACCATTCCTATATCACCGCTCTCGGATTGCTCCGTGTCGCCCTCGACACTCTCGCTGGCTCCCCCGATGAAGGCGGCCTCCGCGGCAAGTTTGCCAAACTCCTCCAAAACTAACCTCGTTTATGTCGATAGGGTTGCCCTAGCGAGGATAGTGAGTGAAGAAAAAGTTTACTTTTTCTTCCGAACGACGCAGCTAGCAATGCCTAAGCCATTTATGGCTTAAGCATTGACAAAAAGCATAATCTGTGCTACAATGGAAGTATAAGGACGCATAGTTTGCCTATGACGCCCCGGTTGTGTCGTGCCCAACCTATCCGAGCATGAAGAAAAATTAAGAAAGAGAGTGAAACGTATGAATCCCAATCTCGCTACCGTCGCTACTGCCCCTGCCACCTCTGAGCCTGTGAGTTCCACTGAAAGCGTCGATGCCGTCGCTACTCCGGAAAGTTCGATTTCTGCGAGCCTGCGCTGGACCGCCGTCACTATTCTGGAGTACCTCACCCGCCCCGTACCCGAAGAGCCGACGGAGCGCCGCCGCGACCGTTCGCGCCGCTACTACCTGCGTCAGCAGTCCGCGCGTCGCCGCCTGCACCGCGGCGTCTTGATCGGCAGTATCATTGTCTGTCTCTCCAGTCTCATCGCCGCAGCCCTGTTTTTCGCTGACGTCATCCGCGACTATTTCTCCGACAACAGCGCCTTCGGCGGTGTTATGGTCTTGGTTG
The DNA here is from genome assembly GCA_948868795.1 of uncultured Candidatus Saccharibacteria bacterium. Classification (GTDB taxonomy): domain Bacteria; phylum Patescibacteriota; class Saccharimonadia; order Saccharimonadales; family Saccharimonadaceae; genus Nanosyncoccus. The sequence continues at coordinate 50,755 of CAQRDK010000004.1, read as the reverse complement.
CCTTGTTCAGCGTTATCATGGGAGCCGTCTCCATTCATGGACTGCGCCAGCTGTGTCGCGAAGCCGCGAAATACGCCGACTTCGTCCTGGCGGTCACCAACGACCATGGCGAGCTCGTCGTGAAGGACGTCGTTAACGGCGACCCCAGCTACCTCCGTTACTGTGAGCTTTTCGGTGGCATTATCCTCCGTCAGCCTGAGTTTTACAGCTGGTTCACGACTGGCATCGCTCCCGTCCGTGAGGTTCCGCGGTATCTCTGATCGTATTTCATCTCTCCCCAAAAGGGCGCCCCGCAAGGGACGCCCTTCGCATGTCTTCCAATATTTTCTTCAACTAGCCTAGCCCCTCAAGAACATCCCCGGGAATAGCGTATTCTAAACCTTCTTCACCTCTGCGAATTCCCCTGGCTCCAGCCCGCTCAGTTGATATGGCCCGAACGCCGTCCGGTGCAGCCGTGTCACCGTATATCCTAGCGCTCCGAACGTCCGCCTAATCTGCCGGTTGCGCCCCTCGATCATCTCAACCCGCCAACGCCGGCGCAAATCATCCAATCGCGTCAGCCCTAGCTTCGACACTCCGTCGCCAATCTCAATCCCAAAATCGCTAATCTCTTGCTGATGCAGCGGTTCTAAAGCATGATCCAGCTCCACTTCATAAATCTTCGTCTTCGTAAAACTCGGATGCGTCATCTTGAACGCGAAATCACCATCATTCGTCAATAAAATCAACCCTGAAGAATCCTTGTCCAGCCGACCTACCGTCTTCAAGTCATGATATTTCGCCGGCAAAAGTTCATAAATCGTCGGGAACTCACCCTGCGCCTTCCTCGAGCAGACATAACCAGCCGGTTTATTCAAGCCCACGTAAAGATAGCCCATATCAAAGGGGATTATAACCCCATTATAGCACACCTTATCATTTTTGTCAATACGCGCCCCTAAAATCGCCGGCGAATCATTGACGAGAACCTTGCCCGCCGCGATTGCGTCGTCCGCCTGTCGCCTTGATAGCCCAAGGCGCTCCGCCAGAAACTTGTTTAGCCGCACTTTTCCTTCCATAACTTCCTAACGCTGATTATGCCATCGGCGAAACCGTCCCGGCCGCACCGTCAACGGGCGAACCCGGCACCGCTGGATTAGTCGCCGCTTCGACAGGCTGGACTGGAACACTAGTAGGCTGGACTGGAACACTAGTAGGCTGGGCTGGAGGCACCGACGCAGGAGCAGGCATCGTAGGGGTTGGTGCAACCGGGGTTTGAGGCATTGCGGCTGGGCCTGGCGTCGTCGGAACCTCAATCACCGTCTCCGCTACGGCTGGCATCGCTACGTCGTTGGCTGGCGTCGAAGGGTTTATCGTCCCGTCCGCCGCCCGGTCGCCTAGCACATCATGTACCACGTTTACTACATCTTCAATTCCGACCTGTGATTTCACCAAATAGCGATCCGCCCCTAGGCTCTCGCCCCGCACTCGCTGATCCTCCGACGACAGTGCCGTCATCATAATCACCTTAATATTTTGTGTCTCTGGCGTCGACCGCAAAATATCGAGCATGTCAAACCCCGAAATTTTCGGCATCATTACGTCCGACACAATCAAATCCGGCCGTTCGCGCACCGCCACCGCCAGCGCCTCCTCGCCGTCCTTCGCCGTCACAATCGTATAGCCCTCAGCGGTCAAACGAATACTATAAATCTCGCGAAGACTATCGTCGTCTTCGACTAGCATAACCTTGCTCATGCGGTCTCCTCATTGGGGTTATTAATTTGTGGTTGCGCTTGCGAAACTTGCGGTTGCAACGAATGCGGCACTTGCGTCGATTGCGAAACTACACCGGCCGCCATCGCGCCTCCACTAGTCTCCGTCGCCTGCGGCTGAATTACAGCTTGCGGTTGTAAACCCCCCTCATTCGCCCCGACCGTCGGATCGGACTGCGCCATTGGCTTCCGCGCCACAATCGACGGCTGAGCAGCCACGGGGGCTTGAGGAGCAGCGACGCTAGTTTCAGCCCCATTTACCGAACCCTGCGCGTCGGCGACTCCTGCTCTTGCGGAGCCAACGACAACTTGTACCTCCGGTGCTGCTTGCACAGCCGCCTGAACCGCTTGCGCTTGCTCGGCCGCAGCGAAGTTCCGAATCATCTGTTCATTTTCATACGCGATCCGCATTTTCTCATACTCCGCATCCGAAATCCGCGGCAGGGAAACAAAGAACGTCGAACCGTCGCCGAATCCACTTTCGACCCAAACCCGGCCGCCAAGCGCCTCGACTCGCTGCTTCACGAGATAAAGCCCCAGCCCTGTTCCGCCGATTTGGCGCGTTTGTGAATTATCTACTCGATAAAACTTCTGGAAAATATGTCCCGCATCCTCGTTGGAAATCCCGATGCCAGTATCTGTCACATTAATCAGAACCTTATCGCCATCACCCCGCGCATTCACCCAAATCTCGCCCCCTTCTGGCGTATATTTAATTGCATTCTCAATCAAATTATCAATAATCTCATGCAAAAAGTCCATATCCGTCGCCATATAAACCTTTGGCTCCAGCCGTTTCTTATCCAAAGACACCGGAGCTTCTGGCGTCCCGAAGCTAAACTTCAACTTCTTTGCGAGCATGTCCTTCTCGCGCTCGCTCGCAATCCTCTGGACGACCTCAACCGCATCCACTGGCACCAGATGCGCCTTCAAACGATTGTCGTCTAGCTTCGTCACGTCCAATAAGTCCTTAAATAAATGTCCGAGATGTTGCGAAGCTGAATGCGCCGCCTCGAGGTATTGCTTCGCTCGCGCATCGATCGTCGCCGTCTGCGGATTCAAAGCCAGCCCGAGATAGCCCTCAATCGAAGCCACCGGCGTCCGCATTTCGTGTGAAGCCGTCGAAATAAACTCCGCTTGCTCGTTTTCCTCAGCCAATTCTTTCGTAATATCGCGAAAAGTCACAATCCGATCCGCCCGCTCGTTGCCGGTCGGAATACACGACAGCGCCACCGCCACCCGATGTTCCGTTTGCGCCGAAACCAACCAATATTCCCGCGTAGTGAAATTTTGATTCGTCATAATCGCCGTATATAATGTCGATTGTGTCGGCTCGACCGGCGCGCCTTCCTCGGTCTGAAGTCGGAGAATCAGCTGATAATCCAGCCCGACAATCGTGTCTGCCGCGTCGTATCCAGTCAACGTCGCCGCCGCCGGGTTCGCAAACTTAATCATCCCTCGCTCATCAATCACAATCACCCCCTCAGTAATAAAATCCAAAGCCCGCTGCGCCAACGCTGCCGTATCCGTTCCCGCGCTACTTGCCTTTTTCTTGCCAAAACCAAAACTAAATAAACTCATTATTCTTATTTTACCATAGACGAGATAATTTGGCGTGCATTTTCGGAAAAATCTCCGCCCGGCGTCATTATTTAACACAAGCACGTCAAAATGTGATATATTTGTTTTATGAACAAGGAAGTTATTTACTTGGAGCCGGAGGATGATATCACCGATATCTTGACTAAGCTCCAGCAGGCTGAACAAAAACTTGTCGCCCTTGTGCCGCCGAAAAAGGCTACTATGCTTCGTAGCGCTGTGAATATGAAGCTCGTCGCCCGCGTCGCTAAAGAGTGCGAAAAGGTCGCCGTGATCGTAACTGCGGATCCGGCAATTATCAAAATGGCGATGGCCGCCAAAATCCCCGTCGCGAAGACTCTTCAGTCGCGCCCGATGGTGCCGACCGAAGAAAGCCTCAAGGCCTCTGAGCGCGAGGAGCAGGTCATTGACGAGGAAACCGGCGATTTTAGCGACGAAAAACCCGAAAAATCCGCCAAATCCAAAAAAGATAGCGCTAAAATGGCTTCTAAGGCCTCTGACGTTGATTCTGACGATCGCAAAATAAAAAGCGCCGAAACTATCGACTTGACCGAAGAAAGCCTCGAAAACGACGGAAAAGACTCCAAAAACGGCAAAAAACCGGGCCAAAAGTCCAAAAACGGCCCGAAAGTGCCATCTTTTGAAAAATACCGCAAATGGATCATGATTGGCGTGCCTGCCGCCATCGTGCTGATTATCGCCCTGGTTTGGGCCTTCGTCTTCGCTCCCGCCGCGACTATCACTGTCGCCATCAGTAGCACCTCTAGCAACTTCAACGAAACCGTCCGTTTCACGACCGACCAAGCCGCAGAAAACCTCTCTGAAGGTGTCTTCTATACCGAGCAAATAACCCTTGAAGAAAAATATAACACCGAATTTACCGCCACCGGCGAAGAAGATAAAGGCGACAAGGCAAAAGGCACTCTCCGCGTCGTTTATTCACTCTATGGCCGCGATTTCCAAGACAAAGGTTTTTCATACCATGTCCCAGCTGGCGAAGTTTTCACGACTTCTGATGGACTTAAATACGTCTCAACTACCGCTAGCACGACATTCTCTTGGGATGGCGGGGATTATCCTATCCTTTGCGACAGTCAAGTTAGAAATCCTAGCGCACTCTGTACGAAAACCTTCGAAGTTCCTGTCGAAGCTGTCGAGGGCGGCGAAAAATATAACATCTCCGCCGGCGCGCGTTGGAGTGCCTATGATGACGGCGCTGCGACCGTCAACAACCCCAGCACTATCTCTGGTGGCACGACCCACATGGTCAAAGTCGTCAGCGAAGACGATATTAAAAAAGTCAAAGAAACCCTAGTTTCCGAGCACGAAAGCGAAGGCCGTTCACATCTGTTCGAGGATCTTGGCGAAGATGTCGTCGCGATTGACTCTAGTTTCAAAGCTGAGCCGGGCGATGCCGACTCGACTCCAGCCGTCGGCGACGAAGTTGGTAGCAGTACCACCCCGAAAGTCACCGTTCCGGTCAAATACTCTGTCTATGTTGTTTCTAGAGACAAAATCGAAGAATATATCAAATCGAAAGCCGATCTCGAGGAAGGGCAGAAGATTTACTCGATTGGAAGTCCCTATTTCGAACGCTTCACTAGCCTCGAAGAAAACGCTCGCCTAAAGACTACCCTTACGGCCGGTCCGACCGTCACCGAAGATGATATTTTCGAGAAAGTCAAAGGCCACAAAACTGGCGAAGTTCAATCGCTCCTCCGCCCAATCAACGGAGTCAGCTCAGTCGAAGTCCGCACCCCGTATTTCTGGGTCTGGTCCGTTCCGAACGACCGTAGCAAAGTCACTATCATCCTGACCGGAGAGGACGAAAAAGCATGAAACTAATCGCCCTTGATGTCGGCACGAAGCGCATTGGCGTCGCTAAGGCTGATTCGAAAGTCCGCATCGCCATCCCTTATAGCGCCGTAGAAGTTGACGGCACCGAGTTCCAAAAAATCGCCTCGCTTGCCCGCGCCTGGGACATTGATAGTTTCGTGATCGGCCTCCCTCGCAACAGTCAGGGCCAAGAAACTGAGCAAAGCCGCTACGTCCGTCAGTTCGCGCGTGACCTCAAAAAGTCGATTCCGAGCGCCAAAATCTGCTTCCAGGATGAATCTCTCACCTCAGTCGAAGCCGAAAAGCGCCTTAAAAATCGCAAAAAAGGTTATAAAAAGGGCGATATTGACTCCGAGGCCGCTACGATTATTCTTCAGGACTTTCTCGAAGAGAAAACCGGAAAGTCCACAACTCGCGCCGCCTCGACTCATCGCAAAAGCGTCAAGGCAGCTAAGCCGCACCGTTTTGCAACCGCTATTATTGCTATTCTAGTTTTGCTAGGCCTCTTAGGCGGTGCAGCTTTTGGATACTATAAATACAACTCGCGCCCAGTTTCTGAGATTAATTGCGCTGAAGTTGACGCCGATGAATGTAATGATACTGTATTCGCAGTTCTGACCGGCTCCAGCGTTAGCGATGTTGCAAACGAGCTGAAAGAGGCTGGCCTCATCCGTGACAGCCTCGTTTTTCAGATTCATTTCCGCCTCACCTCGGGCGGTGACAGCCTCAAGGCCGGCGAATACAACCTCAATAAGTCCATGTCTGTCGCCGACATCACCGATTTGCTCCTTACTGGCAGTCGCGACAACGTTTTTAGTTTTACTTTCTTCCCAGGCGAAAACATCTTCGATTTCCGTAAAAAACTCCTACTCTATGGTTATACCGATGAAGAAATTACCGCTGGCCTTTCCGCTGACTATTCCGGCAAGCCTTATGCGTGGATTTTTGAAGGTCGCCCCGAGAACAGTACTAGCCTCGAAGGCTATCTCTTTGGCGATACCTACGAATTTTACAAAGGCGATAAAGTCGAGAACATTGTCGGTCGTCTTCTTGAAGAAATGGCCGACGTCCTTGAGGAGAACGACCTAAAAGCTAAATTCGAAGCGCAAGGCCTCAATCTTTATCAGGGAATCACCCTCGCCTCTGTCGTCCAACGCGAAGCCAATAATGCCGAAGACCAAGCTAAGGTCGCCAAAGTCTTCTACAATCGCCTCGCCGATGGCTGGACGCTCGGTAGCGATGTTACCGTTCAATACGCCGTCGATCTCGTCGACCCGAATCGTGAAGTCTATGGTGACAATGTTGCCGCTCTCGAAATCGATTCGCCATATAACACCCGCAAAAATCCTGGCCTGCCTTACGGCCCAATTTCCAATCCTGGTCTCGAAGCCTTAACCTCTACCGCCACCCCTGATGAAAGCGTTGCTGACAAGTATTACTTCTTGACAGGCGACGACGGTACGATGTATTATAGTAGTACAGAGGATGAGCATAACCAGAACATCCACGAATACTGCCAAAACCTCTGTAACGTTGCCCTGTAGTTGACAACAAATGGCGCTTGTGCTAAAATAGTTATAGATAGCCCATGCTATCTCAAATAACTAGAAACTACACTTAAATTATGAAGACTAAGCAGAAGAAAGAACATAAGTTTTTGCGGGCAATCCGTAAGGTTTTACCCTATGCGCTGACGGCGTGCTTGATTTTTGCGCTCGCAAAGATTGGCACCGACGACAAAAACTCGACCGACCCGGCCAGTATCAACATGAACACTCTTGCCGCTTCGAACAGCATTTCCGCCGATCAGCTCTCGGAACTCTATGTTGTGGCTAGCCTCTCCAACTCGTTTAACCTCGCTAGCATTGATACCGTCGCTAGCAACTACGTCGCCGCCTCAGTTTTGAAAGAAGTCGCTCAGACCAATACCGACCGCATTGAGAAGCCGGGCTACGTCACGATTCAGGACTCTCGCGGTGTGAAAAAACACATCGTGAAAGAGGGCGAAAACGTTAACACTATCGCCTCTCTCTACGGTGTGTCTGCCGACCAGATTCGCTGGTCGAACGGTCTTAAGACTACTGACGTCGCCGTCAACACCTCTTTGAATATTCCTGGCACCTCGGGTATTGTCTATGAAGTTCGCGCTGGCGATACTGCTGCTAGCCTTGCCTCTCGCTACGGCTCCGACGCCGAGCGTATCATTGCTTACAACGACCTCGAAAGCACGGGTCTAGTCGCTGGCTCTCAGATCGTTCTCCCGAACGGCACTCTGCCGCTCACCGAGCGCCCTGAGTATGTCCCAGTCTACACCTATACTTTCCAGGGTAGCACTTCCGATCGCCAGAATCCGCGTGTTGTCTATGATAACGTCACTCGCAGCGCCACGAACCGTATGGTTTGGGGTCAATGTACCTATTATGCTTGGTGGTGGCGCGAAGCTTATGGCAACCCGCTCCCAGCATCCTTGACTGGCGACGCTAAATATTGGGCCGTAAACGCTAGTGCCCTTGGCCTCCGCGTCGATCATACCCCAGAAGCCGGTGCCGTCTTCCAGACCACCTCAGGTTGGTACGGTCACGTCGGCGTCGTCCTTCGCGTGAATGATGATGGTTCCATCCTTGTTCGCGAAATGAACTACGGCTATCGTGTCAACGTTATTACCGAATCCACCATCCCCGCCAACGTCGTCGCTAACTTCAGCTACATCCACTAATCTCACAAAATAATATACTAAACCCATCTAGCGCTTATGCTTATTGACTTTTTGAATAACCTGTGCTATAATGGTATTATATGTTCGTAGATACCGCAAAAGTCAAACTTCAAGCCGGCAAAGGCGGCGACGGCGCCGTTTCTTTTCGCCATGAGATTTACATCCCGAAGGGCGGTCCGGACGGTGGCGACGGTGGCAAAGGCGGCTCAATCATTTTCCGCGCCGACAAAGACACGAACACTCTTCTCGATTTTCGCTTTAATCCTGAGTTAACCGCCGAAAACGGCAAAAACGGCTCCGGTCAGCGCTCTGCCGGCCGCTCCGGAAAAGATCTCATCGTCGAAGTCCCGATCGGCACTATTGTCAAGCGCGACGAAGAAGTCCTCGCCGACCTTTCCGTCGACCAACAAGAAGCTGTCATTGCCAAGGGCGGCGACGGCGGTTTTGGCAATGCCCACTTCAAATCTTCCACTCGTCAGGCCCCGCTCATTGCCGAAGTTGGCGAACCGGGCGATGCCTTCGAGGCGACTCTCGAGCTGAAGCTCCTCGCTGATATTGGCCTCGTCGGTCTGCCAAACGCCGGCAAGTCCACCTTCCTTTCGCGCGTTTCGAACGCTCGTCCCGAGATTGCCGATTATCCCTTCACGACCCTCACTCCCCAGCTCGGCGTCGCGACTGTCGACGATCAAGACCTCCTTATCGCTGACATCCCCGGCCTTATCGAAGGTGCCGCCGACGGCAAGGGCCTCGGCCACGCTTTCCTTCGCCACGTCGACCGCACCGCCGCCCTCCTTCATCTCATTGATGTCTATAATGACGATGCCGGCGACGCTTATCGAGTGATTCGCGGCGAACTCGAGCGCTATTCCGACCTCGCCAAGCGTCCTGAAATTGTCGCCCTGACCAAATGCGAGGGCGTCGACAATGACATTCTCGAAATGCAAAAGGATGCCATTCTCGCCGTCAATCCTGACGCCCAGATTTTCACCATCTCTTCCGCCTCTGGCCAGGGAATCACCGACGTCCTCCGTGCTCTCGTTAAGTTGAAAAACTCCGCCAGACACGATACCTCCGCGGCAGGAATTGCTCGTGGGCAGGAACGCTCGCCAGAGCATGACAACCAGGCTGGCGCGGGCCAAAATCACGACTCTTCAGAGCTCGATTTTGGGAGCGCCACTGCTTTGGTGGACGGTGCTGTCCGCAAACAGCCTCTCCCTGTCATCAAACTCGGTCCCGAGCAGCTCTCGAACGCCTGGAAAATCGAAAAAATCGAAGAAGCCGACCTTGCGCAAGACCCGCCAGTCCCAGCCAAATTCGTCGTTACTGGTCCGAAAATCGAGAAATTCGCCCGTCGCACTGACCTCGCGAACTACGCTTCGGTCAACCGCCTCCGCGACATCATGAAAAAGCTCGGCATTCGCGCCGAACTCACCTCTCAAGGCGCCGAGCCGACCTCTATCATCTCTATCGCCGGCAAAGAGTTCACTCTCGTCGAAGATTATTAAGCGTTGTAAAAAATACAACACGTTTGATAGATATTTGCGCCAAAAATACCTTGTTTGTTCAAATATGTTGTAAAAATCACAACATTTTTGCGCAAAATCCGTTGACGTGGCGACGGTTATGCTTTATTATAAGTATAAGCTGATACGCTTCACAGGGTTCCACTGAAGTTCAAAGTGGAGTGTGGAGACAAAACGATAAAAACAAACAGCGGATTAAAACAAACCAATGTGCCCTAGGGTGGGCGCGCATCAGCAGAAGTGCAACTGCTCGAAAAGCATCAGCGCTAGCGCAGATCAACATCTGGCGCAGAAACTGAAACTGACCTCTATCGCGGAGGTCAGTTTGCTGCCTGGGCTTCCGCTGGCCCTTAGAACTAGATTTTTTGAGCAGAAAATGCTATAATTATCTCAACTTATGCCAAAAATCAAATTCACTATTATCACCCTTTTTCCAGAGGCGCTGAAGCCTTATCTCGACAGTTCTATGCTCTACAAGGCGCAGGATCGGGGAATTATCGCGATTGAATACGTCAATCTGCGCGATTTTGGGCTCGGCCCGCACAAATCCGTTGATGACACGCCTTATGGTGGCGGCGACGGCATGCTGTTACGCTGCGAGCCGGTTTTTGCGGCGATTGAGAGCGTCAAAGCAGTCAGTCCTGACGCCGAGGTGATTCTCCCGACCCCTGTCGGTATGACCTGGAACCAGGATCTCGCCCGCCAGTTTGCCGGCGTAGATACCACCGATACCTCAGAGCGCCACTATATCATTCTTTGCCCCCACTACGAAGGCTACGACGAGCGCATCTTGACTATCATCGACCACAAAATCTCCCTTGGCAATTACGTCCTCACCGGCGGTGAGCTGCCTGCTCTCATTCTCATCGATAGTATTTCGCGCCTCCTCCCCGGCGTCCTCGGTGGCGAAACTTCCGCCCTGATTGAGAGTTTTTCCGACGGCGACAATCTCGAATACCCTCAATACACTAAGCCAGCCGATTTTCGTGGTCTGAAAGTGCCGGAAATCCTTCTCTCTGGCGACCACGGCAAAATCGCTGCTTGGCGCGCCGAGCACAGCGGTAAAAAGGCCAACTAACCATCGAGCCTTCAAGCGCGCAGTCTGCCGCTCGTGTTATAATATCCCTATGGATATGTCCGCCCCCATCGACACCGTCAAGGGTGTCGGCCCGAAAACCGCTGCCGCGCTCACCCGCGTCGGTTTGCGCACGGTCGGCGACCTGATCTATTGTCTCCCCCGCGTCTACGAGAACTACCAAGCCGCCGTCCGTATTACCGACCTCCGCCCCGGAAAAGTCATCATTCGCGGCAAAATCAGCGACCTTCGTACCCGCCACACCAGCCGTCGCCGCCTCACTATCACCGAAGGCGTCATCCACGATGTAACCGGCGCCATTCGCACAGTCTGGTTCAATCAGCCCTACCGCGCCAAGCAATTCGATGACAAGCATGAGTATTTTTTTACCGGCAAATACGAGCTCAAAAACGGCCGCTACGTCCTCACTTCGCCCTCGGCAGTCCTCGCCCAAGATATCGAAAAAACCGCCTCCGAATCTGGCACTTCCTCTGACTGTCAGCCGATTTACGCTGCCAAAAATGTCTTAAAACCCCAGTTTTTCCAAAAAATCCTCTCTAACCTCCGCCCGGAATTCGCTAAAATCCCAGATTTGTTGCCATTTATCGACGGAAATCCAGGATATGTCAAGCCTGGAGCTCGCGCCGAAGCTCTCTTCGCGGTTCATTTTCCCGAAAATGCCGCCGACGCCGAGAAGGGTCGCGCCTACCTTGCCTACGAGGAAATTTTCGAGCTCATCCTCGCCGCAAAGCTCAATAAACACGAAAATCAGCGCCTAAAATCCATTTCTTTACCCTTCGAAGCCGAGTTTATCCAGCAAATCGTCAAAAATCTGCCTTTCCAGCTCACCGGCGCCCAGCGCCGCTCGACCTGGGAGATCCTCCAAGCTCTCGAGAAGACGACCCCGATGAACCGCCTACTTCAAGGCGATGTCGGCTCCGGGAAGACGATTGTCGCCGCTCTAGCTGCCGCCCAGACCGCCCGTAACGGCCACCAGACCGCCCTCCTCGCGCCGACCGCCATCCTAGCCACTCAACACTATGAAAGCCTTCAGAAGTTATTTCAAGGCCTTGAGGAGGCAATTCCTGGCCTCGAACTGCCCCAAATCGCTTTACTTACCGGTGCCACCAAGCAGAAACCGCGCTTGAAAAAACGCATTGCTTATGGCGAAATTGACCTCGTTATCGGCACTCACGCCCTCCTGACCGACGACACTGAGTTTAACTCTTTAGCCTTCTGTATTATCGACGAACAGCACCGTTTCGGCGTCAATCAGCGTCAAAAACTCCTCCTTAAGTCCCCTGAAGGCCATGCTCCGCATCTCCTCTCGATGACCGCTACCCCAATTCCGCGCTCTCTTCAGCTCACCGTCTTCGGCGACCTCGACGTCTCGCTACTGAATGAGCTGCCGCCCGGTCGCCAGCCCATCACGACCCGCATCTTGAATGAAACCGAACAACGCGACGAATTATATCCGAAAATGCGCGAATTGCTAGCCAAGGGCCAGCAGATTTACTGGATTTGTCAACTAATTGACGAAAGCGCAAAGGCCTCGTCTAGTAAGACATCCGGTTCCGGTAAAACTTCCGGCGCCACTCCCGTCAAACGCCAAGCTAAAAAACTCCAGGAACTCTTCCCGGATTATACCGTCAGTCTCTTGCACGGCAAGATGAAAGCTGACGAAAAAGACCAGATTATGGAGGATTTTGCAATGAACAAAATCCAGATTCTAGTCTCGACGACGGTGGTCGAAGTCGGTGTCAACGTTCCGAATGCGAACATGATCATCATCCAGGATTCTGAGAATTATGGTCTCGCTCAGCTCCACCAACTCCGCGGCCGTGTCGGTCGCGGCGACCAGCCGGCTAGCTGTTTTCTCCTCACGACCGGGGAAGGGAAGCCTTCGCGCCGTCTCCGCGAAATGGAAAAATCGACCGACGGTTTTCACCTTGCTGAGGTCGACCTCAAAATTCGCGGCCCTGGCGAAATCTACGGCGCCATGCAACATGGCGAGCTGAACCTCCAAGTTGCCAGCTTGACAGATACGAAATTAATCGCTGAGGCAAGTCATCATGCCACCGAATTTGCCAAGCACCCCGAAAACCTCCAAAATTACCCCGAACTTGCCTCCCGCATTAAGAAATATCAGCAGCTCACCACTCTGAACTAGCCCCACCCCTTCATTATAGCACACTTTTCCTCGAAAGTCAAGTAAGCGAGCAAAGAGGGTGCTGGCGGCAGCCTCTTTCGAGTGCGCGCAGGTTTTTATGCGGCTTGGCCGCTATAAAAGTCAAGTAAGAATCACTAAAATTACCAAAACCGCTTGGAAACCTTACAAAAATGTTATATACTTTATTAAGTAATGTATTCTACGACTGCGATTTCGAAAAATTCGAAGCTTTCCGGCCGAATTGTTGGCACGCACCAGCGTCTCGACCAAGCCGCGCGCAAGGCCCTTGCTCATCATTTACCTCGGGGCAAATATTTTCCTGCCAGCAAGGAAATCGTCCACTTCGAGGGGATTCGCGGCCCTGACGGTCTGAAGCGCAAAAGCCCTGGCGTCGACGAGCCTTCGCACATGCTCACCCCGGAACCAGCTGTCAATCCCTCCGATCCTACCGACATCATTGAAACCGCTAACGCCGCTGAATGCCTCGAGGATTCCAGCCCCGCCAACGCCCCCGGTCACGAGCATCTCGACCAGCGCTCCGTCCTCACTCTGATCCAGGATCATCATTGGAATCTGGTCCGCGCCCTCAAACAGAAGAATGACGTTCGCGCCGCCTTCGAGGCTGCTTGGATGGCGCATATGCTTACTGACGGCCTCACCCCGGCCCACCACTATCCGCTTTCGCAGGTTCAGGACGAGCTCATGACCGACAAAGAAATGATGCGCGTTTTCGGCCAGCCGATTAAGGGCGTCATGCATGGCCGCAGCATGCTCGAGACCATTCGCAACAACTGGCTTTACTGGGGCGCCGGCGGCCATATGTCGAAGCATATTGCTTACGAATATGGCGTCGCGATGATTGCCGCCACCCTCCCGCCAAAATCTTTTATCCCCGATATTAAGCCTAGCGACCTCGAAGATACGAATATTGAACATATTTTTGACAAATCCCTCGAACTTGTGAAAAGCCTTAAGATGTATGACCGTTTTTGTCAAGACGGCTGGACCACCGACCTCGCCCTCCAGACTAAAGAGATTCTTCTCCCGGAAATCGTCAAAGCCGTCACGCTCGGCTGGTACTCCGCGGTCGCTGAAGCGTATAATATTCGCCCGAAATCTATACCCAAGCAGGACCACGCGTCGAAGGGGATTCGTGAAAACTAGCAATCACCATTCTGCGCGTCACTCCGCCTCAGGCCGCCGCCTTGCGCTCCGTTCCGTTTCCGGCTCTCACCCCCGCCCTGCCTCCGATCTGCGCATCATCTCCGGCCTTTATAAAGGACAAAGGCTTCGCTCGCCCGAATCCGCCCTCACTCACCCGATGGGTGCTCGCGAGAAACTCGCCCTTTTCAACCTTCTCCAGCCCTATCTCAACCATGAATCTAAAGTTCTCGACCTCTATGCCGGATCCGGCGCACTTGGCATCGAAGCTTTGAGTCGCGGCGCTAGCCGAGTAGTCTTCGTCGAAAAATCCCCCCGCATCGCCCATCTTATTACCGAAAATCTCGCAGCCCTAAACCCCGCCCCGGAAAATCTCCCCGTACCAAGTCCGACCCCCGACCAGTCTCTCCCCGCTCGGCCTAGCGTTCAGGTTTTCCCTGAACCCGTCTCGACTTTTTGCGGGCGCCCCGAATACCTGTCATACTTCGACATTATTCTCGCTGACCCGCCATATGATAACTTCCATCCGGAGGATTTTGCAAACATTAGCCGAATCCTCGCTGAAGGCGGCGTCTTTATCCTTTCTTCTCCCGCCAAAATTAATCCCCCTGAAATCCCGGGCCTCCAGCAGGAAACCACCCGCACTTACGCCGCGGCCCGCCTGACAGTCTACCACCGATAGAACCTTGACAATTTCCTAAAGGTGTGCTACAATAAAAAGATAGGCACTTTTCAGCACCTTTCCAATTCAGCGCCAAACATTACTACGCTCATCCCAAATTACAAAAGATCCCGACTATTTTAGAAGAAAGAAGGAAATCTCATGCCTTACCGCAGTTCTCCCGACCCGAAGCGTCGCAGTTTCCCGAAGAAAGATGGCGGCCATAAGTCCTACGGCAGTCTCCCGAACCTGAACAATGGCTCAAAGGACCGCGTTCCGCATCCCAGTCTTCCGCTCCGCCCGCAGTATCTGCCGTTCAGTCCGCTCACCGTCGAAGACGCACTTGCTGCGCTCGGCCTCGGCGACTGCCTGACGACGCCCGCCCTGAGCCTCGCGTTTATCTGCGACAGCAAAGCCCAGACGATCGCTATGGTTGAACGAACCATCCGCGCCGGCGAGCGTTTCAACGAGCTGAGATCAGCCGAGATCGAGCCTCGTACTATTGCGCAACGCTGTATCAGCCTGGACGAAATTCGGCAAATGGCTCACGAAGAGAACGCCAGCGGAGACGTAACCGGACTTGCGCTGCTCGTCGAGCTTTGTAGAGTCTCTCCCGCCGACCTCGTCGTCGGCATTGGCAAGCTGGGGCAGTCCTTGATAGGCGATCTCCGGCGCGAAGCTGCCAAGATGTATCCTGACCAAGCCGGCAAGTTCGTCACTCAGGCCGAGCTGGAACAGGGAATTACCGACCGCCAGCTTGCGACGGAGCCTGATGCCTTCCTGCTGGCCGCCCTCGGACTCCTCTACGGGGTCTCGCTCTAAGAGTTTGAACGCGTTACTCCCGAACCGCCCTTTTGCTGAAGCCTAAGCCCCTTACGCACCCCGCCCCGGCGGGGTTTGCGTTTATCTATCCTGTTGTGAAAATTACAACACTTTCGTTATTGACCATCTCGTGCTATAATAAACCCATGCCCGAGTGGTGAAATTGGTATACACGTATGCCTTAGGAGCATATGCCGCAAGGCGTGCTGGTTCAAGTCCAGTCTCGGGCACCAAAAGGTCGTTACTCCAACCGCACCCAAAAAATTTTTGAATGCGATTGGAGATGACGGACAGGAAATCCGTGAGTGCTTCGGCACCGCGGATTTTTTGTTGGTTAAACTGGGCAACCAGGGTAGAGATCGGCTCAACTACCGTCTTGAACGGTTCGCGGAACTCTGCCGTGACCCGCCCATCCGATTCGATCCATAACTTTGAGAAAATTGCTTGGTTCATCATTCGTTTGATGTGGTCGCTGGCCAGACGATAGGTTTTGCCGCAGTCCTCAATCAAGTCCATCGCGTCCGATAGACAGTTTAGCATAATGGCAGATGTATGCTCGTGAGCCTTTATCTGACTTTCGACTGCCGCCAGCTGTTTGGCGATTTTCTGCTGTTCGCTTTTCATGAGATCGAGCGGAATGGCATCGTTATAGTGTGCCTCTAACAGCTTCTTACGTTTGCGTTCCAGTTTGTCCTTCTCCCGCCTAAGTCCGTCCAGCTCTGTTGCGTATTTTTCTTGCTCCGCTTTAATGCGATCAGCCAGGAAGTTCTCCATGAACACTCGGACTGCGGGCGGGAAAGAATATCGGTCATAGATTTGTTCTACTTGGCGTTCGACCTCGTCGATCAAAACAGCTTTCTGCTTACAATTTGTCACTTTGTTATGCCGCCCACCGCAGACGAAATAGGGGTAGCGGACGCCAGAGCGAGATTTTGTATAGTTGATAAACATCCGCGACCCGCAGCTATGACAATAGAGACTACCCTTGAGAAAATGCGGATGTTCCCGGGTGCGCTCACCGTTGATATGGGACGCGAGAACGTCCTGCACCTGTTGCCATGTTTCCCGATCTATAAGTGCTGTGTGGTTTCCGGCGTGTTCCGCACCTCGATAGGTCACTACGCCAGTATAATAAGGGTTCGCTAATACGTTGTAGAGCGCTTTTCTGTCGATTGGAACAGATGGGATTTTAGGAGTGGCACGAGTTGTAAGACCGCAAGCTGCCAAGTGCTCCGCTAAATCGTTCACCGTCCAGTTCCCGGTCGCGTATTCCTCAAACGCCAGCTTTATCAGCGGAGCGCGCTGTTCGTCCAGCACAACTGTCCGCTCTTCGCGCCCTTTATCATCCACGCGATGGACATTAAGATAGCCAAGGGGCGCACGAGTAATCGTGCCACCGTTTTTGACTTTTTCTCCCATACCTTTCTTGACTTCGTTCGCTAAGTTCTGCGAGTAGAACTCAGCAATAGAGCTCATGATGCCATGGAGCAACATCCCCGCCGGTGTATCGTCGATACTCTCCGAGACAGACACCAACTGGACTCCGCATTCTCTCAGGGTGCGCATGATGTCGATGTCGTCGCCTCGGTTCCGCGCCAGACGGTCGACTTTATGAACGATGACATAATCCACTCGGTCAGCGTTCTCTTTCACATACTCTAGCATCTTCTGGAGTTCCGGGCGGTCAGCGGACTTGGCGGACGCACCTCGGTCAACAAACTCTTTACCCACAATCGCCCCCATCGAGAGGGCTTTTCTTTTGTTCGCCTCACGCTGGGCGGGGATAGAAAATCCCTCGTCCGCACCGCCACCGCGCTCGGCTTGCCCCCGTGTCGATACGCGAAGGTAGGACACGGCAAACTTCGGCGTCATGCTGGCGGCAAGCGTCTGTATCGGATTATCTGTAGAAAAACTCACCTAAAAGGCCTCCTTTCGCAGTTTTCCATAACCATTATAACTCTGGTGACCCCTATAAGCAAGGGACGCCAGCCATCGTTATCTCTTTGTTAATATATACGTAATTCCGTGGTGTTCCTTTGAAGCCAGCCCGCCGGAGCGGGCTGGTATTGCGGCAAAATCACCGCTATAAGGTGCTACGCCTGTTCAATTTTACAGGTCATTCCGTCCACTTGGATAATACGGTAGTTTTGGTTTTGCCAGCGCACTGTCACGATACGAACGCCATTATATTCGTCACTGCGCTGTTCGTCCGACAGAATTGTGCCAGAAGAAGTGAGCCATGCGGCGAGTCCCTCCAGAAGATTACAGCCTTTCGCAAACGGAAGTGTCGGACTCGGCGGCGGTGGCAACCGTTTCCGGTTTCTCCTGCGCAACCTCCGCTCTGGGGGAGGTCCCGCCAGCCAACTGCTGTTGCCCGTGAGGTTGCGGAGCAAGAGCGTCCGCGCTGTCTGGTATTCGGGACCGATGAACCCCAACCGGATCAGGAACACCCGCATCGTGAACTTGTCGTTCGTGATGGCGCGTTCTCTGGCGACCACCCGCTTCTGGCGCTTTGCCATGTCGCAGATACCGACAATCAGCTTAGTGTAAGCATCGACCTCGCCCTCCAGCCCATGTAGCGTGAACCACGGGAACCGCAGCTTGTTCTCCAGCACTTCCACGTCTACTGTGTCCGTGCCGAGTGCCCGCTTGAACAATTCCGCTTTGCTGGCGATGATTTTCTGGAGGTTGTCCAGAGCCGTAGCGGAAAACCCCGCCCTCGGCAGCTCCACCGTGAAAGTATTGTCATTCTCAGGCGTATAGCCACGCTCTCGGAGCCGGGAAACCAGTTCCCGCACATCTTCCGGGCTGGTGTTGTCGGGATAGTTCAAAGTGCCATTTTTGTCCACGCTGTAAAAGTCGATGGCATAAGTGAAGGTTGGCGCTCCCTGATAGACAGCGGGCTTGCCCAAAATCTCGCTGATAGTCTGAACCAGGGCTTTTCTGGCTGCGCCGGTGAGGTTGTAACGGACACTCATTCCGCTCCCTCCTCTCCAGCGTCTCCGGTGAGGATAAAGTTCACATATCCCCGCCGATGCTCCTCCAGATAAATCACCAACTCGCAGAATCCCATGCGGTTGGCAATCACCTGGACTGTGCGGGTGTCGAGCATATTCGTCTCGCCAGAGTCGCGGATGACCAAAATCTGCTCTCTCACAGTTTTGTTCATTCTGCCGCCTCCTTTGAGCCTCTCACGGCTTTCGCCAGAATGCTGCTGTCGAACCCCGCGCCCTCATATCCCTCGCGGATGGTGTTGAGGTATCCCAGAGAGGGTGCGCCGTAGGGGTGGCCCTTTTCGTTCATGATGTAAATCATGGCGTAGACCCGCCTACCGTTCACGGTGATCCGCAGCGTTTCCTTGCGGTAGAGGTGGGGCCATCCTTCGTAACGGTCAAGCGCCCGCTCATCCTGGGGCTGAATCCGCCAGACCAGCACCGGCACCTCGCAGCCCCGCTCCCGTTCCACTGTCGCCACGGCTCCGCCATTCCCGCCCCGGAACCACAGCCGCCAGCCGCGCAAAGTAGCCGCTCCCACCACTTCCGCTGTCGGACAGCGGTGCGCCATCTGCTCCAGATTGAGGTTGGAGCCGTAGGCGATGTAGAACTTGCTTTTAGGTTTCATGTTCTTCTCCTCCATTTCTGATGTGGCTGCGCACATTCTCGCGGGAACCGTAACGCCAAGCGGCATTTCCAGACAAATGCTGGTAAAGATGCTCCCGGCAACTTTTGAACTCATCGCCAATAAACCCGATCCGATTGAGATAAGTCCTCATAGCGAACCGTTCATTTTCCTCCTGGACTTTCCGGTAGCTAGCACTTTTCTGCGTCAGAGCCTGATGATTCAGCGCCAGAGCTAACACGACATAAGCGCGGATTTTTCCGGCGTGAAGTGTGCCATTGAACCCCCTGAGTTCCACCGTGTGATGCCCGTGGAAGAAACTGTGGAGATTGAGAAAATGGTAACGGCTGTTGTGGTAGTGCTGGTTACGGTTTTCCCGATAGCCCTCATACCAGATGTTCTCAATACCGGCAAAGGTTTTGGGCTTCGCCTGATTCAGCCGGTGAACCAGCCAGGTGTCCATTTTCTTACAGTAGCGCATCCGCTCCGGTTCAATCTGTAGAGCCTTGTAGAACAGATCGTTATGACTGGCAATAATGTTCACAAAGTTGCGGATGCTCCGAGGCGTATGGTTGGAGCCGTCCAGATGGATGTGGATGCCGCAGGATGGGTTAGCGAACCCACCGGCCTTGCGGAGTCTCCGCACCAGACCCTGTAGCGTGTCGATGTCCTCCCGGTAAAGCAGCACCGGACTGACCAATTCCACGCTATACTTTCTGGATGCGTCGACAATGCAGCCTTCGCTCCGATGCTGACAGGTGAGACTGCCATCATACATGAACTTCCAGACCCGTCCGTCCCGCGCCGTGATTTGATAGGTATCGTAGTAGTCGCCAAGTTTGGAAATGGTGCCGCCCAGATATTTCGCGGCGGCCTTTGCCGCTTGGCAGCGGGTAATGCCTGTGAACTCGATTTCTATGCCAAAATGATTGGTAAACAACTGTTTTGCCCTCCTTTCCGCACGATGTGTTTTATAGAGGGCATCCACGGATGCGCCTCCATTGGAACACGCACCGTGCCGCCAGATTATTTGCCTATTTTGGCGAATTGACCTCCTTTCTCGTTATTTTTGTGTCCTGGAGCGGCAAACTATCCGTTGGCGATACAGATGACCGCCGCTCTCGGTGACACTTTGGGGGATTTCATGCCCACGGATGGGCGGTGCTATCAGGTCATATCGTCCCCCTTTCCCTCGTCATGAGATTTCTGTGTGGTCTTTTCCTCTGCTTCTTTTTTCTGCGCGATGCTCATCGCCACAGCGATCAGCGCCCGCGCCAGCTTTTCGACATCAGGATTTTCCCGGAACTCCGGCGTAACTTTCACGTCATGGGATGCCATCGGTCGCCCTCGCTTTCTTTTCTCCATCACGCCTCCTCCTTTTTTGCCTTTTCTAGCGATTCTGAGGCGTTTTTGGCCGCTTTATCTGCGGAGGCAGATGCTTTAGCGGAATCTTCCTGCCGCGCCTCGTTCGGCTTTCTACGCGCTTCAGCGGC
This sequence comes from uncultured Candidatus Saccharibacteria bacterium, assembly GCA_948868795.1. Taxonomy (GTDB): domain Bacteria; phylum Patescibacteriota; class Saccharimonadia; order Saccharimonadales; family Saccharimonadaceae; genus Nanosyncoccus. The sequence continues at coordinate 30,327 of CAQRDK010000004.1, read as the reverse complement.
TATCCGCTCCTCCGCCAGTCTACAAAATGCCAGGTTGATTTCCACGCCAATATAGTGTCTGCCGTTCCGTTTGGCGGCGAGACCAGTGGTGCCGCTGCCGAAGAACGGGTCGAGCACCACCCCTCCAACCGGACAGCCCGCCAGAATACAAGTTTCTGCCAGCTGCGGCGGGAAGGTCGCAAAGTGTGCGCCAGAGTATGACGTAGTATTGATGTGCCAGACATCCCGCTTGTTGCGGTGGGTCGGCAGTTCTTCCTCAGAAACACCAGCCTCACGAGGGCGATTGATAGCCTGTAAGGTCTGCCCCGGCACCCGTTCAGCATATTTATTGCTGCCGCTGCGTCCACTGCGCATCCTGACCAGTGTCGAGGGCGCGATTGGTTCGGCAATAGCGGCGCGGTCAAAATAATAGTTCTTGGATTTGCTCAGTTGGAAAATGTGTTCATAACTTCGGCTACAGCGGTCGGTGACGCTCTCTGGCATGGCGTTGCCCTTCTCCCAAATGATGTTGCTGCGCAGATACCAGCCATCGCTCCGAAGCGCCAAGGCCAGCCGCCACGGGATACCCAGCATGTCCTTCCGCTTCACGCCCTGCTGGGGTCGCTTACAGTAGGTGTCGGCAATGTTCAGCCAGAAGGTGCCGTCCGAACGGAGCACCCGCTTCACTTCGTGGAATACTTCGACCAACCGTTCTATATACTCCTCCGGTGTAGCTTCGCGCCCAATCTGTCCCTCCGCTTCATAGTCTCGCAGAGCGTAGTAAGGCGGCGATGTTACGCAGCAATGGATGCTGTCGTCTGGCAAGGTCTGGAGAACAGCGCGGCTATCCCCAGCCAAAATAGTGTCAATCGGAATCGTGATTTTCTCTAGCATAACGTCCCTCCTTCGCCGCCCTGACAGACCAGCGCCCACAGTTCGTCCTTCGTGATGACCGTAAACAGCCGAGGTTGCTTGTCAAAGGCTTCTCTGATATGCTTAATCAATTTCTCTTTCCGCTCCACAGTCGGCACGATCCAGACCGTGAGCGGGAACACGCCCGCCTCCTGCTGTTCCAACCCACTGCGGTAATACTTGTGGTAGCGTTCACACTTATCCACCACCTTAGAGGGCGACTCGGTAGCGAGGTCTACCTCAATGAACCATCTGTCCTCATACTGCCCGGACATCGTAATCGCAAAGAGGTCGGGTTTGAGCGACAGCATGGAACCATATTCGCTGTAGGTGCGCCAGCACTCCGGCTCCGGCTGGAGGGCAGTCAGTTTCATGCCGTGCTGCTCTCGACAGATTTCCGTCAGATGGACAGCCACTTCCGCCACTGCCAGCGAGTGCGCGAGAAAGTAGGGGCTCGGCTCGAAGAACCGCCTCGCCGGGCTGGTGGTCTGTTCGTGGAGACGGAGCAGCCGCTCCCCGGCGTGGGTCAGATGCCAGACCAACCCGCCGGAACCAGCCCGCACCCCACCGATGCGGCGGGCGAGATGGTCGACCAGCCCCAACCCCCGGAGCCGCTTCAGAGCACGGGCGGCGGCACGATGCGCGGCAGTCGGCGTGGCGGCAGTGTAGAAATACAACCGCTGGATTTGCCCAGTCAGGAGGTAGCGGTAGCGTTGGACAGCGGTGAGAATGTCTCTGTCCCTCTCACTGAGTGCGGCGGCGGTTTCCACCAGCTGCTGGTGGGTGAGGCGGCGGCGCTCCTCCCCGGCGATAGCTGGAGAAGAAATGGAATTGGTAAAAGAGTCGTGAACCATAAACTTGGAAAAGTCCGGTGCGGTGCGGCTTTCCCAGCTTTCTTCACCCTCTTGAGGTGTCGTGCGGTTTGACATTAGCGTTTCCTCCTTCCGATAGGCGTTTCCCCGGCATCACCGCCTAGGGCGCTGTGGTTAATAATGGTTTTGAGGTAGTTTTCCTCGGTTTCTCCGGCTGGTGTGCCGTAAGTTCTCATGCTCCGGGCGTAGAGCTCCGCCGGGGCGCGGAGAGGTGGCGGTGGCGGCAAAGTCCGCCCCATCACCCAGCCGGTGCTGCGCCCTCCAGCTTGGAACGATGTATAAATCTGGTATCGGGGCAGCGTCATAAAATCCTCGGCAGTGAGTTCCGGAGCCATCGCCGCCATATCCTTTGCGTCCTTACTGTTCAACCCGAATACTATCTTGTTGCGACAGTTAGCATCTACCCCCGCACGGATTTCTGGTGGCAACTGGTCGCGGTATTGGTGTGCCAGCGTCATCCCGACACCCAGCCCCCGCGCCTGTGCCAATGCATCGGACAAATCCGTGGGGAGGCTGAGGTAATCTTGGAGCTCATCTATAAAAACACTGACGATGTGTCTCCGCTCCGCTGGGATGCTCGCTCTGGACAGCGCCAGCACCCAGGTCAAACCGACAATCAGACTCCCCAGCAGTCGGGCGCTCTCTCCGCCAACCACACCTCGGTTCAGCGGCACCAGCACGATCTTTCTTTTGCAGAACAAATCCGTCAGAGAAAACTTCGGCTGGGCTTGTCCGAGGACATTCCTCAGCCCCGGACGGAGCGTGAACTGGCGCAGCTTGTTTAATACCGGCTCAATCTGCTGCCGCCGCTGTAAGTCTGACAGCGCCTCGAACTGCGCCCAGAATGGCTGGAGCGCCACCTTGTCCTTCACGCTGCAAGTGATTTTCCGGCGGAAGTTCTTATCGGTGAGCAGCGGCTGTAACCAGAGCAGCGAGGCCCCGTCTACCTCCACCAGCGTTAGCAGTGCGGCGGAAAGGCAATCCTGTATGCGCACACCCCAGCTATCACTCCACAACTCTTTAAGCACAGAGAGCACCGCATCGGCAATCAGGGCTTTGTTCTGGTAGTTCGGAAACGCCAGCGGGTTGAACCCCACCGGAGCATCACTGGACGGGTCGATCACTACCACATCATCGGCACGTTCTTCCGGGATACGGGCAAGGATGTCCGTTACCAAATCTTGTTTTGGGTCAAGGACTAGGACGCTGCGCCCAGCCTTGATGTCTGCGAGAATCAGGTGTAACATGGCGGTAGACTTGCCACTGCCAGTAGGACCAGTGATAATCGTGTGCTCCCGGCTATCCCCTGGCGAGATACTGAGTTTCTTTGGAACCATGTCCATACTTACCGCAAAACTGCGGTCGTTTTGAGGGATGTTTGGCTCCCGATACCACACGGACGCAAGCAAAAGCCTCGGATGTAGTCCCGGCGTTCCGGGCAACTCTTCCTCCCCAGCCGGGAGCAACAGGAAGCTGGCGAGCTCCTTTGCCGACAACCGCAGCGGAAAATGCCACGGCACATGGGAGCTGTTGATTTTCTCTGGATCGTCTGCTTCATCATAGATGCGCACCCCAGCGGATTCCAGGACTTTAAGGGCAGAGATGAGATTGCGGAAGCGGGCGGCGGCCCTCTCGTCCGATACACCGATGCGGATTGCCGCCTCGAACCCGTGTTGCTCGGCTTTCTCCCGCACAGTTTTGCGGGTTTCTGCGGTCGCCTTGCTGACCGAGCCGAAGATAACCTCCAACCAAGTAGCGTGTGGATCGGGGAGTTCGGCAGATACCGGAGAGGGGGCGAAGCCCCTCCCCAACACCACCTGTAGGATAGTTTCCGTGCCACGCTTGTCCTCGGTCATTGCCGCCAGCCCCGCCCGGATCACTGACTGCGCGAGATTGGTGTTAAGCGACAACACCGGACGGGTGATTTTGAGTTGACGCGCCAACCGGATAGACGTGCGGCTGTTTCCGTAGACCTCGCGGAATTGGATGTCCCCATGAGCGCGGAGCACCTGTACGATTTTCCCGATAAACGTCCGGTCGGCTCCCAGCAGGTGCGTCACTCGCCCATTCTTGCCCCGGCACTCCCAAATCACCGCCCCGCGAGGGCTGAGCGCCGAGAGATGGGTGAGAGCCTCCCACACGTCCTCAATGTTAAAAGGTCGTTGCCAGCTGACCTCCAGCCAGCAGATGTTTTCTATACAATGCTTACGCATAAGCCCACTCCTTTTTATCCACTCTACCACTTTCCTTGGGAGCGATAGAATTTGTAGATGCGCCAGCCAATGACTCCGAGAGCGGCGATAACTACAATGATGAGTAGATACACCCAAATCTCCAACAGATAGGCCACTGCCAATCGAAGCAGGAAGGCACTCAGCGCCAGCAGAGCGCACGCTTCCACGATTCGGGTGATAAGTTTCTTGGGCGGTTCCAAGCATTACACCTCCTTCCGTTTGTCAGGTCGGATTACTTTGTCAGAATAGGTCGGGACGGGGTAGCCGGGGATTTCTTGGTCGGAAGATACCTCATTCCCCCAGCAGTCCCATCCCGGCTGTCGATGGCGGGCGAACAGCTCAAGATAGGGACCGTCCGACAACCGCTCAATAATTGCGTATTGTTCAGCGGGCTTTTCCGAATGCCGAAGCTGCGGACAGAACATCCAATTTGGCTGTGCGTGGAACTTCACCGGGGCTTTGCCGCGAGTTGCAAACAGGCAGGTTTCGCTGGCGTTACGGATGTAGACACCAAGACCGAGCCGAGGCTTAATCCAGTAAATTGCTGAACGGTAAGTGAACCCCCACGCCTTGATGACCTCCAGCGCCTGTGGTATCAGCCCGTTCGGACACCAAAGATACAGATGGGCGCTGTCCTCGCACAAATCCGCCACCGGCATCGCCTTGATACGCTCCAGCGGCATCAGGTCGTAATGTTTGATGGCTCCATAATTTCCGCGCTGGTTGATGTCCCACGGCGGGTCGGCGAGGATGGTCTTGTATTTCTTGGAATTGGTGTCCATAAATCTCCTGTTTCTTGCTTTTGGTGGACACTTTACCGAAACTTTTCCCGAAACAAAAGCACAGGGGGAATAAGTTTTTCGACCGAAAAGACAGGCTCTAACAGGGGTCAGAGGGCGAATAAGCGTAGCCAATAACCGCCGTTGTAGTTTATACCGCATAACCATTTTCTCGCCCTCTGACCGCCCAAACTGCGCTATCTCCCAGTGTGCGGGCTTGACGCCTGGAGCATGGCGATATAGGCATCCAGACTCATCTTGTGGAGTTTGGCTTGGTCGGACAACAGCCGCCAAAGCATACGGTTCTCACGTTCCAGATACTTGAACTCTACCTCATATAGCGCCAAAAAAATCCCGCCAACGACGACGGTTGTAATTGCTACTATCAGCACAACATCAAGAATATCCACCCTTACCACCTCCTGATCATGTTCAGTGCGCCCTCGGCATAAGCGTTCACGAACCCCTGATAATACATCGCGCCCTGCGGATCTCTGGCGCTGAGTTGCTGCCCCGCAACCGAAAGCATGGCAGTATGGATCATCCCGTCCTTGGTCAGAGACGCCCGGCAACGGTCATAGACCGACAGCGTGGACGCCTCTTCGACGATTCTGGTCATCGTGGTTCGGCTGTGCCGGGATAGGAGGTGCATTCCTCCATCGTGCTGCGCCGGGAGAACCTCCACATACTCTGCGTCGATGACCTCGCCGGGGTAGCTTGCTTGATAGCTCATAGTGTGCGGCTCCTTTCTCAATGTGTATCGCAAGGGCGACGGCGATAAGACTACCGAGGGGGCACCTCCTTTCCCGCCTGAGATGTTCACCCTTGACTCGCCGCTAGGATAGCACAACTTCTTGCGGTTGCCCATGGGAGCGGAAGTAGGTGGAAAACAGCGGAAATGGGTGGAATGTATGAGCGGAAGTCTGCGGAAGTTAGCGGAAATAAATATCACATTGACGACCCTAATACCTCCGGTTTTCACTTCAAAATGCTTGCTAACCAATCAGAAAGTCGCTAACACTATTGACAAAAATGCGTCTGTGTGCTACAATAGTTAGTATAAGCTAACCGCTTATGTAACTTAGCAATACATGTTCACAATTCACGCCCCCAGCGTAGATGATTGTGCGATTCGGCAGTTCTTTCCAAGGACTTCCGATAACACAATCATTGAAACAGGGAGGGCAAAATATATGAGGTCTATGCGATACCGCCTCGAATTAGAGGACGGAGATGAAGGCTACCTAATCTACAACGCAGAAACAGATTGGAACGGGATGCCCAAACCGGAAAACCTCCAGCGTCCATCCATTCGGGTTAAGAACGTGCCGTTCTGCGGAAAAGTCGTAGCCGACATTGCCAGTTGTGTAAGCATTGGCGACTTCTACGAGGTTGAGCCGGAGTTTGACGGAACGCCAGAGCGGTTTCTGCACGACACGTTCAAAGCAAATCACGTCCGGATTTTACACGGCGAGCTTCCTGAATGGGTATTGAGCGTTGTTCGTATTGACAGGGGTGGCGTCACAATGGCGTTCTTTTACCGAGAAACCGGTCAAGAGGAAACCGTCTATGTCAACTGGACAAACCGTCTTGAGATGCTATTCGAGGTCGACCGGGCAGATAGTAGCGGTGTTGACACCTACTTGGTAAAGCTGTCTGCTGAAGGGCCGGACTATGAGGACAGGCGTTATCTGAAAGTTACAGAACAGGACGCCTATGGTAAACGCGAAATCGTTTTCACCCAGTGGATTGGTGCAGAGAAAGCACACCCGCCGGGCGATGGCTGGGTCTACGCCTATGTCACAGAATACCGTTGAGTCTAAAACCAACACACCCTAACCGCCAGACGAGCGATCCCTATTTCCGCTGTGAACCACATTGCAAAGCAAAAAGCTGCGGACATCCCGCAGCTTTTCCTTTTCAACAGAGCAAAAATCTGTTATACTATAGATATCTTTTGTCGAGTGAGGATAGAGGTGATCATCTGTGTCGCGAACTAGCGATTTAGTCGATATTATGGTAGACGTCCGAGATCAGGATCGACTGGAATGTGGTAGACGCCTTTTTGAGCTCTTGGGGTATAATAACAGTGCTTTTATCACTGAACCCCAACTTGATGAATTGTTGTTTAAGGCGGTGCGCAAGTGCCTGGGCACAGATATTCACGCGGATATGCTACTCATGGCTTTTGGGTTGTTGCCAGGATACGAATACACAAACTTAGCAATAGGCGATAGGCGGGTAAGGTTTCTCCGCAAAAGTAGGTGGCTAAAAGTTAACCGAAGAAGCAAAATCAAAGATTATGACAGCGCAAATGAGGATGACCAAGTTGATGCTTGGGACAGTCTTCGTAATACAGAAAAGTATTGGATGGGGAAAATTGCCGACGAGTTCATAAAGCACATTAACCTGAGCGACAAAAACGGTGCCATAAAATACATAAAAACACTTGACAGTTATTTAGACGAGGTTCAAGATGCTTCTGGAAAAACAATTGACTATGTTCCGAAAACACCGCCCCAACTGCCTTCTACTGATGAGAACGATACTCTTGACGAGGAGATGGCAAATTCTGAGGAGACAAGCGAACAAAATGAACAGGAAGACGAACTTTTGTCGGGCGAATCGAAGGCTCCGCCGCATTCTGATACACCACCAGAGAAAGGCCCGACGCCAAATCTGCCTAAGGCGCATACGAATCATTTCTCGATAGGCCCGTTCATCAATATCGGTGAGAAATCTCAAATCAACCTGTCTTTGGTTAAAAACCCGGTATTTCTTACTATTGCGGGAATAGTGGTGGTCTTAGTGCTGTGGAGGCTGTCTTCTCCTGTATCTTCTAATACATTCATTATTTTAGACAGCCATATAATCCTTAGCCCAAATCAAATCTATGAGTTGCTGGCGGTAAGTTCTCTAGATAAGAATACAGACTCAGTTCTGCGCTATGTTAGTTCAGATCCCAGCGTGGTGGCTGTAGGCGAGTATAATGGAATGCTCCAAACCCCGGCAAGTCACGAAGTTGGCGGGATTCAGACTGCGAACATCACAGCTCAAGATGATCATGGGAATACCGCGATAACCACAGTTGAAGTTAACTTTTCAGCTGGTGGCGGCAATATCAACATTCAGCCCAACAATTCAGCTGGTGGCGGCAATATCAATATTCAACCTGATGATTTCGTGCCCGATTTCGCTGTCACCCAGAAAGTCCGTCTTGCTGGCGACTCCGAGTGGCGCGACTATGTCGAGGCAAATCTAGGGGATGTCATAGAAGTTCAGATTGAATATCAAAACACCGGCGAAACAGCCCATAGCAACGTAATAATGCGTAGCGTGCTACCCGCCAATCTTGCGTATGTCCCTGAAACGACATTGCTTTATAACGGTTCGCTTTCCGAAGGAGCATCCTCCAATCCAGATTCGCTCACTACGAAAGGCGTCAATATTGGAAACTACGAGCCACAAGCAAATGCCTTTGTTCGATTCTCCGTAAAGGTTGTTGACGTGAACTTGGCGGCCGGCTCAAACACTCTCGTAAATTGGGTGCGGGTTACGGTGGACAATGTCACACTACAAGATTATGCGTCCGTGATTGCTACGAAGGAATAATAAGCAGAAAGACAGTGCAAGCCGCCCTGCATAGGGCGGCTTTCCCTATCCCCCGCCCTTCGAGGGCTGGGGATTTTCTGTATCTTATAAAATCATAGTTACGGAGATCGGGCACAGCAAAGGCAGCGAACGGAGAATCCGGCGTTCCGATTGTTGTTGTTGGACGGATTGATGTTGCTGCTGCCGTTGAAGTTGAGGTTGTAGGCGTTGGTGCCGTTAGAGTGCGGGGTAGACGACCAGTAGTTGCCGTTGTTGCCGGCATTCTCGAACAGATTGCTGGTATTCTGCCAGACGTCGCCGCCCCTAATCTGTCAAACTGGAGTCCGAGGTCGGAACGGAGCCATTTGCGCTTGATACAAACCATAGCTTATACCAATCATCAAACCTGTCACTTGTTATCGCTTGAGGAGGCTCCACGATCTCCTGAAAAGAGAACTCCACCGCGCCGGAGCCAGAGGCTCAGGGCTTGGTGTCTATTCCCATAGGGGTTTATACCTATACGACCATTATAACATCCGCCCACAGACAGCAACATTATAATTTCAAAGAACGGAGATCGGGCACGACGAAGGCAGCGAACGGAGGCCGTCCCGGACCGATTGATGCTGTTGGACGGATTGATGTTGCTGCTGCCGTTGAAGTTGAGGCTGTAGGCGTTGGTGCCGTTAGAGTTTGGTGTAGACGACCAGTAGTAGCCGTTGTTCCCGGCGTTGGCGAACAGGTTGCTGGTATCCTGGTCGACGTAGCCGCCCCTAACGAACCACACTGAAATACGATGTCGGATAGAAACCGTTTGAGTTCGATATAAGTCGTAACTTACATAAATATCTGACCTGTCGCTTTTTATCGCTTGAGGAGGTTTCACGATCTCCAAGAAATGGCGTTTCGGCTGTAGCGGAAATATATCAGGCCGCAGTCTTCGCGCCGTGAGTTTTTAGGCTCATGAGCCTATTATAACATTGTGCGGAGATCGGGCAGAACAAAGGCAGCGAACGGAGAGACCGTTGTTCCGATTCCAGTTGTCGGACGGATTGATGTTGCTGGTGCCGTTGAAGTTGAGTTCGTAGGCGTTGCCGCTGTTAGAGTTCGGAGTAGAAGACCAGTAGACGCCGTTGTTGCCGGGCTGGGCGAACAGGTTGCTGGTATTCTGATTGACATAGCCGCCCCTATAACGCTCGGATGTTTAAGGAAACAATCACAGCCGTAGAAACTGCTTATACACAAAATCAGCCGTGGCTGGTTTTGCCGGTCAAGCCTGAAGTTATTTCATTTGTGATAACTTGAGGGAGTTTCACGATCTCCTGTGTTGGACGCGCCAGCCAAGGCGGATTTTCTCAGGCCCTGACTGTTACGCCATGGGATTTTATGCCCACGAGGTTATTATAACATTTTGAAGGGAGAGCGGGCACAGCAGGGGCAGCGAACGGAGAAGCCGTTGTTCCGATTGTTGTTGTTGGACGGATTGATGCTGCCGGTGCTCCAGAAGTCGAGGTTGTAGGCGTTGCTGCCGTTAGAGTGTGGGGTAGATGACCAGTAGTTGCCTTCGTTGCCGGCGTTGATGAACAGGTTGCTGGTATTCTGATTGACGTTTCCGCCCCTCAGTATGACGTGCGGAAAGTGATTCCGGAAAGAAGCCGCTCATATTCAGCGTGAGCCATAACCTACACCGAAATATCCGACCTGTCGCTGTAATTATAATAAAACAGCTTGAGAGGGCTTCGCGCTCTCCAAGAAGAGAACCCAGCCGAACCGGAGCGCTGACCCAAGGCGCGGCATCTATTCCCATAGGGTTTTATACCTACAGATTTATTATAACATCCTGACATAACCTCCTAGAACAATTCCATTCCGAGATACGCTTTGTCGAGATCGTCCTGTTCCACGCCGAGATACCGTTTCGTCACAGAGAAATCGCTGTGGTTATAAATGTGCATAATCACCACCGGAGATACTGCGCCGCTTGTCCAAGCGTGGTATCCCCATGTTTTTCTCAATGAGTGGCAGGCGATTTTCCCCATAATTCCAATGGCTTCCACCGCCGCATGGATGATCCGCCAAGCCTGCACCCGGCTGATGGCCTTTCCATCCTTCCGATTGTTCGCAAAAATAAACTCGCCGCGCCTGTGCGGAAGATACAGACGCAGCGCGTTAATAATCTGCTTATTGAGAGCAATCGTTTTGGTTTTGCGAGTTTTCCTCTCGACAATCGTTACATGAGGCCGGAACTCATCCCGTCCATCGTCATACACATCTGCCCAGCGAAGCCGGAGCAGGTCGCTGATGCGGAGTGCAGTATAAGTCCCCACGACGACCAACGCATAGTTGCGAAGCTGTCCCCGCTTCAAAAAATATTCGCCCAGTTCACGAAGTTGGCTCTTGTTCCGGATCGGTTCGGTTGCTGCCATGATGATTTTGTCCCCCTTGTTCTTGATGCGGTCTAGTATAGCGCATCTTGGGCGAGGGGGAAAATGTAACTTTTTATTTAGGGCGTTACATTTTCCCCTTCTATACTTTCTCCAGGCGAACAGCCAGCATACATCCGGGCAGAAAGTTTTTGGAGAAGATCGCAAAAATGACTTGAATATGGCCCAGTTTGATGCTAAAATAGGTATCACTATAAATATTCTGTTACATTCTCTTTGGCGCTATACAACAGAATACAAAAAACGGGGGGATTTTTACGAAAAACCGACTCTTACCACTTCTTTTGGTAGCTTGTTTATTGTGCGGCCTATGTGCATGCGGCAGCAGCGGTGATAGCGCCCCAGCCAGTGATCCACCTAGCACTCAAACGGAGGGCAGAGGTAACAGCGGGAACAGCACCAAACAGCCAGTCCTAAATCCAGCGGAACGGACTGATTTTGAGCGGCTTTTCTCTAACGGCCCTCTCGCGGCTCAAGACACAAGCGAATTGTGGGGATACATAGACGAAACCGGGGCGTGGGTGATTTCTCCGGCATTTGCTGAGGCGAGGAACTTTTGGAGCAGCGGACTCGCTCTCGTTAAGGATGCGCAAAGCCAGCTTTGGGGGCTGATTGATGCTTCTGGCAGCTTCGTTGTTCAGCCGACATTCGACAACATAGGCAACTCGTTCGGTGACGATATGTTCCGGGTTCGTATTCCAGATCGCGGCTGGGGTTATATTGACGCGACCGGGGCGTTTGTGATTGAGCCGCAGTTCGATGCGGCCACCGATTTTTCCGACGGATTCGCCAGAGTTTCCTCGCAAATCCAGTTTACCGGCGTAGACAACCAAAACTACTACCAGCTTTGGGGTTACATCAATACCTCCGGCGAGCGGATCACGGAGGATACTTTCTCTGAAGCACAGCCTTTTTCTGACGGCTTGGCTTTAGTTAGGGAAGGCGATCCTTCTGGTTTTGGTGCGTTTTATGGCTACATTGATGAGTCCGGATCCTTCGTGGTTCATCCCATGTATACAAGGGCTACTTCTTTCTACGATGGCCGGGCCTTTGTCGACATATATGTAATGGGCGACCCCAATACATACTACGCCCTGATTGACAAAGAGGGCAAGTATTTAACCGGACCCGTGAGCAGCAACTTGGTGCAACCATATTTCCGGAATGGCGTATGCCCCGTGCAGACATTGGATGGAACGGGCGATGTCTATATTGATGAGGACGGAAACACCGTGCTGCCCAAGTCGGGAGCAGCCTATGCCGATGCGAATGGCTTTTCTGGTGAGCTAGCTGCCGTGGTGGACGCAGAAACCATGTTGACTGGCTATATCGATACGGACGGAAATTGGGCAATTCCGCCACAATATAGCTCGGCTACCAATTTTATAGGCGGAATGGCCCTCGTTGGAGAAGCCGGATCGCTTGATGATATTTTAGCCGAAAGAACCAAACATTGGGTGATAGACACTTCAGGAACCCCTTTATTGGAGTTTGGTGGCGATATAACAAGCCGCTGGAACTGGAGAACTCCGGAGCGAATTGCCGTGACAGAAAAAGCGTCCGGGAGAACAGGATTTTGGGATTTTTCTGGTAATATTGTGATCGACTACATTTACGATGCCGCGCAGGACTTCGCCGATGACTACAGCTACGCCAAAGTGCAGTATGAAGGGCTATGGGGGCTTATCGACAAGGACGGAAATTGGCTGATCCCTGCGCAATTTCTGGAAATTGCCGCCGCTTAAACCTGCTCATAATCAAAAAGCAAAAGGAGAGAAAACATCATGAAATATCACTCTACTTACAACACTCGTTCGTTCCTCATGGGAGTCCTGGTGACCCTGCTGGTCATCAGCCTCGCAACTCCGGCTTTAGCTGCTGCCGGAAAAATGATTGAGGTGTTCGGCGGTATCAAAATCTACATTGACGATGTAGAGCTAAATCCCAAAGATGCCGCTGGTAACCCCGTGGACGTGTTCGTTTACAACGGCACCACCTACCTTCCGGTTCGGGCGGTCAGCGAAGCCCTTGGCAAGCCCGTCCAATGGGACGGAAAAACTCAGAGCGTATATATTGGAAAGCACTCCAGCGATACCCCCGCTGCATATCTGAGCGAGATGGATTATTTTACAAAATCCGGCAGCTGGAGGTTTAACGAGTTAACAACGGACAATCTGGGGAATAACCATACCCACTCTATCGACAACACCAACGCTTTTTCCGGAAATTATAAAGTTGTCTACAAACTCGATGGGCAGTATAGTAGGCTGACAGCCTGGTATTATCAGGAATATTCTGTCAGGGATATGGATTCGAGCAGAACTAGCACCCTCATTATTTCCGGCGATGGAAAAGAGCTGTGGCAGGGGACTATGGCGGCAGGGATTGAGCCTCAATATATAGATATTGACGTCACCGGAGTTTTGGAACTAACGATTGAATACCCCGAATCTCGTTCCAACACCAACACTCGCTATACTGCCTTGGGCGATGTTGCCCTCTGGACGTGATTCTGAAAAAATACCCCCTCACGCCAGACCAGCGGTCAGCTCCAAAACGGCTGACCGCTGGCTTTTGTGTTATTTCTTGGCATAATCCCATCGATTGCGGATTTTTATACCGTTTTCCCGCAGGCACTTGATGACAACCTTACTACAGACACCGAAGCGCTGCGCAATTTCTTTCGTCGTGTGCATCTCGGCATACATCAGAATAACCTCTGCGGCATCCAGCTTGTCCCGCGCGCGGAATTTGCTCGTTGGGGTTTGGTGTTCGACTACCTGCTTATCGTAGTGCGGCGGTCGTATCTCTACGCCGTTTCGTCGCAATATCCTGCCTACAGTAATTCTATGGCATCCATATTTCTCACTGAGTTCGATAGGCGTTTTGCCAGCTTGGTATTCTATGATGAGCATTTTTACTTCTTCTGACGTCAGCCGCTTTTGCTCCAGCCGAACGCATTTCGTTGCCATCTCGCCAAATTCATCAATTTCTCTGTTGCTACTCAGACGGTCCTCTGACATATTGAGGTCAGGGAACAATTCCGGGGTTTCGGCAATCTGCCGTTTGAGCCGGAGGGCGGCTTGATATTTTTTGGAGTCATGCCCTGATAGTAGCACCAACTCTTGACAAAATAAGCAAAGTGTGCTACAATGGAAATATAGGGCTGCGAAAGCAGCCATTTTTTATCCGCAAATCAAACCGCAAACCATAAAGCGCATGACAAAATGACTCAAACCTCATCCATTATCTCAAAAAACTTCGCATACATCTGACGATGCGGCACCAAATCCTTCGCCTCGCGTTCAACCATCTCTCGAAAGTCCACGATTGGCACATACTTCAGCGCCGAAATCTCCTCTTCCTGAAATTTCAACTCATCCAGCCTTGCCTGCGTTTGCAAAATATACATATCGTTGAACGAATTGTTGATAAAATCCGGCGCCGGCCTAGCGCTACTCTTGAAACTCTCCACAAACTTCAAGTCTGAACTCTGAACTTCTAAGCCTAACTCCTCTCCCAACTCTCTTACCGCGGTCTCTAGAGAACTTTCGCCCGCCGAAATATGCCCGCCACAAGACAAATCCCACATGTCCGGATAGCTATCCTTCGTTGCGCAACGCTTTTGGAGCAACAACTCATCGCCGCGAACTACAAAAACATCCACCGACCGGTGCCAATCACCGTCTCGATGAACCTCCTGTCGCAACTTTGTCCGCCCCGTTTTCTCGCCGTTCTCATCTAGAACGTCAAAATACTCGGGGGGGGGTCGTTTTATTTGTATCTATACCGTCATGTGCAGCCGCTCGAGCATTCACATCTTCGCCAACCGCGCCGCTAATAAAACTTTCATCAATCATAGCCTAATTATACTCCACTCGCATAATTTCTCGCAAAAATCCCTTGCCTCGCCACGCACCGTGTGCTATAATAACCACATACGCGGGCGTAGCTCAGTTGTTTAGAGCGCTTCCTTGCCAAGGAAGAGGTCGAGAGTTAGAGTCTCTTCGCCCGCACCATATACGATAACGTTCAATAGCGCTGACAAGGGCGATTTTTTGTTGCAGCAAGCAACGCCAAAAATTCTCTGTCAGGGCTGCTATTTTTAACTCGAAGGCCTGTGCTATAATAAAATTAGTTTATTTAGCACAAGGAATAAGTATGGACGAACCATCCAAAAATACAACTTTTCAAAAAGAAGAATTCACTCTCAAAAGCAACCATGACGGTCTCGTGCTGGGCGTCAGCCTCCGCATTCCCGCCGCCCCTAAAGGCATCGTCCAGCTCGTTCATGGCATGGCCGAGCATCGCGAGCGCTATCACGATTTCATGGATTATCTCGCCGAGCGCGGCTACGTCGTCATCATTCATGACCACCGCGGGCACGGCGCCAGCGTCGCCTCGGAAGATGACTATGGCTATTTCGGCAAGGATAGCGTGAATGGTATTATTAGCGACGTCCATCAAATCACCAAATACGTCAAACAACGTTTCCCGGGCCTCTCGCTCACTCTCTTCGGTCACAGCATGGGCTCGCTCGTCGTTCGTTGCTATATGAAAAAATACGACGCCGACGTTAGTCGCCTCATTGTCTGCGGCTCGCCCAGCAATAATCCCGGTGCCGGGCCTGCTATCGCTATCTCGAAGTTCCTAAGGGTCTTCCGCGGCGATCGCCATCGCAGCAACCTTATCAACAACCTTGCTTTTAGCAATTACAACAAGCGTTCCGCCAAACTCGCCAAGTCCAACAACAACCTCGACGCCACCTATGACAACAGTCCGAACGCTTGGATTGTTAGTGATCCGGCCGTGGTCGCCGCCTACGACGCTGACGAGCGCGACGGTTTCGTCTTCACTCTCAATGGTTTTATCACGCTCTTCAGCCTTATGAAGCGCGCCTACAACCCGAAAGATTGGCAAATGCGCAATCCCTCCGCCCCAATTCTCTTCATTGCCGGCGCCGACGACCCCTGTATTATTAGCCATAAGAAGTTCAATGAAGCGGTCGCCTTTATGCGCGCCCGCGGCTACCAAGACGTCGTCAGCAAACTTTATCCAAAAATGCGCCATGAAATCCTCAATGAGCGCGGCAAGCTCGAAGTTTGGTCAGATATTCTAGGCTGGATTGAGGCGCATTCCGCGCAATAAGATCGGCGCAGAATAAAAGGCGCGGCCGAGTCAGGGTTCACTAGACAAATCAGACCCCTCTCGCTATAATGAAACCATGGCTAATTTTTACAACCAGACGACTAAGGAGGTACTGGGCGATCTTGTGGTCAATCCCGAGACTGGTCTCAGCGATAAAGAGGTGCAGAAGCGCCAACAAACTTACGGCAAAAACATTCTCAAAGTAGCGGAAACTCCGCTCTGGCGAAAGCTAATCGAGCCGTTCGTTGATATTTTCATGGTTATTTTAGTGATTGCGCTCGCGCTTTCCGCCATTCAGCAAAACTGGATCGAGGCTATCACAATCGGAATTATCATCGCCGTCGACGCCATTATATATTATATACAGCGTTTTTCGACCGAAAAAATCCTCCAATCCCTCAAAAACAGCGCTATCCAGACTATCACTGTCCTCCGCGACGGGGAAGAACAGGCTATCGAATCGACCGAGCTCGTCCCCGGCGACATCGTGATTCTTCGCGAGGGTGATCGCATCCCGGCTGACGGCCGCATTGTGAGTGAATCCGGCCTCCTCTCGAACGAGTCTATGCTGACTGGCGAGTCCGAGGCTATCGCGAAGGACGCCAAGGCCATCTCCGGTACCAAAAAAGTCTACGAGCAGCGCAACATGGTTTTCGCCGGCTCTTTTGTTATCACCGGCACCGGCAAATTTGTCGTCACCGCTACTGGTAATGACACAGAATATGGCCGCATCGCCTCTCTCGCCTCTTCGCTCGGCGAAGAAAGTCCTATCCAGGCCAAAATGAATAAGCTTGTCGCTCAAATCGCCGCGGTCGTGGTCGTTCTGGCTTTTGTCGTTCTGATTATCCAGCTCGTTGACGGCATCGACCTGCTCGACGCGCTCGAATTTACCCTCGCTATGATTGTTTCTGCGGTGCCGGAGGGCCTCCCGATTGCGATTTCGATTATTCTCGCCCTTTGTGCAAAGCGCATGGCGAAGAAAAACGCCCTCATCAAGGAGCTTCAGGCTATCGAGTCTATCGGCATTGTCACTACTATCGCCAGCGACAAGACCGGCACCTTGACCGAGAATCGCCTCGAGCTCAAAGAAATCTGGACCACCGAGCCGAAACGTGAGTTCCTTGATAACCTCGCCCGCACTGCCCTTCTCGAATCGGTTTTCATGGATACTGACGGCGGCGTCGGTGTGATGGACCCGCTCGATGCCTGTATTCTCGATTATCTGAAGAAAGAAAACTTCAAAATCTCCAAGCTTGAATCCCTAAAACTCTATGCTTTTGATCAAAGCATTAAGCTTTCCGGCAATCTTTACCGTAGCGACGAGAAACTCATCCTTCGCGTCAAAGGCGCTCCCGAGACCATCCTCTCTCGCAGCAGTCTTGACCAAAAAGAGCGTGATGCCGCCGATGCGAAACTTATTGAGCTCGCCAACAAAGGTTATAAAGTTATTGCGATCGCTAGCGCCGAAATTGACCGCGAAATCAACGAGCTCGGTCGCCTCGACAAGCATAGTATTTTTAAGTTTGAAGGCCTTATTGCCGTCGCTGACGCTTTGCGCAAGGAGGCTCCTGCCGCAATTCGTCAGGCCGCGCGCATGGGCGTAAAAACCAAAATGGTCACCGGCGACCATGCCGGCACCGCCTACGCTATCGGTCGCGAACTCGGCCTTGCCGACGACTTTTCGCAAGTTCTCGATTGCTCGAAGCTAGGAAATATTAGCGATGACGATCTCGCCGATGCCGTGAAAAATATCACGATTTTTGCCCGCGTCACTCCTGAAGATAAATATCGTGTCCTCTCTGCTATCAAAACGACCGAAATCTGCGCCATGACCGGCGACGGCGTGAATGATGTCCCCGCTCTCGTCGGCGCTCACGTCGGTATCGCTATGGGTAATAGCCCCTCTATTGTCCAAGACGCCGGCGACATTGTTCTTCTCGATAATAATTTCAAAAACATTTCCGAAGCCATCAAGGAAAGCCGCACCGTTCTGGCCAATATCCGTCGCATGCTCGGCTATCTTCTCGCCACGAACGCCGGCGAAGCCCTCACGATGCTCGGCGCTCTGATTTTCTCTGGCAGCCAGCTCCTCACTCCGATCCAAATTCTCTGGATCAACCTCGTCACCGACTCTCTCATGGTCATCCCGATTGGCCTCGAACCGCCCGAACAGAAAATCCTCCGCCAGAAACCCGAAGCAAAGGACGCACCGATCCTTTCCGGTAAAATGTTCGGTCGCATGGCGCTCATCGCCTTCACGATGGCCGCTGGCACTCTCGCTACCTTCTATATCGCTCGCGCCGTTCTCGGTGACCCCGCTCAGGCCAATACTCTCGCCTTTACGGCGCTAGTCGTTATGCAATGGGCTAGCGCTTTCTCTGCTCGCGGTACCTACGAATCCGCTTGGAAACGCCTCAAGGTCAAGCACAACAGCTTTCATCTCGCTATGCTCGCCGCGATCATACTTCAAATCCTCGCCCTCTTCGGCCCGCTGATGATTATCGTCAACACGGTCTCCGTCCCACTTCTCGCTCTTGTCATCACCGTCCTTACCGCTTTCTTCGTCCCGCTCGGCATCTTCGAAGGCTACAAGTTCCTCGCTCAGCGAAAATAAATCCTCAAGAGCCTCTCAGCGCCTATTTTTTGCTAGCCAAAATCCCAAGAATCTCGAATAACTATTGACAAAAAGTGTAACCTGTGCTACAATAAAAATATAAGCCTCGCGGAGGTTCTATCTGTAGTGGTTTGCTCCTTCAAAAACCAAGAATCTATCGTCGATAGCGTCGGGAGTACATCGCCTTCTATGCTCCTAACGCTGTCGATGACAGTAATTTTGACGAAAAGAGGTCTTTTCCGTGTTACAAAAAGCTCCCATTGAAATCCTATGTAAGGCTATCAAGGACGCCAATATTAGCCATGAGGCTGGTAGTGGCCACTACGTCCTCGAGAGCAAGAACGCTGCGAAAACTGGCCGCGCCGCCGACTATCCTCTGCTCCTGCTCCCCGAAAAGCTGCCCGTTGATGGGCGCGGAGGCTTCCTCCTGCCCGGTGGTGTCGGTGAAGTCAACTGTCCACAACTCTGTTTCGATCTGGGCGTACTGCCGCGTCTGGTGCAGCTCCATGTTCATACCGGACATCTGATCTCTGCCGACGGCCAGCCGCCTCGCTTTATCCTTCAGCACCCCGGCGAGGCTGATTGTTTTGCCCTGCATGTCTGCTGGAATGCAAATCTTATGCCGCCTGCTGGCGGAATGGATAGCAACTTTGCCAAGCGCCACGGCGCTATCTGGTACCGTCGTTTTGAGAATCTTTCCGACGACGAGGGCACAACCTATGGCAACGAGGACGTCTGGATGCTTCCGGCGACCGGTTTTGTGAAGGCGCTCTGCTATTCGTTGGCCGCCTCTACACAACAGTCCATTGATGCTGGCGACCAGGCTGAGCGCGACTTCCAGGAACATAAGGCTGAGCGCCGCAATGAGCTGGAGAAAACCGACCTCATTGAACGGTTCAATAAGGTCTATGGCCCCGACGGCACGACGTTGGAGTTGAAGGATGACTGTGTCGAAATTACCTCTCCGAACGGGGTCGACCGCATCCGCTATGATGCGAAATGTATCCCCACCCTTCGCCGAAGCGTTGAGACGGCCGAGCATTTTGACCTGATGCAGGACAGCGGACTCCTTGATGCTATGATTGAGTTGACCGCCATTCGCACCGTTCTCGGCTTGCTGTTTTGATTCTTGGTAAAAGCCCTCGACCTATCCAGGCCGGGGGATTTTTCATGCCCAAAAATTAGTAAATCATCAAAAATCCACCCCAAACTACTCCTATTAAAACATGTGGAAAACTCCCCAGCATTTCGCCAAAAATTAACCACATTCAATATTGACACCCCCATATCTAGTGTCCTATAATAGTCATAAGACGCTATATATAGCGTCACCCACCAAAAATAAAAATTACATATTTGAGCACAACTAGGAGGTAATATTTTTTATGTTCAAAAAAATCGTTAAACGTGATGGTAAAATCGTAAACTTCGAACCGGAAAAAATCACCGAAGCTATTGCTAAGGCCGGTCTCGTTACTGAAGAATTTAAGCATGACCGCGCGAAGCAAATCGCCGACAAAGCGGTCAAACGCGCTGAAGAAACCATTAAACAGCGCACTCCGAATGTTGAGCAGATCCAGGATATCGTCGAACAAGTTCTCATGGAATCTGCCTTCAAACGCACCGCGAAGGAATACATCACTTATCGCCAGGAGCGCAACCGCACTCGTGAAGCCAAGAGTAACCTCATGAATATCTATAAGACTATCGCAGTCGCGGACGCTTCCGAGGATTCCGACGTCAAGCGTGGCAACGCCAACGTCGACGGCAACTCCGCCATGGGTAAGATGCTCCAGTTTGGCGCTGAAGGTTCAAAGGTCTTCGCGAAAACTATTTTGATGCGTCCAGAATTCGCCGCCGCTCATGATAACGGCGAGATTCATATCCACGACCTCGACTTCTACGCCACCGGTACCTTGACCTGCTGCCAGACCGATCCTTTCCGCCTCTTTGAAGACGGCGGTTTCAATACCGGTCATGGCCACCTCCGCACCCCGAATTCTATCGCTAGCTACGGCGCCCTCGCTGCCATCATCCTCCAGGCCAACCAGAACGAGCAGCATGGCGGCCAGTCTATCCCGAACTTCGATTATGCCATGGCTCCGGGCGTCGACAAAAGTTTCCGCAAGGCCTTGAAGCGTAACCTTGAGCGTTATAACGACTTCGCCGGCCAAGAACTCAACATTGAGATTCCAGAAGACCTCGTCTACGGCGACGAAGAACGTGCTAAGCAACTCGGCATTCCTGAAAAAGTTATCAAGAGCGCGAACGCCGACGTCGAAAAACAGACTTTCCAAGCCATGGAAGGCTTCATCCACAACCTCAATACTATGCATTCCCGCGCTGGCGCTCAGGTTCCGTTCACTTCGATTAACTTCGGCACCGACACGACCGCTTCTGGTCGCCTTGTCTCGAAGGCTCTCCTCGACGCGACTGAAGCTGGTCTTGGCCACGGCGAAACCCCAATCTTCCCGATTTCTATCTTCAAAGTTAAAGAAGGTGTCAACTACAACCCGGAAGATCCGAACTACGACCTCTTCAAGCGCAGCATGGAAGTTTCCGCGAAGCGCCTCTTCCCGAACTTCGTCTTCATCGACGCTCCGTTCAACCTTAAAAACTACGTTCCTGGCGACTATCGCACTGAAATTGCGACCATGGGCTGCCGCACTCGTGTCTACAGCAGCGTTTTCCCGGAATCCGATGGTATCACGACTGGTCGCGGCAATCTTTCCTTCACTACGGTCAACCTTGTCCGCCTCGGCATCAAGCATGGTATCATCCTTGGCGAACGCAAGGAAGCCGACTGGTCTGGCTACTACAAAGAGCTCGACGAAAAAATGGATCTTGTTGCCGACGAATTGCTTGAACGCTATGAGTTCCAGGCCAACCAGCACGTTCGCAACTTCCCATTCCTCATGGGTCAGGGCAACTGGTTCGGTAGCGAGAAACTTGGGCCGAACGACACGCTCCGCGACGTCATTAAGCACGGCACTTTGAGCATCGGTTTCATCGGCCTCGCTGAAAGTCTCGTTGCCATGACCGGCAAGCACCACGGCGAAGACGAAGAATCCCGCGAGCTCGGCCTCGACATTATTACCCATATGCGCGAACGCTGCGATATGTATGCCAAGAAGTATCATTTGAACTTCTCTCTCCTTGCCACCCCAGCCGAAGGTATCGCCGGTCGCTTTACCAAGATCGACCGCAAAGAATACGGCAACATCGAAGGCGTCACTAACCGCGACTACTACACCAACTCCTTCCACGTTCCGGTCTACTACCCAATCTCCGCTTTCGAGAAGATCGAAATCGAAGCTCCATACCACGCCCTTTGTAACGCCGGCCACATTACCTACATCGAGCTCGACGGCGATCCGACTCAGAACATCGAAGCCTTCGAAGCCGTCATCCGCAAGATGAAAGAATCCGGCATCGGCTACGGCTCCGTCAATCACCCAGTCGACCGCGACCCAGTCTGTGGCTTCTCTGGTATCATTTCTGGTCACCGCTGCCCAGCCTGTGGACGTGAAGAAGATGACGGTGATGTACCATTCGAACGCCTCCGCCGCATTACCGGCTACCTCGTCGGTTCGCTCGAGCGCTGGAACGACGGCAAGAAAGCTGAGGAACACGACCGCGTCAAGCACAACGTCGGTTTCAAATCCGCCAAAGTCTGCGCCTGCGATGTCGAAAATCCGGCCAACAAATGCTCCGTCGAAGGTAACACTTGCGACTGCGGCTGTGCCGAAGAGCATAACTCCTCCAGCCACGCCGAAGTCGCCAGCAACATCAACGGCGTCTACAGCGTTGAAGAAAAAGCCGCTCGCGAAGCCGCTAAGGCTGAGCAAGAGTCGATGACAGGGAAGATGTAATGGCCGAATCTCCCGCTCCGGACCAAGGAAACGCCCCGCGGCAAATCCGCCTTTCCGGACCGCTCGAACATGACAATATCGTAAATGGGTATGGCCTGCGTGCAGTTCTCTGGACGCAGGGCTGCCCCAACCGCTGTCCCGGCTGCCAAAATCCGGAAACCTGGGATTTCAACGGCGGTATGCTCGTTGACATTGAAGAAGTGAAAGATCGTCTCCGCGAATTCCGCGGCCAAGCCGGTATTACTTTCTGCGGTGGCGAACCCTTCGTTCAACCTGCCGCCTGTAAAGAAATTGCCGATTGGTGCCGCAGCGAACTCGGCTGGAACGTCTGGTCCTTCTCCGGCTTCACCTACGAAAAAATCCTCGAAATGGGCGGCGACGCGGTTGAATTCCTCAAATCCCTCGACGCCCTCATCGACGGCCCCTTCATCCTCGCCGAGCGCGACCTGACTATGAAGTTCCGCGGTTCTCGCAACCAGCGCCTGCTTCATCTCCAATATGGTACCGGCGAAATCTTGGAGATTGAATAGTGAAAGACCTCTCCATCATCGCCTGCGTCAGCCAAGATCTTGGTCTCGGTGTCGACAACCACCTCCTCTGGCAGATTAAGCCAGACATGCAGTTCTTCCGCGAAACCACTCTTAACCATCCCGTTATTATGGGCGGCAAAACTTTCCAAAGCATCGGTCGGCCGCTCCCGAAGCGCGAGAATATCGTGCTTACTCGTAATGAAATCGAGAATCCAGGCGTGAAAGTTTTTCACTCTCAGCCCGAGCTTGATACTTATCTTAAAACCCTCGACGACGAAAAGTTCATCATCGGCGGCGCCAGCCTCTACGCGATGTATCTCGACCTCGCTGATAAGTTATATCTTACCGAAGTTGCTGCGACGAAACCTGCTGGCACTTATTTCCCGACTTTCGATAAGTCGAAATATGACCGCAAAGTTTTAAAAGCCGATACCTACGAAGGTATAAGTTTTGAAATCGTCGAATATACCCGCAAAACCCGCGACTCCGACCAAGACCCTACAACCAAACCAAGCTCCGCCGCTCAAAACCTCGCCGCAGACACCGATCAAGAGGAACAAAACTCATGACCGAAGAAGAGCAGCAAAAAGTCCTCCTCGAACTCGCCGAAACGCTCGAGGTCGCTAAAATCCAGAAAGGCCTCAGATGACTTACCTTGACTACGCTGCGACTACCCCACCCCTTCCGGTTGTGCGCGAAAAAATGCTCGAAGTTATGAATCTCGAACTTGGCAACGCCTCCTCGCTCCATACTCCGGGTCATCATGCGAGCGCAATTATCGAGGATGCGCGCGCCGAAGTCGCCCGGCTGATTAACGCCGACCCTTCCGAAATTATTTTTACCTCCGGCGGTTCCGAGGCGAACAATACTGTGTCTAATATTTTTGCCGAGCAGGACGTCGCGACTAGTGCTATTGAGCATCCTTCCGTTCTCGAATCCTTGAAAACTCGCGCGAAAACTTGCCGGATTATCGACGTTAATCAGCAAGGCTTCGTGGATCCTGCCGACATTCCGGAGAACGTCAATCTAGTTTCGGTCATGCTCGCCAACAACGAACTTGGCTCAATCCAGCCGATTACTGAAATCTCTAAACGTTGTAAAAATTACAACACTTTCCTTCATTCCGACGCTACTCAGGCCCTCGGCAAAATCCATATTGACGTTAAGGAACTCGGCGTCGATTACCTCATCATTAGTGCACACAAAATCGGCGGCCCTATCGGCATTGGCGCTCTCTACGTTAGAAAAGACGCACCATATAAACCGCTCATCATCGGCGGGCATCAAGAAAACAAGCGTCGCGCCGGCACCTCTAATACTCTGCTTATCGCCGGTTTTGGCGCCGCCGCGAAATGGTGCTGGGACGGCTGGAGCTGTAAACAATATCAAGAAGTCGCCAAACTCCGCGACCAACTCGCCGAACGTATCTTGAAAGAAGTTCCGTACAGCAGCCTGAATAGTCCGCTCGAAAACTGCTTGCCTAACATCCTGAACGTCAGTTTCCAAGCGGCTGAAGGCGAATCAATCCAGCTCTATCTCGATGCTGAAAATGTCATCGTTTCAACTGGCTCGGCTTGCGCCGCCGGCGATATCCAGCCTAGCCACGTCCTAATGGCAACCAGGCATGACGCCGAAGTCGCGCATAGCAGCATCCGCTTCTCTCTCGGTCTCGCTACGACCCAGGCCGACATCGACCACGTCATGACCGCACTCCCAAAGACCGTCACCCGCCTGCAGGGAATTAGCACTATTAAAATCAAGGAGCCAAACCAATGACTACGAAGCCACAATCAGATTCAATCCTAGCACAAAACTCGGCCGAACCGACCAATTCAGCCACCCCGAGCGACAACGCCGCCTGCGAGAACTCAAACCAATCCGCTAGCCAGAGCTGGGTTTATTCCGACATTGTCAAAGATCACTTTTTAAGTCCGCGCAACTTCCTCATGGGCGACGAAACTAAATATCCGCACGACGCCGAGGGTACTGTCGGTAATCCAGTTTGCGGTGACCAGATGAAGATGTTTCTCCAAATCGAAGACGATAAAATCAAAGACGTCAAATGGAAAACTTATGGTTGCGCTAGCGCGATTGCCTCTACCTCCGCACTATCCGAACTCGCTAAAGGAAAAACGCTCGACGATGCCTTAAAAATCGGCCCCGCCGAAATCGCTGAGTTTCTTGGTGGTCTGCCAGCGCATAAGTTCCATTGCTCAGTTCTCGGCCACGAAGCTCTCGCCGCCGCTATCGAGAACTACCATAAGCAACAATAATAGCTGCTATCGAAAACTATCGTAAACAAGCATCCTAACTAGCCGATAGATTTCCTTGCTAAAATCAAAAGCTATCGCCAAAAAGCCACAAGTAGCATATAATATATATTATGTATGTCCGAAACAAACTTGTCGCTGCTTTCTATAAGTTATCGCTTGGCTTAATTTCAGTCTACGGTTTCTGGATGACTCTGGCCAGCTATGGCGCGACCGCTTGGCGGCTTTTTTCGACTTGGGCGCTTTTGATTGGCGCAATTTACTTCTGTATTTCGGCTCTCATGCTCGCCCTTAGTAGTAAAAGGGAAGCTGGCGATACTCCTTGTCCTATGCTTGAAGGCATATTAATTATTGCCTTCATTATTCAGGCCGTCGCTGTTATTGCTTGCGCTATTAATGACGAATATATCCCCGGCCTCACCGGCTTCCCCGCGATTCTGACCTACTATATCCTGCCGATTTTGACCTTGCTTGACTGGTGTCTCTTTAATAAAAAAGGCCTTTGGCGACCAATGGATCCGTTCTATTGGCTTGCGCTTCCGCTTTCGTACTGCGCGATGATCATTTTGACTGCGAACATGCTCCCGTCATCGACCAGTTTGCTCTATCCGGTCGCCTTTCTCGACTACAACGCTAACGGTTTCTGGGAAATGTTAAGTTGGTTAGCCTTGCTCGGCCTCCTAATTCTGATTCTTGGATATATCCTCATCCTCCTTGACGCCTTCATGGGCGGCGTCATTTCAAAGCACATCGTTCTCCCTCGCATCCGCATCGTTACTATCGAGGACGACGATGAAGGCGCTCCTGATGTAGATACGGAAATCGACGACCTTGCGCCAGAAGAGGCCACGGAAACACAGGAGGCCATCACAGCTGAAGAAATCGAGGTTATCGAGCCGGACGAGATTATCACCGCCAAACCGAAAGCCCCGCGCTCTAAATCCAAAACCGCCCCGAGCTCCTCCTCCGCAAAAACCAAGCCTGGTCAAGATTTTACTACCAACCCCAAATCTGGCACCGCGCAAAAGTCCACTTCTTCCAAAACTCAAAAGTCACCAAACTCTCAAACAAACTCCCAAAACTCTGCAAAACCGGCAGAGTCTAACAAAACTCAACCCAAGTCTAAGCGCAAAATCAACGACATCACTAAGCCTAAAACTAAATAAAGTCTACATCTTCGCTAAAGTCTCGCGCACAAACTGGTTGATCTTCGTAAGATCATCAATCCAAATCACATTTTTCTCGCGCACAATTTCCTTCGCCTTTGGCGTCACATTCCAGAGCCGCGTCGGCATAATATTAATCTTCGCCTCGGAAAGCGCGATATTAAATGGGCTGTCATCCACGAAAATAAACAAATCCCGCTCAATCTCTTTATGACAAGCTCCGTCCGGGTCAATCACGTTAATTCGCATCTTTTCCGGCGCCATTTCTGGCAACAACCTAACGAGTTGCTGTCGTTTCAGCTCTGCAATATCCGCATTATAAGCATTTGAATTAATCATCACGGTTGCGCCGAGTTTTTCCGCGCGCAGAATCTCGTTCGCGCCGTCATAGAACTTAATATCGACGAAACTCGCCGCGTCCCGAAACCCGTCCAACATCGCTCGTCGCTCCGGCATGGTTAGCGCCTCATTTTCCAGCATCGCGAAGTTCACCAGGCAATCCGGGTCAATCCCTTTCAGATTTGCGACGTGCGTGTTCAAATCCCATAACACATCATCGCAATCGTAGACCACTTTTAGCAACTTTTCGCCCACCTACTCCTCCTCATCGACTTCCAAACTCTCATCCGACCGCGAAACCGTCGCAGCATCTCCGTCCGTATCTGTCGAGCCAAACCCGCCTTTTCTTTTTCCTCCCGCTACATCTCCATCTGCTAATAAAAACTTTTGGAAAATCAATTGCGCAACTCGCTCGCCTTTCTTTACGGTAATTTCATGATCAAGTACATTAAAAACCAACACCTGAAAATGCCCATCATTGCTCGGATTTCCGTAATAGTCAGCGTCAATAATTCCGATCCCATTCGCAGTCACAAGACCTTTGCCTGCTCCTGAACTCCGATTCGCAATCATATAATACTCGTCTGGCTGACAATACGCTTTCAATCCTGTCGGTATCATCGTCGGTTTTACTCCCGGACGAAACACCGGCACCACGACGTCTTCCGCCGCCTCCAAATCATACGCCGCAGCATGTGTCGTCGAACGCCTCGGCAACCGAATGTCCTTATCTTCCCAACCACTCGCCACCTCAAAACCTCTCACTTTCATAAACTCATTTTATCACAAGTTTGCCGCCCCACAAACCCGAAACATCATATATAATATATGTAAGAAAGCGAGGAGTTATGAACGAAAAATCCAAAGTTTATTTCACAAAAGAAATCACGCCCGCGTCATTGGTTAAGATTTATGAGCAACTTAATGTTCCGCTTGATGGCAAGAAAGTTGCCGTAAAAATTTCGACCGGCGAGGCTGGCAATACGAATTATCTGAAGCCTGAACTTATCAAAGATTTAGTCGAAAAAGTTAACGGCACGATCGTCGAATGTAACACCGCCTATCAAGGCGCCCGCCAGGAAACTGCCGCTCATCGCCAGACCATCGAGGACCACGGCTTTACGAAAATCGCCAATGTAGACATTATGGACGCTGACGGCGAAATCGAAATCCCCGTCGAGGGCGGCAAACATCTCGCGGTCGACATCATTGGCAAAAACTTCGCGGGCTATGACGCGATGATTAATCTTGCCCACTTCAAAGGTCATCCGATGGGTGGTTTCGGCGGTGCGCTGAAGAATCAATCTATCGGCATTGCCTCTTCGGTCGGTAAAGTTTACATCCATACCGCTGGCAAATCTCGCGATCTCGAGAAATTCTTACATTGTTTCGACGAGCCGGAGGATGGCGCCGAGATGAGGCCTGAGGCCGTCGAGCTGCTTCCTCCGCAGGATGACTTTCTCGAAAGCATGGCCGAAGCCGCCAAAGCAGTCGCCGACTATTGCGTCGCCGAACACAAGCCGATTCTCTACATTAACGTCATCAACAATCTTTCTGTTGATTGCGATTGCGTCGCCGAACCAGAAGCCCCTTGTATGAACGATATCGGCATCGCCGCCTCGCTCGACCCGGTCGCCCTCGACCAAGCCTGTATTGATATGGTTTATAATTCCACCGACCCCGGCCGTGACCACTTCGTTGAACGCGTCGAGCAACAAAACGGCCGCCATATCATCGAAACCGCTGCCGCTCTTGGCCTCGGCTCCCGCGACTACGAACTTATCAACTTGGACTAAACATATGGACGAAACGATTTTTGCGCACAATATCCATAAAACTAAAGATTTTCTTGGCAACGAACTGAGTTTTGATTGTATGGGCTGCGCCATTGTCAATGAAGAGATTGCCGTTCCTGGCGGCCCAGTCTATCGTGGAAAGTTTTGTTTTCTCGCCCCTGATCCGGAAATACCTATCCCGGGATTCCTAGTTTTGAACGCAAGGCGTCATGTCAACTCTTTTGCTGAATTAACCCTAGACGAACGGCATGAAATTGGCGACGTTCTAGCTCGTGCCGAAACTGCATTGAAGCAACTTGGCATTACCAAAGAAATAACCTTAGTCCAAGAAGAGCGTTCTGCGCATTTCCATATCTGGATTTTCCCAGTGCAGCCCTGGATGGTCGAAAAGTTCGGTGCCGGCATCTCGACTTTGCGTGAAGTTGCAGCCTATGCAAAAACGCACGCCACGGTCAATGACAAGCAAGAAGTGCTTGACGTCGCTGCTCATATTCGAGAAAAACTAGCCAATTCACTCTCGTTGTAAAAACTACAACCTTTTCCGCACTGCTCCTAACTAACTTATGCTATACTAAAGAAAAGCACGAGTGGGAATAAAAAGGGAAATATAACGCTCTTGGGCAAAGCGGACAATAGGGAAGTGGAGGCCCAAAATGAGTAAAAAAGATAGCGCCGCCGCCGAGGGCGCACAAGTTTCAGAAACCAAATTCGCCGACATGGACGAGATTCACTATAGCCGCTCACAGCGCGCCGAAGATAGCTCGAAGATGTCCGACAAAGAAGTCGTCGCCTTAAGCAAAGCGCTATTGAAGAAGGATGCGAAGATCGCTGATCTCGAGCAGCGTCTCACGCGCCTTGAGAAACGTCTCAAATCCAACGAACGTTTCGCGCGCACTTTCGCGACCTGTATGGACACGCAAGTTATCGCCATCGACTCCGTCACTCGCGTCTTCCGCCGTGCGCTGAAGACTGACGCTGAAACCGCCGCCGAGCTGAGCGCCGCCATTCATGAATACGACCGCCACAAATTCCGTCGCTGGCTCTCCGGCTTTGGCGGCGTCTTCCTTTGGGTCGGATCCGTCTGCGCCGCCGCTTTCATTGGCGCTTTCATCTACTGGATTTTCTCCGCGAATTAATTACCGCACCAACGAGTAGCAAAAATAGCCACGATCCGCTCTGGCTATTTTTTATATTTCCCATGCGCAATCGACCGCGCCTTCATTGTTCAGAAAATACTTCAACATTTTTCCGCACAAGTTTAATTTCTATGCTACAATAAAAATGTACGAAACATTTATCAGACAGTAAAGAAACGCCCTATTAGGATGATTATTTTCTGTCAGCATATTATATAATACCACCATAGAAATCGGCACCACAGCAGCCGTTTTGGTGGTAATACGATGGCAACATCCTAGAGCCTTCTTTACTGGTAAAGGTTTCGTACACCCGCTGTGGTGTCGATTTTTTATTCAACAATTCGCGGCACCACTCCGAGTGTACAAACTATAAAGGAGGGCCGTGATGCTAAAACGCCAAAGAAAAATTAATTTTGCCGGGAGTACGAGCTGCATAAGTTTGCTGCTACTGGCTTTTCTGCTAGTTAATCCGTTGGTGAGCTTGTCGGTGAGTGCGCTAGGAGATTCGGAAGATGAAGCTAGTGCCGCAAGTGAGACGGATGGTGAAGAAACTGTCAATTACGACGATCAAACCATGCCTACAGCCCATACTTCCGATATTTCCATCTCTTTCTCGCCAACTTCTGGCTCAGCGAGCTTGAC